>JANQQZ010000145.1 GCA_028284805.1 Phycisphaerales bacterium
TGCGGTCGTCCTTCACAGATCACAGCCTATCGCAGTGTTACGGCTCCGGCGTGTCCGCGGAAGGGAGCTTCCACGCCGCGCCGCACTCGGGACAGACCGTACAGCCATGAACGCTCTCACTGACATCTTGTATCGTGTAGCTGCACGCTCCGCAGCGCCCCTGGCTTATGCGCCGCTCCGCAATCCATCGCAGGTAAGGTTCAAATCGGCAAAGCTCCATCGCCACGAATGGAGCGGCGAATGCCATTGCCGGCATGAGCACGATCCCGCCCAGAACGAACAACGCCCCGAGTGCGCTAAGAAATAGCACCAAGGCAACCAAGGCGGCAAGCAGACTTGACATAAGGAAAACAAGGAACCACACCGTCCATCGTGCGCGCCAAGGCTGGGCGTTCATCGATTCGAACGCGGCCTTGCGCTCCTCTCCCCTGAGACGATGCCACCACATCCGGTTGATGTGCACCCGGCGGCCCGCGTCGTCCGTGATACATCTGGTGAACTGCAAGCCCTCGAACATCGCAGCCCCGCTCAGAACATGCTCGTCTGTTCCTTGAACAGCACCTGCTCGGTCGTCGGGTGGTCGATGTCGAGGCGGTAGTCGCCGCTGAAGCAGGCGGTGCAGAAGTCGCGGTCTGGGCGGTCCATCACGCTGAGCAGGCCCCCAAGCGAGAGGAAGTGCAGGCTGTCGACGCCCAGGAACTCGCGGATCTGCTCGACGCTCTTGTCGCCTGCGATCAGCTGCGTCTTGGTCGCGAAGTCGACACCGAAGTAGCACGGGTGCTGGATCGGGGGCGAGCTGATCCGCAGGTGGATCTCCTTTGCGCCCGCGGCCCGGAGCTGCTGCATCTTCACACGCGTGGTCGTCCCACGGACGATCGAGTCGTCGACAACCACGAGCCGCTTGCCCTCGACGATCTCGTGGACGACGTTGAGCTTGAGCCTCACCGCCGCCTCGCGCTGGTCCTGCGTGGGCTTGATGAACGTCCGCCCCACGTAGCGGTTGGGCACGATGGCCTCGCGGTACGGGATCCCGCTCGCGCGGGCGTAGCCGTTGGCGGCGCTCCGCCCCGAGTCGGGCATGGGCATCACCCAGTCGGCCTCGACCGGGGCTTCCTTGGCGAGCACCTCGCCCATCGTCTCGCGCGCGGTCTGCACGTTCTGCCCGAACACGTTGCTCGCCGGGCTCGCGAAGTAGACGTGCTCGAACACGCACTGCGCCAGCCGATCCGCCGGCGGCGCGAACGTTCGGCTCTCGACGCCCTTGTCGCTCAGCGTCACGATCTCGCCCGGCTCCACCTCACGCACGATCCGCGCGCCCATCACGTCGAGCGCCACCGTCTCGCTCGCGACCACCGGGTACGCCCGCCCCTCGTGCTCCAACTCGCCCAGCACCAGCGGCCGCCACCCCCACGGGTCTCGGCACGCCTCGATCCGATCCGGGAAAAGTAGTACCAGGCTGTACGCCCCCATCAGCCGGCGGAGCGTCGCCGCCAGCGGGTCCGACGTGTCCCGCTGCTCCGGGCTCGCCAGCAGGTGGATGATGACCTCGGTGTCGCTGGTGGTGTGGAAGAGGTGCCCCCGCTCGGCGAACAGGTGCCGGAGCGCCTGGGCGTTGATCAGGTTGCCGTTGTGCGCAAGGCCGACCTGCCCGTCCAGCGTGGTCTCGACCAGAGGCTGGGTATTGCAGTCGAGGCTGCCTCCCGCGGTCGAGTACCGGTTGTGACCGATCGCCCCGACCGGCCCGTGCTCCTGCAAGCCCAGCAGCGATCGGCGGTCGAAGACATCGGAGACCAGCCCCATGCCCAGGTGGGCGTGGAGTTCCTTGCCGTCCGAAACCGCGATGCCCGCGGACTCCTGCCCGCGATGCTGCTGGGCGTAGAGCCCCAGGTACGACAGATGGACGCTGCTGGGGTGCCCCCACACGCCGATCACGCCGCACTTCTCCTTCGGCCCGTCCGGCCTGGCGGCGGGGCGGCTCAGGCCGGGAAGCTGCGGCAGGCTGACGCTGCGATCCATGCGGGCGGGGCCTCCTCACGGGGTGGGGATCCCGATGGTAGCGACCAGCCTCCGAAACTTCGCCAAAGATGACATGAAGCCCCGGGTCTTCACACGCGGGTCGGATCTTGACCGCCCCGCCGCCGGGCGCTTTGATTCCCCCCACTGGGCACCGTGCCCGGATCACCAAGCCGGACCGCAGCCGCGGCACCCCGGCGGATCGCCAGACCTGCTGGCACCCGATCGATCATCGATCGGAGACGGATGAAAGGAAGGCCATGGCCCGCTACACCGGTCCCAAGGTTCGGCTCTCGCGCCGCGTCGGCGTCCCGATCGCCGACATCCCCAAGCACACCACCAAGCGCCAGCTCAACCCCCCCGGCGTGCACGGCTACCGGATGCGCCGCCTCCGCGACTACGGCCTGCGTCTCAATGAGAAGCAGAAGATCCGCTACCACTACAACGTGATGGAGAAGCAGTTCCGCCGCTACGTCGACGAGGCCGCCCGGCGCCCGGGCAACACGGGCGAGCTCCTGCTCCAGCTCCTCGAGACCCGCCTCGACAACCTCGTCCGCCGCTGCGGCTTCGCTCGCACGATCTGGGCCGCCCGCCAGATGGTGGCCCACGGCCACCTGCGCGTGAACGGCAAGAAGGTCGACCGCCCCAGCTTCGTCGTGAAGGTCGGCGACACCATCACCTTCAAGGACAAGGTCCACAAACTCGTCCGCGAGCAGATGGAGACCATGGCAGGCTACGAGGTCCCGGGCTGGATCGACGTGAACCCGGGCGAGCTGTCGGCCAAGGTCGTCTCGCTCCCGACGCCCGACCAAGTTCCCTTCGACGTCAACCCCAACCTCGTTATCGAGTTCTACCGCTAATGCACGCGGCATAAACGCGAACTCTCGGCCCGGCCGATCGGTATCGCCGGTCGGCCGGCTTTCGTTTCCGACGGTGTCAGCTGGACCTCACGCACGGGGCCGAAACACATGCTCAAGTTCCTCCGGAAGTACAACAAGATCATCCTGGTCATTGGCGGCTCGCTGCTCATGGTCGCGTTCCTCGCGCCCCAGGCCATCCAGCAGCTCGGCCAGCTGCAGAACCGCACGGTCGCCACCATGGACGGCCGGAAGGTCAAGGAACGCGAACTCTTCGATGCCGCCAGCGAGCTCCGCGCGGTCAACGCCCTGGGCGGCACGGGCGGCACCGCGAACGCGCTGCTGAATCTCAGCCAGGGCACCGGCGCCGACGCCGATCTGCATTGGTACCTGCTCACCAAAGAGGCCGAGGCGGGCGGGTTCGTGGGCTCCGACGCCGACGGGCGGGGCTACTACAACACCATCGCGGAACAGATCTCGCTCCTGATCTTGCGGTCATCACGGGAGTACCAGAGCATCGCGGGGCAGTTCGGGCAGAACCTCGCCGAGCGTCTGATGATCTCCGGACAGCTGCCAGGCCTCCGCCCCGAGCAGCAGTTCCCCACACTGCGCGAGGCGTACCTGGGTCGTCTGGCCCAGACAGAGAACAATGCGGCGGGCGCCGGACGCATGACCAGCATCGAGGACCTGCACCGCGCCGTTGCCAAGATGCGCGGCATCCAGCGGATGCGGGCCGCGTACCTCAACGTCTCTCGGCCCTCCGGGCCTCGCCTCCGCGCCGAGGGCAGCGAGCGGTTCCGGGGCGTGCAGACGGACTTCCTCGCCATCCCCGCCTCGCGCTTCATCGCCGACGAGTCGGAGCCCACCGAGGCCGAGATCGCCGAGCACTTCGAGGCCCGCGCCGACACCAACCCGGTCGACGACGAGTTCGGCATCGGCTACCTCCAGCCCCAGCGCGTGAAGCTCGAGTGGCTGCGGCTCGATCGTCTGGCGCTCCTGGATGCCATCGAGATCCCGATCGTCGAGGTCAGCAAGCGCTGGCAGCTCGAACGCGATCTCTACCCGGGCGAGTTCGAGGAGGAAGAGAGCCGCGTCCGGGCCGTTCTCGAGAACGAGCGTGCCGACGCGCTGCTCCAGATCGCCGACCGGGCCATCAAGGGTGAATTCGGTAAGGTCACGCGCGAGCTGAACCGCGACGGCGACTACTTCGAGCTGCCCGACACCTGGGCCGAGCAGCGCCCGGAACTCACGTCCATCGCGCAGACCATCGCCGACCGGATCCTCGAGCGCGAGGGTGTCGAGATCCCGCTGCCGACTGTCGACCGACGCGACACCGAGTGGCAGAACGGTTTCGAGCTCAGCCAGCTCGAGGGCTTCGCGTTCGGCACGGTGCGCGTGGGCTCGCAGAGCGCGAACGCCGCCGGGGCCATCCTTCAGGTTCGCGAGCTGAACCCCAATCCGAACATCCCGATCCAGGTCGGGCTGCTCGCTGCCGAGCACCCGGTGCGCGGCGGCGACGGGTCGCTGACCTACTTCCGCGTCCTCGACGCACGCGACGTCTCCGCTCCTGATACCGTCGACGAGGTCCGCGAGCAGGTCGTGGAGAGCATCAAAACCCTGCGTGCCTACGAGCGCCTGACCAATGAGCTGCCCGGATACCTCGACGTCGCCAAGAGCGGCGGGCTCCAGGCGGTCGCCGACGCCCTCAACGCGGGCCTGGGCGAGGACGACGACACCCTGGTCACGGTGCAGACCGACACGACGCTCTCGACAAACCCGCAGGGCGTGCCCGCCGTGTTTGCCGATCAGAACGTGCTCGACGAACTCTTCCTGTTCGTCGAGACGATCGACCCGACAGTCGAGCCCGAGACCATCCCGGGTGAGGATCGAACCTACGCCCTGCTCGCCCCGCGGAGGCTCAGCGCAGTGGTCGGCTTGGTCGACCGCTACGTCCCGCTCACCGAGGACGACTTCCGCGTGCTCTACGGCCAGGCTCGCCAGGCGATCACCGGGCTGGAGATCGCGGAAGCCGAGGCCGGCGACGACCCGTTCAGCCTCGAGCGGATGATCGAGCGTCACGGGTGGACACCCGTCGGCCGCGGGGCGAACCGGCCCGCCGCTGCCGCCGCCGAGGAGGCTGAGGAAGCGACCGAAGCAACCGACGCCGGCTGAGCCTCAGACCCGCACGCGGGCCCAGCCCCCGTGCAGAAAGCGCCCCGCGAACAGGAACGCCCGCAGTGCGAGCTCGATGCTCAGCCCGATCCAGAGCCCGGTGAGCCCCCAATCGAACGGGGAGGGGTTCTCGAAGAGCATCGTCTGGCCGTCAAGGGCGTAGACGTCCACGCCGCTGATCACGAACGCGAGCGGGATCCGCAGCACATACGTCGCGATCCACGTGATCCACATCACGACGGTCACGTCCCCCGCCCCGCGCAGCGCCGCGCGGATCACCAGGGCAATGCCGAAGGGCACCTGCACGAACCCGCACGCGATCAGCAGCGGGGGCACGAGCCGCAGGTGGCTCTCCTGCGCTGTAAACAGCCCGATGATCTCCTCAGGCACCGTGACGAACGACACGCCCATGAAGAACATCACCCCGGCCCCGATCGCGGTGCACCTCAGGATCGCGGCCCTGGCGAGCTTCGGGCTGCCCGCGCCAAGGTACTGGCCCGCGAGCGTCGCCGCCGCCATCCCCATCGCGAAGCCTGGCAGGAAGCTGAACGCCTCGATCCGGATCGCCCAGATGTGCGCGCCGAACAACCCCTCGCCCGAGGTCTGGCCCGGGTTCGCCCGCGCCGCGACTGTCAGCCAGCCCACCAGCATCACGATCACGAAGTTGCCGAGCCACATGCCCAGGCTCTCGAGGAAGTTGGGGAAGCCGAGCCGCACGAGCCGACGGATCGTCACCAGATGGGGCAGCATCCGCCTGCGCTTCAGCGTCACGCCTCCACGACCTATGAGCAGCATCACGGTGATGATCACGGCGCCGACCGTGTGCGCCGAGAGCGTGCCGATCGCGATGCCGTAGATCCCGAACCCGTTGTCGATCACCGCGGGCAAGATCGTCCGGGTGACGGTCTCGCCTTCGACGAGTTCGCTCGTCCGCAGCGGCACGCCCACGAGCACGAAGCTGACCGCGATGTTCACGACGTTGCACGCCGCCATCGCCCAGAGCGGGCGGAGCGAATCCCCCGCCCCGCGCAGGCACGCGATCCCGCTGAACAGGACGCTGCTCATCGGCACCCCGATCGCCACGATGCGGAGGTAACCGACGAAGGCCTCCTTCGCCTCGCCTTCGAGCTGCACGAGGGCGCTGATGAACGGGGCCGCGCCCGCCATGATCACGCCGACGATCACCCCCGACAGGATTGCCAGCACGTACGTCTGCCCCACCGCCGCGTTCGCGGTCGCGATCCGGTGCTTGCCCACGCTCCGGCTCACCAGGGCGGTCGCCCCGGTCGAGAGCGCCATGGTGATCAGGCCGATGAACCAGACGAAGTAACTCGCGACACCGATCGCGTCGGTCGCCGCCTCGGACAGCTGGCTCGCGAGCATCGTGTCGGTCAGTCCCACGAGCGAGTTCAGGTAGCTCTCGGTGATCACGGGCCACGCGAGCACCCAGATCGCGCGGTTCATGCTCTTGCCCGCGAGCCGCCCTCGCGTGAGACGCCCGTCCTCGGTAAGCAACGCACGCTTTGGTCCGGTTGGCTGGCTGGTCGACACGCGGGCTGATGGTAGCTCGCACGCGATGGCAACCTACCCTCGTGCATGGCACCCGGATCGGGCCGACATGTTGTGATCGCGGGCGGCACCGGGTTCCTCGGGCAGAACGCCGGTCGTCATCTCGAGTCGCTCGGCTACCGGATCACCGTTCTGTCTCGCGGGCGGACCTTCGCGGGCTCGGTCGGAGGCTGTGTTCAGTGGGATGGGCGGACGCTCGGCGATTGGGTCGAGCACCTGAGGGACGCGCACGCCATCGTGAACCTCGCCGGGCGCAGCGTGGACTGCATCAAGACCCCGGATCACTGCGACGAGATCCTCCGGTCGCGCGTCGAGTCCACGCGCGTGCTCGGGCATGCGCTCGAGAGCATGGGCGTCGAGCCCGACGTGTGGGTGCAGATGTCCACCGCGCACATCTACGGCGATCCGCCGAACGAGGTCTGCGACGAGTCCTCGGCCTTCGGCTACGGGCTCGCCCCCGATGTCGGGCGCGCATGGGAAGACGCGTTCGATCGGGCCTGCCCCGACGCGACGAGGCGCGTCGTGCTCCGAACCAGCTTCGTCGTTGACCGCCGGGGCGGCGCGATGGACCGGCTGGGCCTGCTCGCCAGGCTCGGGCTGGGCGGGCGCGTGGGGAGCGGCAAACAGGGCTTCAGTTGGCTCCACGCCCGTGATATGAACCGCATCATCGAACGCGCGCTCACCGAATCATCCATGAGCGGTGCCTACATCGCGTCCGCGCCGAAGCCAGTCAGCCAGGCCGAGTTCATGCGCAGCCTCCGCCAAGCCATCGGCATGCCGATCGGCCTCCCCGCGCCGGCCTTCATGGTCCGGCTCGGTGCACCGCTCGTGCTTCGCACCGATCCCGAGCTTGCGATGTACGGGCGATACGTCGTGCCGAAGCGGCTGCTCGACGAGGGGTTCGAATTCGAGTTTGACACCATCGACGCGGCCTTCGACGACCTCTTCAAGCGATAGGCCTCAGCCCAGCACCGATTCCAGCAGCTCAGGCACGCCCTGGCCGCGCGTCGCGATCGTCTCGAAGATCGCCCGCCGGCCCGCGATGTCGCGCAGATCGCGCACCAGCTCGTGCTCACCGGGGTGGTCCGCCTTGTTGCACACGAAGGTGTCCGCGATCTCGAGAATCCCCGCCTTGTCCATCTGGACCGCGTCACCCATGCCGGGCGTGAGGACGACGAGCGTCTCGTCGACGTGGTCGCGGATCCGTGTCTCGTTCTGCCCGGCACCGACGGTCTCGACGAAGACCGTGTCGTACGCGTCCGTCCCCTCGTGTGCCCCGCCGATGAGTTCGAGGATGTCATCCAGGCCCGAGTAGTCCTCGCCTCGGATCGCGAGCGAGCGGTAGTAGACGGCCTCGCCCAGGTTGTTGAAATCGACCCGCAGCCGGTCACCAAGCAGTGCGCCGCCCGTGATCGGGCTCATCGGGTCGAACGCGACCACCGCGCACCGCCCGAGCGAGGCGTCGCCCTGCCCCCGCCGCGCGAGCTCGCCCGCGAGTTGCGCCACGAGCGTGCTCTTGCCCGCGCCGGGCGAACCGGTTACACCGATGACACGCTTCGGACGCCGCCTGGTCGCGTCGGCGCGCACGCCCTTGCCCTCATGCACCATCGTGATGTCGCGGCTGAGCTGGGCCGTCACACCGCCGCCCACGATCGTTGGGCTGCGTTCGCCGACCGTTCCCTTCACGCTCTCGACGATGTCGAGCAGGCCCACACCCGTTGTGAAGCACTCCGCGACGCCCGCCTCCTTCAGCTTCGGAATGTCCTCCTGAGGCAGGATCCCGCCCATGTGCACCGGGATGTCCGGGCGCCCCGTCGCGCCGAGCGCGGTGACCAGCTTGGGCCCAAGCGATAGGTGCGAGTTGCTCATCATGCTCGCGGCGATGACGTCCACGTCTTCATCACGCGCCGAGATCGCCAGGCTCTTGGGCGTCTGCCAGAGGCCCGAGTAGATGACGTGGATGCCCGAGTCACGCAGGGCCCGGGCGATGACCTTCACACCCCGGTCGTGCCCGTCCAGGCCCATCTTGCCCAGCAAGACCCTGGGGCGATGGTCGAGGTCGGCGCACCGGTCGGTCTTCTCGAATTCGGTCGTCGCGGCGGTCGTCGAACGCATGAGCATGGTCCCCGGTCGTAGAAGCCCAGATTGTATACAGCCAGGCCCGCCTCAAGAGGGCAGACACGCGATCACCCGCGCCACGGCCTCCGCGAGCCGATCGCTCGCCGTGTGCAGGTGTTCGAGAAACTCCGCCTCGGTCGCGTGCGGCCCGTCGACGAGGTCGGTGATCGCCTTGACAGCCAGCATCGGCACGCCGTGCAGCGACGCGATCCAAGCCACGGCGGCCGCCTCCATCTCCTTCGCGTGCGTCCCGAGACGGTCCATCGCTTCCAGATCTTGCGGCGGAGCATCGAGTGAATCGCCCGTGCTCACCACGCCCAGCTCGTAGCCCAGCTCGCGAGAGAGCTCAGTCGCGTCCATGCACGGGTGCTCACCTAGCGCCGACTCCCGAAAGCCCTCGATCGGGACACGCCTGTCGTGGAAGCAGATCGGGCTGCGGCCCAGATAGACCTTCCCGATCGCGCCGCCTCGGCTCACGAACCCGCCGGCGGTGCCCGCCGAGATCACCCAGTCGATCGAGCGGTGCGTCAGGAGCAGCGTGGTCGCGAGTGTGGCGGCCGAGGTGCCGATGAGGTCGACGCCGTGGCGCTCATCACGCCCGAGCCAGATCAGATCGATCTCGACACCCGCGTGCGTGCCCGACCAGAGGCGGGGAGGCAGCCGCTCGTCCCAAGGCGGCGGCCCCTCGCGAAGCCCCAGCCGCTCGATCAGCGGCAGGGCCTCGGCCTTCATGGCTTTCACAATCCCGATCCGGTGCATCCCGAGGCCAGCCTAGGCTGGGCCCGAGGAGGACCGCCCATGTTCCGCACCCCCGCCGCTGTCGTCACCTGCATCGCTGTTGCATCGCCCGCGAGCGCGCTCTGGGGTCGCGATGGTCACGCCATCGTCGCTGAGATCGCATGGCGCGAGCTCTCGCCCGAGACCCAAGCCGCGATCACTGAGTTGCTCGCAGACGCTGAGCACGGCACGACGATCCAGGAAACCGCCAGTTGGGCCGACGCGGTCCGCCCGCAGGACGCCTACCGCTGGTCGGCCCCGCTGCACTATGTGAATATGGCCCCTGATGCAGCCGAGTACGACCACGCCCGCGACTGCCCCGACCAGGGATGCGTCGTGAGCGCCATCCAGCGCTTCCGCGACGAGGTCCGCGACACGTCGCTGCCCATCGAGCAGCGCCGCGAGGCGCTCATGTTTCTGGTTCACTTCGTGGGTGATCTGCACCAGCCCCTGCACGGCGGGCGGGCCGAGGACCGCGGAGGCAACGACATCGAGATCACCTTCTACGGACGCGAGACCAACCTGCACCGCATCTGGGACTTTTCCATCCTCGAGGCCCACGACGGGAGCCCCTGGCCCGTCAAGGCCGAGCGGCTCTATGCCTCGATCTCCGACCACGACCGCATCGCCTGGCTCGCCGACTTCCACGACGAGGACATGCTCGCGACCTCGGGCCGCTGGGCCTTCGAGTCGCACGCGCTCGCCGAGGACTACGCCTACGGCCTCGTCGAGCACGGCGCCGCGCTGAGCGCAGACTACGTCACCGCGACCATCGACGTCGCTGAGGTCCGCCTCATGCAGGGCGGCGTCCGTCTCACCGCAGTTCTCGAGACCGCGTTCCCCGCGGACAACGCGGACAACGAGACCGACTCCGACTCAGAGTGACCGCTTCGCCGGAACCGCCACGTTCGCGATCAGCAGCCCCGCGACCAGCGACACGCCCACCAGCAGTGCCGTGAACGCTGCCTGCAAACCCGCGAGTGCATCAGCATCCAGGAAGCTCGACACGCTACGGAACCCGATCGCCCCGGGCACGAGCAGGATGATCGCAGGCATCATCACCAGCGCCACCGGGCGGTTCGCGAGCCGACCGTACAGGTTGCTCAGCACCCCCACCGCCGCGGCACCCACGCTCACGCCCAACTCGGGCCCGAGTACCTCCGCACCCTTGCTCGCGGCCAGATACGCGCACACGCCGATCACCGTTACCATCCCAAAGAACCGCGGCGGCACGCGGAACAGAACCGCGAGAGCTACAGGCGCGACGAGCAACGCCGCGTACTCCGTCCAACCAGGCAGCTCGGAAGCCTCGGCTACCTTGTCCAGCTTCATCATCGACGCGACCTGCACTCCGAGCGCTACGCCAAACCCGATCGACACGAGGATCATGACCGCCCCGATCAGCCTCGCGCCGCCCGCGACGAGGTTCCGCGTCGCCAGCTCGTTGATCGCGACCGTCAGCGACAGCCCGGGCACCAGCGCGATCACGCCCGCAAGCGTGACGATCTTCACATTCATGGGCTCGACGTACGAAGCGAGCACCGCGGCACCCAACGCCGAGACGAACCCACACGCGAACTCGACCAGCCGCGCCAGCTCACGCAGGCGCACAGACACGATCGCCAGCATGCCCACGACAAGGCCCACCAGCAGCGTTGCCAGCATCTCCTCCAGCCCGCCGCCGAAGAACAGGCTGGCGCACGCCGACGCGATCCCGATGCTCGCCGCCGTCGCCCACGTCCCATAGCGGTCGGGGCTCGCCTGGATCTCCCGACCGAGCCTGCGTCCCTCCGCGGGCGTGACCTCGCCCGCCAGCACGTCCTCGAGCAGCTCGTCGAGCCTAACGAGCCGCTCCGCGTTGATATCGCTCGGCTGTGTCCGCGTCATCGTCGTCACCGCGACCTTGCCGGGCTCCGCGATCGACGCGAAGACCGAGGTGGGCGTCGCGAAGAACTCGGCCTCGAACCCCAGACGCTCCGCGACCGCGGTCATCGCCTCCTCGAGCCGGTGCGCGGGCGTGCCGTTGGCCGCCAGCGCGCGGGCCATGTCGACCAGGAACGCCCTCGCCTCATCCCGGTCGCTGAGATTGGTACTCTCGAAATCCGACACGCCGCACGGTACGCTGCACCCATGCCCCCGGAGCTGTGGATCACCCTCGCCGCCACCTACCTCGTGATGAGTCTGGTCACGCTCGTCATGTTCTGGCGCGACAAGCGGGCAGCCCAGAAGGGCAACTGGCGCACGCCCGAGAAGACCCTGCTGCTGCTTGCGATGCTCGGCGGCTGGCCCGGGGCCCTGCTCGCCATGAAGCACTTTCGGCACAAAACCAAGACACTGAAGTTCACGCTGGGCGTCCCGGCGATCGCCGTGCTCCACGGCATCGGGCTCGGCCTCGCGGTCTACCTACTAGTCATCGGGTAGCGGCCGGACATCGAACGACCGCCCGGGCTCGCGAACGCGGTACCGCGCCCGCACCGTGAAGCCCCCCGTGTCGGCACCCAGCTCCTCGAGCCAGTCCGCCATCACCGAACTCGACTGATGCCCGAGCCAGTAGCTCGTGCCATCGCGGACGAACCACGTCTCGCGGCGCTCGTTGAAGATCTCCGTGTCGATCTGCGCGTCGTACCGCTCTTGCAAGGACGCCAGCAGCGCATCAGCTTTCGACCGCTCGACCGGAAGCTCGTAGATCCAGGTCGCGTACCCATCGATCTCGGAACGCGGGCGGTCGCGCCCGGGCGAGGCCCAGGGCGAGCCGGTCCACTCGCGCCGGGCGATCGAGCCATCGGTGGGCCAGATGAAGACCACCGAGCCGTAGAGCAGCGACTTCTTGTCATTGGCGTACCACCGCCAGTCGCCGTAGCCCCACTCGATGAACGCGGGCTCGGCCTGCTCGCTCTCCGCCGCCGGCAGCCAGACGCGGCTGGTGTCGCCGTAGTCGACGAGGTACACCGTCACCGGGTCGGCGGGCGATGCGGGCGGCGTGACCGTGTACCAGCAGCCCGAGAGCAGACCGACAAGGCAGACGCTGGAAAGAGCGATCACGATTCGCAGAGCGGGGCTGTGCATACGCACGAAGAGGATACCACACCGACGCGCCCGCGCCATCGCATCCTGCCGTCCCGCCAACTGCCCCGCCACGAATACAGTTCGACGCTCCATGCCCACAACAGCACCCACCGCGGGAGGACCACGCCATGATCGACTTCACCAACCACCGCGTGCTCGTCACCGGGAGCACCAGGGGCATCGGGCGAGCCACGGCGCGGCTGCTCCATGCGCTCGGCGCCCATGTGATCGCCGTCGCCCGCTCCGAGGACGACCTCGCCGAGCTCGCATCATCTCTGGGCGAACGCATCACCACGATCGCAGCCGATGTGGGCGAGCCCGACGACCGAGCCAGGATCGAGGCGGCGGTCACCGAGAAGCTCGACGTGCTCGTCAACAACGCGGGCACGAACGTCCGCAAGCCCACCTCGGCCTACAACATCGAAGAAGCCGAACGCATCATGCGGGTGAACTACGACGCCGCCTTCGACCTCTGCCGCAAGCTCCGCCCGAAGCTGCTCGAGTCGACGCACGCCGCGATCGTGAACGTCAGCTCGGTCGCCGCGGTGCGCTCTATGAGTACAGGAGCTCCGTACGCCGCGAGCAAGGCCGCTCTCGACCAGTTCACCCGCTACCTCGCCGTCGAGTGGGCCCCCACCGAGCACATCCACGGCATCCGCGTCAACAGCGTCCAGCCCGCGTACATCGACACCCCGCTCGCCAAGCCCGTCTTCGAGAACGCCGCCCGCTACAAGCAGATCCTCGCCGCGACCCCGATGGACCGCGTCGGCCAACCCGAAGAAGTCGCCGCCGCCATCGCCTTCCTCGCCTCACCCGCGGCGAGCTACATCACCGGAGCGACCCTGCCGGTGGACGGAGGGATGCTGGGGGGGATGCTCTAGCGCACTTCGGTCGCGCTGATCTGATCCATATGTCGGATGACAGCCTTCCGCATCATCCACGCAATCGGCATCAGCATCGGCCGAGACAGCCAACTCGTTGCGTGCATCTCGAACCGCCGCTCGGCACCCCACGCTCCGTCGCCATCGGGCTCGAAATCCCACGACTCAACGAAGTGCGTCGCGAGCCACGACAGCGGCCTCGGGAACCCGTCCAGCCGCAGCTCGATCCGCCGCGGCAGATCCCATGCCGTGATCGTCTCGACGTGCCGCGAGCCGTCGGTGTTCGTCACCCCGATCCGCGTGCCGACGACTGCCTCGGTCCGCTCCAGAAACTCGGCCTCCCGGATGCCGGGCATCGGCCCCCAGCCGGTGAACGTGGGCCACTGGGAGAGGTCGAGGATGGCCGCGCCGACCTCCTCGGGCGGGGTGGTGAGGGTGGCGGTAATGGTGAATGTCACCCGGCAGGGCATGTCGGACGATATGTCGCCGCCATCGCCGCCCTTGCAATGCCATTGGCAGACCAGATCGCGGAGGCACAGTTGTTACTCCGGAGACGAATTCTCGTTCTCAGTGCTTTCGCCGTCCTTCGCCTTGTCCTCGCGCTCTTGACGAATCGATTTTCTGATACGTCGCCCGGTAGCCCAACTATTTATTCGCCAAGTAATGCCTGTTCGAGGGCGGATCGGACCAAACAAGCCAAGTACCTGCGGACGAAAGAAGATGGTCCTGCCGTATTGAGCGTTGTCTGGAGTGATCTCCAATCGAGTTGTATTTTCTAGCTCTACGAACACTCGCCAATCGCACACCTCGGCATCTTCGAAATGAAGTGGCAGCTCTGCTTCAAGACGGCGTTCCGATTCGATGACACACGGCGGCGTCGGCTCGTACACGAAAACGCCTTTGCCACGACAAGGCGGAGGCATCTTCTTGCCGTAGTAAACGACGCTAACTTCGCGAATCGCGATAGGGCAACCGCGATTGACCAGAAGCACTGAGACGTGCCCGCCTTCGTTTCGAACAGACAGCCCGCGAAAGCAAGCAATCTGAACAAGAAATCGGTGTCTGTAAAAAACAAAAAGGGCAGTTGGCAGCGCCACAAGCGCCCCAATAAGTCCGATTAGATCAACGGCAATCCCAAGTGCTGAAGCGCCTGTAGGTACTTGTGGCACTGCACACTCTACCACTCCGGCCCGCCCGCGTACCGCCCGTAGATATCCGCCATCGCCTGAACCATCTCGCCGAGGGTGCAGTTCGCCAGCGCCCCCTCCACCAGCGTCGGCATGACGTTCTCGCCGTTGCGGGCCGCCTCGCGGATCGCATCGAGGGCCTTGGTCACACCCGCGTCGTCGCGACGCTGCTTGAAGTCGCTCAGGCGCGAGACCTGCTCGGTCTCGACCGAGTCGGGGATGACCAGGATGTCGATCGGCCGATCCTCCTCATCGTCGCGGTACTCGTTCACGCCCACGATGATCCGGTCGCCGGCCTCGCACTCCTCGCTGAACCGGTAGCTCGCCTCGGCGATGTGCCGGCGGAAGTAGCCGCGGTTGATGCCCGTCACCGCGCCGTGCCCGTAGCCGGTGGTCGGCTTGTACGCCGGGTGCTGCGAGTTGTCGTCATCGATCGGCTCGCCGTCGTGGAAACCCTCGTACCGCCCCATGGCGTCGATCTCGCGGATGAGGTCGAGCGCTTCGCGCTCCATGCGGTCGGTCAGGCTCTCGACGAACCAGCTGCCGCCGAGTGGGTCGACCGTCCGCGTCACGCCCGTCTCGTGCGCCAGGATCTGCTGCGTCCGCAGCGCCACCGTCACGGCCTGCTCGGTCGGCAAGCCCAAGGTTTCATCCATGGAATCAGTGTGCAGGCTCTGGCACCCTCCCAGCACGCCGGCCATCGCCTGGTAGGCCACGCGCACGATGTTGTTCAGCGGCTGCTGCTCGGTGAGGCTGCACCCCGCAGTCTGCACGTGGGTCTTCATGTACCACGAGCGCTCGTTCTTCGCGCCGTAGCGCTCCTTCATCATGCGTGCCCAGATCCGGCGCGCAGCCCGCAGCTTGCAGACCTCCTCGAAGAACTCGTTGTGGCTGTTGAAGAAGAAGCTGAGCCTGGGCGCGAACTGATCGATGTCCATGCCTCGCTCGAGGCAGGCCTCGACGTACTCCATGCCGTCGCGGAGGGTGAAGGCGAGCTCCTGAGCCGCGCTCGAGCCCGCCTCGCGGATGTGGTACCCCGAGATCGAGACGCTGTTCCACCTGGGCAGATGCTGCGCCTGGAACTCGATGGTGTCGACGACGAGCTTCACCGACGGGTCGGGCGGGTAGATGAACTCGTTCTGGCTGTGGAACTCTTTGAGGATGTCGTTCTGGAGCGTGCCGCCCAGGGTGTCCCAGCCGATGCCGCGCTGCTTGGCCATCGCGAGGTACATCGCCCAGATCACGCACGCCGGTCCGTTGATCGTCTGCGAGACGGTCACCTTGTCGATCGGGATGTCGGCGTAGAGCCTGTGCATGTCCTCGATCGTGTCGATCGCGACGCCGCACTTGCCGACCTCGCCGACGCTCAGCTCATCGTCGGAGTCGCGGCCCATGAGCGTGGGCAGGTCGAACGCCGTCGAGAGACCCGTGTTGGCCTTGGTACTGGTCTTCGCCGCCTCGAGCAGGTACTTGAACCGCTGGTTGGTGTCGTCGGCCGAGCCGAAGCCCGCGAACTGGCGCATGGTCCAGAGCCGGCTGCGGTAGCCCTCGGGGTACAGCCCGCGGGTGTAGGGGTACGACCCGGGCTCCTGGATGTCCCGATCGAAGTTCACCAGCGACGCCGGCGGCGCACTCGGGCCGTAGCTGGCGTCCAGCACCAGCCCGGAGATCGTCACGGCGTGCGGGTCCACCCCGTCCAGGTGTGCCCCGGTGATCGTCGAATTCACAGTGTTCGGCGTCGTAGTCATGGCAACTCCGTCTTCGGCAAACCAGACCCACCCCATCATCCGAACTGATCCCGGACGATCACGGGGAAGGCTGTATACAGAATTATAGATCGGACGGAATCGCCGGTCAGCGGGCGACCCCTCGCGACAGGAACGTCCAAAGAAGCACCGCAAGACGGATCGGTCGCGCCACAGAACCGCGGGTCATCACCGGGACCGGATCGTGCGGTAAGGCCATCGCATCGCTCCAACGTTCGGGCATGCCGGATCAACGCGTGAATACGTAGTCCGTGCCCGGCGCATCGCCGTTCAGCGCGTCCTGATCGGGGATGTCGTACCGGCCCGGCTCGGGGCGTTTCCCGTCGTTGTCCTCCCCGTCCGAACCGACGCTGTAGAGCCGGTAGCCGAGCTCCGATTCATCGCGCTCGAATCGCAGCGGTCCCTCGCCCGCCCAGGGGTCCGGCGGCGCTGCGCTCAGGGAATCGGGCACGAGATCTCCGAGCGCAGCAGGAAGCTCGCCCCGCTCGGCGCGGTAGCGTTCGATCGCGATCAGCGTGCGCAGCCCGATGTGATCCGTGCGTGAGATGTCGTACGCTTGCATCGCGCTCCCGAACGCGGGCGCCATCACCCCAAGCATAAACTGGTTCGCAGGGATCGCTTCCTCGAGTTCTTCGATCCCGGTCTCGGCGCTCCGCCGCTCTGCGGGCGTCAGGAGCGACAGCCCGATCATGCCCTCGTAGTACTCCGTAAACACCCGCTCGGTTGTCTCCCGCCGGGGCATCGCGATCGAGCCGAGGTTCATGATCGGCGGGCCACTGGCGCCGAAGCCCTCGATCGTCGACATACGCGAGAGCATCAGCCGCCCGCGTTTGTCGTGCGTGTGCTGGACCGCGTCGAGCGACCAGAGCAGCTCGCCGCGGAACGGATGCTGGGCGTCGGGCTGGCGGATCGTCTCCAGCAGCTCGGCCAACCCCGAAAGCGTCTCAGCGGGCAGGCGCCGAG
>JANQQZ010000149.1 GCA_028284805.1 Phycisphaerales bacterium
AGCGGTCGGTCGAGCAGCGCGTAGCGGTCGAGCGTCGCGGCGAGCTGCATCAGGTCGCGCCCGACCTGCCCGGGCTTCGGGCGCTCGAGTTCGAGGCGGATCGCCCAGGCGTCGACGCCGATGCCGGCCTGCTGCACCATCTCCGCGTAGAGCGTCCCGGGCAGCGACCGCGCACGGTGCGCCGGCTCCGAACCGAACGGATGCACGACCTCGATCTGCATCTTGCCCTGCGGGTGCAGCTTGCGCGTCAGCAGCATGACCATGCGCGTCAGGTCCATCATCTGCTCGAACGTCAGCTGGATGTTCTCGTTGCGGTTCAGACCGCTGAGCACCGTCCAGCGGGGCACGGTCCGCCTGTAGCGCGTGATGACGTTCTTGACGTGCTCGTAGATCACCTCGCGGAGCGTCTCGTAGTCATGCTCCCAGATGTACAGCCAGTCCGGCACGTCGCTCTTGTCGAAGCTGATCACGGGCCCTGCAAAAACCGACATCTTCGCCCTGCGCACCGCCCACTCGATCCAGCGGTCGGTCGACGCGAAGCTGTACCGCCCCTCGTCGGGTTCGAGCTCGCGCCAACTCACAGGCAGCGCGAGAAAGTCGCTCGACGACGCGAGCGCCTGCTGCGTTGCGGGCGCGAACTGGTTCGGGTTGACCGACACCGCGATCGCAGGCTTGCCCGCCAGCACCAGCCCGGTGTCGTTCGGGCTCTTGACCGGGGGGCCCGTCACCGAGCCCGACGCCTGCGGCTCCTGACCGGTCGCCATCAGGTACCCGGCGCCGCTGAGCCGGTCGGGCAACGCCCGCTTCACGTGCACCTCGGCGAGCAGGTCGCTCGCCCGGGTCGCGAGATCGAGAGCGCGCCGGGCGCCACGGTCCGCATCGACCGAGTACCCACCGCCCGTACCACCGTTAAGACGGTGGCTGACCAGCGCCTCGGTGAACGCCAAACGGGCGGCTTCGAGCGCCACGAGCGCGGGGTTCTCGGGCGGAAGATCGAAGAGTTGCCAGTCCTCGAGCTTGTTGAGCAGCACCATGATCCGCTGGCGAGCAAGCTCAAGGCTCAGCAAGTACGGCTCATCGCGCTCGGGTAGCAGACACGTCGAGAGCACCAGCGGTTGGCTGTCGCCGGGGCCCGCTTCGGGCGACGGGTACGGGACCGATAGCCCTGCCGCCTCAGCCGAAGGCTTCTCGCAGACGATCCGACCGGCCTCGGCGCGCACCTGCGCGGGCACCGGGATCCCGTCCGGCCCGAACATGTACGCGTCACGCACCGGCCACTCCGAAGAGGGACCCTGCTCATCAAAGACTGCAAAGCTCAGCATCGTTTGCGCGGTCGCCTCCGCCCCGGACCATCCTGCATCGGCAGGGATCCGCCCCGACGACCGACGCGGATCCATATAGGATAGAAGCGTTCGAAGCGCACGGCTGCCACCCCGTGGCGGGGCCGCCGCAAGGGATCATCCGTGGGAAACACGACCGCCGTCTTTCAGACCGACCTCGATCTGCCCTGTACCCGGGGCAAGGTCCGCGATGTCTACACGCTGCCCGACGGGCGGGTCCTGCTGGTCGCCTCCGATCGCCTCTCCGCGTTCGACGTCATCCTGCCGACACCCATCCCGGGCAAGGGGCGGCTGCTCACCCAGATCGCGGGCTTCTGGCTTCGCTGGATCGAGGACCGCGGCATCTGCCACTCCTACCTCCAGTCCACCGATGTCGCGGATGTTCCCGACGAGGCCTTCCGGACCGCGACCACGACCCGAGAGGATCTGAAACACCGCATCACGATCGGCACCGCGTGCCGCGTGCTGCCCATCGAGTGCGTCGTGCGGGGGTTCCTCGAGGGCGGCGGCTGGCAGGAGTATCAGGAGCGGGGCTCCGTGTCCGGGGTCGCACTCCCTCCCGGGCTGGCGCGCTGCGAGCAACTCCCCGAACCCATTTTCACACCCGCCACCAAGGCCGAGCAAGGCCAGCACGACGAGAACATCGACGAAGCAGCCGCGGCAGACCTGGTCGGGAGGGACACGCTCGAACGCGTCCGTGAGCTGTCACTCGCGGTGTACAGGCAGGCCTCGGCCTACGCCCTCGAGCGCGGGATCATCATCGCTGACACCAAGTTCGAGTTCGGATTCAGCCTGGAGACCGACGAGCTCGTGATCGTGGACGAGGCCCTGACGCCCGACAGCTCGCGTTTCTGGCCTGCCGGGAGCTACGAGGCGGGCCGCCCCCAGCCCAGCTTCGACAAGCAGTTCGTCCGCGAGTACCTCGACGACTTGGTCCAGCGCGGGCTCTGGGACCGCGCCGACCCGGGGCCGACGCTCCCCGACGAGGTCGTCGCAGGCACCGTCAGCCGGTACGAAGAGGCGCGGGACCGCCTGCTGAGCGAGTAGAGAGCGCCGGCGCTACTTCCGGTCGACGTCCAGCTGCATCTCGCGCGACTGCCCCGTCGACTCCAGCTCAGCGACGAACGCGTCGTAGTCCGTTGGCTCGGGGAAGAGCTCGTCGAACCCGGGCTCGTCGCCCGCCTCGGCGCGCTCGTCCAGCGACTCACGCAGCTCGCGCTCGAGGATCAGGTACGCGAATAGACGCAGCTCGTTGGGCGCACGAACGTAGAGGTCCTGCTTCTCGTCGAGCGGGAGCGGGCCGATGAACCTCGCGAACATGCCGCCCGCGAGCACCCGGAAGTCGCGGGGCAGCACCGCCATCCGCTCGTACCCGCCGCCCGCGTTGAGCGTGCGGAGCTGCTGATCCATGTAGTACTTGTGGTACTGGCGCGCCCAGTCGTACTGGGTGCGGAACAACTCATCGTCACCAGCGAGCAGCCCGCTCGCGAAGGCGCCCTGCAGCGCGCCCGACACCTGTGTCGCGTAGACCTGGGGCGAGGTCAGGCGGTTCTCCATCTCCAGCTCGACGAACTCCGCGAGCGGATAGGTCAGACGGTCCTTCAGCGTGAAGTCGTTGAAGTTCAGGCCTGGCCAGGCGAGCAGGTGCTGGCGGTACCGCTCGGCCTCGGCGACGTCGCCCCGCCTGTACAGCATCAGGATCGCGTCGGCGATGAAGTTGGTGTACCCCGCCGCGAAAGTGTTGTAGGGATCGCTCGCCTCCGCGTACTCGCCCGCGCGTTCCACGACCTCGTCGAGAATGTCGGTGTACGCGTCGATGAACCGCGGGTTGGGCACCGCGAGGTAGTACGCGTAGTCGCCCTGCACGAACTCGAGGAAGTCGAAGTACACCTCGCCGTAGCGGAACAGCTCCTGGATCGAGTGTGTGGTGATGCGGTCGGTGTTGACGAAGTCGTAGTCCTTGCGGTTGCGCTCCTCGAACCGTCCGAGACCGCGCTCCACGCCTGTGCGTGCCCAGTAGAGGCTGTGGGCCGCGGGGTGTCGCCAATCGAGCGGGCCGTACATCTCGGTGTAGCGGACCATCCGATCCGGGTCCATGTTGTAATTGTCGATGATGACACGCTTGCGCAGGTGCGCGATGTACTCGGCCCACGCATTCTCGAAGGCCGGGTCGTGCTTGAGCTGGGTCAACGCTCGGAGGCGCGTGAGGTCGCGGGCGTTCTCCAGGCCCAGGATGCGACCCATGTCGTCGTCGCTCAGCCCCCGTCGGTGCAGCTCGTCGTGCACCGCGTGGCGTCGGAGCGTGTCGGCCGCGGTCTCGCCGCCGAACAGGCCCCGGAGCATCTCGCGGAGTTCCTCGACCTTGGGCTCGCGTCGGACCGCCTCCTCGAAGGTCGGGGCCGCGTCCGCGACCACGCGCATCCAGTCGGCGTAGACCTGCATCGCACCCTCGCGCGTCCGTGTCTCGGCGCCAGCGGGTGGAGGAGGGCCGAGCACACTCGTCCATTCCTCGGCGACCTTGCGCTTGTAGTACCGGTTCGCGTCGTCGGTGATCCCCTGGATCTTGTGGATGAAGATGTACGCCAGCTCCTTGTGGATCAGCATGTCGTTCGGGTTCGAGCGCAGCGCCTCGTCGCGCAGCAGCCGCACCCCCGACTGCACCCACCGCCACCGCTCCTCCGACGTCTGCGTCGTGACCGAGATGTTGTACGCCAGGTTCCACGCGTGGAAGACCCAGACCCGGGGGAACCGCGGCTGGAGCCTGGTAATGGCCTTCGACAGCTCGATCGCTTCGTGGTACTTGCCCGCCTCCTTCAGCTCGTTGGCCCGGTACCACAGGACGTTCACGAAGATCCCTCGGAACGCACCCATCGCGATGCCCAGCGACACCTCGGGGCGGTCGTTCTCCGCGGCGGAGTCGGCGTACACGAGCTTGTTCGAGCCGATCGATTCGGTGATCGAGGCCCCCACCAGCCCCGAGCCTGTGAGACAGGCGATCAGCAGGACGCCTGCTATCAGTTGGACCATCCGATCTCGTGACATGCCACGCTCCGTTGCCCCCGATGGGCTGTACGCCTCAGTGCCCCGAATAGATCGCCAGCTCGCGCTTTCTGAACACCGCGACCGCGATGCCGTAGAGCACCGACATCCACACGACGATCACCCCCAGGCCCCGCCCGATGCTGGCGAGCGAGACATTCTCCCCCGCGACGAGCCGCTCGACGGGCGAGAGCTCCCCGTAGACCAGGAAGAGCCACGACACCCCGTGCGCGATCGCGGCGATCAGCACGCGGAAGTAGACGATCTCCTGATCGTGGTTCACGGTCGCGTAGCTCACCAGCGCGTCCTTGATGAACGGCGCACTCTCCGCGAGCAGGAAGACGCCGAAGGCGACGAGGCTGGCGACGGAAAAGCTCAGGAACGTCGCCGCGGTGATCCCGAGCATCGCCAGGAACGCCAGCTTGAGCCAGAGTACGAACACCGACTTGATGAAGTTGACGTGGTACGACCCGACCGCGTAGGACAGGCGGAGGCTCCCGGCGGGGAACTGCATGCGGTCCGCGTTGGGCGCGACACGGATGCCGAGGAACTGCTGCTGCTCGGTGTCGACGACGACCTCCGACGCGCCGTTGATGAAGGTGACCCGTACGTTCCCTTCGTCGTCGATCAGATCGCCCGCGCGGAGCATCTCGGCGTTCCCGAGCGTCCCGCGCAGCATCCGCTCGCGAAGCGGGGCGTACTCGGGCTCGTCCGAGGTCACCAGCACCGCCAGGGGCGCCCCGCGCTGGGGCGGGAAGTAGACCGAGGGTGTGAGCCGCAGGCTGTGCCCATGCCCGAGCGCCGACGTCCGGTTCACGGGCATCGAGTTCGCGATCGAGATCCCGATCCGGTACTGCTCGTCGGGGCGGTTCGCGCCGGCGTCGATCCGCCAGTGGAGCGTCACGGGCACGTCGTCGCCCGGACGCAACCCGGTATCCTCGAACACGAACGTCTGCTGCTGCCCGCGTGGGATCGCGAAGTAGAGCAGCCGCCACTGACGGCGGAGCTCCTCGTCGAGGTCGTCGTACTGCTCCTGCGACAGCTCGAACGTCGGGTCGCGCTCCCGGACCTCGGCCACCCGGTCGCTGATGAACTTGACGATCTGCTCCTCGGTGATCGGCGGCTCTGTGACATACACCGTCCGCCGCGCGGTCAGGATCTCGCTCTCGAGGATCACGCGGTCCTCGCTGATCCCCGTGTCGGCCAGCGCCACGAACGCCTCGCGCTCGTCCTGCGCAGGCTGGTTCCGGAGGTACTCCACGAACAGGAACACCCCCGCGGAGTTCACCGCCAGCAGCAGCGCCGCCAGCGACACCACACCGAGCCACTTACCGAGGATGTACTGCCACGCCGCGACCGGCTTGGTGACGGTCTGCCAGATCACCTTGTCGCGTTGCTCGCTCGCGACCGTGCTGACGCTGAACGCCACCACAAGCAGCGCGATCAGCCAGAACGTGCCCCCCGTGCCGTACTGCAGGAAGCTCTGCACCCGATACCGAAGGGGCTGATCGGCATCGAGCAAGCCGGGCAGGGCCGCAAGCCCAAACAGCAGCAGCACGATGAACACCATGGAGAGCTTGAGCCGCACCGCCTCGGCCAGCACGTTCCGCGCGATCGCGAGCACGGGGCCCTTCCCGCTGAGCAGCAGGCTCGTCCCCTGCATGAGCACGGTGAACGCCAGCGCGAGCGAGCTCACGCCACCCGCGAACGTCGCGTATGGGCGTGTGCCCGGGAACAGGCCCAGCGGCACGATCACGATCGCCGCTGCGCCCAAAAGCCCGAGGTACGTCAGCCCGACGCCCAGCCACACCGTCACCAACAGCACCGCGCCCACCGCCAGGACGCTCAGGATGAACCCAGTGGGCGTCGACGCCCGTCCGATCAGGTCGGAGACCATCCGCTGCGCCGCGCCGGCGTTGGTGATCGATTCCGCAGGTGCCGCTTCCGCGGGCGTTTCTGGCAGGACCTGAGCGATCTCAACGGGCGGGCGGTTCGCTTGCACCACCGCGCCCACGATCAGCACGACCGCCAGCGCCGTGATGACGCCCGTTGCGACCAGCTTGAACCCGCGGGTCTGCTGGAGCCGCTGAAGCTTGCCGGCCGTCTCGCGGAGATTCACCGCGTCCGCTCCGGCGACTCATCGTCCCCGCCGCCGAGCAGCGAATCGATCACGCCCCGGTCGACCTCGCCCTCGTCCACCCTGGGCGCCGGCGCGGGGGGCTGGCCGGGCTCGGGCCCCGGGCTCGCCGGAACAGGGGCTCGCTCAGGCTCGGGCTCGGACTCGGTCATCAACTCCGCGACCACGTTGGCCTCGGGCTCGTTCTCCGGGGCTTCGGTCGCCGCGGCGTGCGTCGTCTCGGCCTCTGCGGGAGCCTCTTCTTCTGACATCAGGCGGTCGATCACCGCCTCGGGCTGATCCTCGGACGCCTCGCCCGAGAGGAACGCCGCGGTCTTGCCGTCGTTGGCGGCGCCCGACGTTTCCAGGCGCTCCTGCTGCGCACGCTCGACGATGTCGAGGAACTTCTCCTCGAGCTTCTGTCGCGGGTGGCTCACACGCAGGATGCTCCGCTCGCCTCCGGTGCGCTCGCGGATGAGCCGATCAAGCTCGGCGATAGTCGCCTCGTCGAGCGCATCGGTCTCGATCGTGGTCTTGCTGTGCTTGGTGAGCAGGTCGTCGGTGGTGCCCTCGTCGCGCTTCTTGCCGCCGTAGAGGATGATCATGCGGTCGACCACGTCCTCGACGTCGGAGAGGAGGTGGCTGGAGAGCAGGATGGTCTTGCCCCGCCGCCCGAGCTCGATGATCAGGTCCTTGACCTGGCGCGTGCCGATCGGGTCCAGCCCGGTGGTCGGCTCGTCGAGGATCAGGAAATCCGGATCGTTGATGAGCGCCTGCGCCAGACCGATCCGGCGCTGCATGCCCTTCGAGTACTCACGCACGGGCCTGTGCTGGGCGGCGGCCAGGCCCACCATATCAAGCAGCTCATCGATCCGCTTCTGGCGGACCTTGGCGTCGATCTGGAACAGCTTGCCGTAGTAGTCGAGCGTCTCGCGCGCGTTCAGGAACGGGTAGAGGAAGCTCTCCTCGGGCAGGTACCCGATCCGCGACTTGATGCTCACGTCGGTCGGCGGCTTGCCGAAGACCACCAGCCGGCCCCGTGAGGGGTGCAGCAGCCCGAGGATGACCTTGATCGTCGTGCTCTTGCCCGAGCCGTTAGGCCCGAGCAGGCCGAAGACCTCGTGCGGCATGATGTCGAAGGTCAGGTCGTCCACCGCGCGCACGCGGGGCCGCATCCAGAAGTCCCGGAAGATCTTGCTGAGCCGCTGGCACGCGACGACGGGCGTGCCGGTCGCGGGCGTGGTCGACGAGATGGGCGCGGCGGTCGCGGTCATACGGCTCCTACTCGACGAAGGTCTGCGTGTCGCGCAGCTGCGTGCGCTCGGCCTCGATCCGGCCCTCGCGCTCGTCGTTGGCCTGCTGCAGGATCTCGAGGTTCCTCGCACGCTCGAGCTCGCGCTGGATCTCGGGGTCCCTGTTCAGTTCGAGATCGATGAAATCGGTGCCCTCGGGCACCATCATCGCCTGCACCGAACTCTTCTGTAGGAAATCGCCGAACGCACGCGCCCACTCGGTGTACACCAGCACCTCGCGGCTCGAGCGGTACTGCGGCAGCTTGGCTCGGAACGTCACCAAGTCCGCGAGCGCCGCGTCGCGAGCGGAGTTCGCGAAGGTCTCCGCCTCACCCAGGCTCACGGTGATCTGACCCGAGATCGTCTCCGCAGGCACAACCAGCGTCTCCGCGTCATCGAGGCCATCGAGCTCCGACGTGACGGTGACTGCGTCTCCGAGCATCACCGCGTCGATCGCATCCGCGAGCGCTCCGGCGGCCTGCTCGTCGCCGAGGTCGATCGCGCGCTCGTACCGCCCGATCAGCTCGATCAGCGGGACCGCCGCCCCGCCCGCGAGCCGGTTCAGCTGCGTCCGCGCGTCCTGCTCGGCGTTCTCGCGCTCCTCGGCGGCGTTCACTGTGGCCTTCGTCACCGCTCCAAAGTCGTCGAACAGGCTCAGGGGCGGGCTCGGGTCGTTCACGCCCACACGCGCGATCTCGATCCCGAGCGCGAGCGACGGGTCGCCAGGCACGTCCAGGATCTCCTGCGCGATCACCTCGGCCCGCCGGGCTAACGAGCCCTCAGAGCCCGGGGTCATCTTCACGACGTCGTCGATGCCCACCTCGGCAACCGCGCGGAGCATCGCCCGTTCGACCGTCAGGCGGAGCAACTCGCGCTCGTCGCGCTCGTCGAGGTTGGTCAGCCAGTCCGTGGGGCTCACGCGCTGGTACGAGACCTCGATACGGGCGTGAGCCAGGTTGAGGTCGCCCGTGATGAGCGAGCCGTCCTCAGCCGGGTTCAGCTGGCCTCGGAACGACGAGGCGATCTGCTCGATCGTGTTCCGGCGCTGCCGCTCGGTGAGGCGGGGGAAGAAGGCGTCGTCGATGCGGAACTGCTGCTGGCCGACCTCGACGCGCTCGAGCCCGCCGATGGGCGGGGGCCACGCCAGGGCGAAGCCGGGGCCGATGTCGCGGTCGACGATCGCCCCAAACTGAACACGCACGGCGCGTTCGCCCTCGCTGACCGACTGGAAGCCACTAAACAGGAAGAGCACGACCAGCCCGAGCATGATCACACCCAGGATGCCGTAGGCCGTGTTCAGCGCCGCGAGGGCCGAACGATTGGCCCGGTCCATCAGCAGGGCGTCTTCGCCGCTATCTGCCTCGCCGCGCAGCGTCACCGAGGACGCCCGGGGCGAGGGCTGGTCGACGGGGTGGGTGTCCGGGCGTTCGTCGCTCATCGGGCCCCCCCTCCGGCCAGCTCACCCTGGTCGGTCACGGGCTGGTCCGGCTGCTCGTCCGAGGCCGTCGCGGCGCCGCTCTCGCCCTCCATCACGCTGCTCACGAACGTGGGCTCCGTGAACCGGAAGCCCGGCGCCCCCGAGAGCACCAGTGTGATCTTCTTCGAGTAGGCCTCGCGGAGGAAGTCGAGCTCGGCCAGCAGTGTCGCGAGCTCGGGGCTCTCCTGCATCTGGGCGATGAACTCGCCCGCCTCCTGCTCGCCCGCGGCGCGGAGCTGCTTGGCGAGCCGGTCGGCGAACGACGTGATCCGCTGCGCGTCGGAGGTCGCCCGCGACCGGATCGACTGCGCCGTCGCCTCACCCTGGCTGATCGTGGCCTGCGCCAGGCGCTGGCGGTCGGCCTGCATGCGTGCGATCACGTCCTCGCTGTTGGTCTCGGTGAGGCGAACGCGGTTGATGCCCACGTCCACGATCTCGATCCCGAGCGAGTCGTCCGCCTGAGGGTCGCCCGCGTCGCGGCGCAGCACCGACAGGATCGCCTGCTCGAGGTCCGGCAGGCGCGACCCCTCGGGGTCCAGCGTGAACAGCTCGTCTAGACGAAACCCACTGGTCACGCTTAGCGCGCTGTTCAGGCTGCTCTTGACCGTCCGCTCGGCCTGCGCGTAGTGATCGTCGGCGCTCTGCCCGGCGTTCGAGAACTTCTGGTAGAACGTCAGGGGCGAGCTGACGCGCCACAGCGCGTACGCCTCGACGACGATCTGGTTGTCGTCGGCCGTCTGCTGCTGCGTGCCCGTCACCTGGACCAGCTGCAGACGCGTGTCGTAGCTGGTGACCGACTGGAACGGGTAGGGCAGCTTGAGCTTCAGGCCCGGGGTCTCCTGCACGCTCGCGTCGCTCGCCCGCCCGAAGACGGTGACCACCGCGCGTTCGTTGAACGGGACGGTGTACGTAAAGCTAAACGAGATCAGCGCGAGCACGATCGCGCCCGCGAGAACGAAGAAGGCCGGGGTTCGGAGTGTCTTGATCATCCGGGGTGGTTCCTTCGACGCGGGGAGCGCCGCTCGTGATCAGAGGTCCTGGTTCTCGGGGTCGAACACGTCCGTGCCGATGTACACATCCTTGAGGTCGATGCGGATCCGCTTCTGCAACTCGCGATCGACGACGTACACGCGGAGATCCTCGATCGCCTCCGCCATCTGCTGCAGGCGCAGACGCATGTCCATGATCGCGGGCGCCGCCTGGTAGGCCGCCAGGCGGCCGCGGTATGTCTCCGCGGCCCCTCGCGCCCGCATGTGGGTCTCCCAGCGTGCGCCCTGCGCCGCCAGGATCATGTCCGCCGCGCTGCCGCTGGAGTTCTCGATGATCGACCGGACCTCGATCTCCTGCTCGCGGAGCGTCTGGTCGTCCGCCCCGCTCTGGCGGAGCCGGTCGTATGCATCGAGCGCCTCGATGACCAGATCGGCCTGCTCCTCCGAGCCCACGGTCCTGGCCAGTTCGGTCGCGCGGAACCGCTCCGCGTTGGTCACGGTCTGTTTCGACTTCTGGTTCGCCTCGAAGACCTGCTCGAAGGAGGCCGCCGCCTCGCGCGGCGGACGTGCGTCCTCGAAACCGACGAACAGGATCTCGACACCCGCCCCGCGCGGCGTGCCGCTCGTGTCCGGGTTCAGCCCAGCGAACGCACGCTCGATCCCAGCTTGAAGCTCGCGGCGGATCTCGTCACGGCCGCCCCCGACGATCTCCTCGACGGTCCGCGAGCCAAGCTCGCGCACCAGCACGCGCTGGGCGGTGTGCTTCAGGGTCTCGTCGCGCGACGCGGAGTCACGACCGAGCAGGATGAACGCCTCGGCCTCGCCCGGCTTCACCGTGTAGTACAGCGGCACACGCACCGTCGCGAGCGACAACGCCCGCCCGCCGCGTTCGTCGCCCGTCCGACGATCCGGCTGGACGACCATCAGCGTCTGGCGGAGCGCCTCGTCCTGCCAGAGCACGGGGCCGTCGACCCGCGCCGGCTCGCCGGCTAGCTCGAGCACGCGCACGCCCGTCGCCGTCAGCTCGTTCACCTCGACCGTCCGTTCGGCGTCGCCCGCGCCGACGCGTTCCTCGCGCGTGTACTCCGGGATGACCACCCGCCCGAAGGGCCAGGGCGGCTTTACGTGCAGGCCCGGGCCCAGTTCGCGGTCCGACGGGGTGCCGTTGACCAGCAGCAGACCCCGCTGGTGCGGGTCGAGCACCACGAACGAGCTCATGAGCCACGAGGCGACCCCCCCCACCAGCACGAGCCAGAGGAAGCTCTTGCTCAGCAGGCGGTAGAACCAACTGCCCGTGACCTCGAAGCCGAACTGGTAGTTGATCGCATCGCTGATCGACTCGGCGATCCGGTCGGGTGCCGCGACGAAGCCGAGCAGACGTGAGTCGAACGCCGGACGGGGGTACTCGCCGGCCTTCCGCGGGCGGTAGATGTCGAGCACAAAGCTGACGAACACCTCAGCACCGAGCACGATCAGCGCGATCGCGAAGATCTGATCCAGCAGCGAGAGCAGCGCCGAAGCGCCGGCGATGTCCGCGAACTGCGCCACCGCGATCAGCAGACCAAAGAGCGAGGAGCCCACTGCGTAGACCGAGCCGCCGCGAAGGTTTTCCCACACCGTTGCGCGGGCCATGCCCGAGGTGAATCGCGCGAAGACGAAACCGATCACCGCAACGCCGATGCCGATCGCGATGGCCCAACCGTGAGAGGCGCTGGCAGCATCAACCGCGCGTCCGCCCTGATTCACCGCGTCGAGCGCTTCACCCGAGCCGCCCGCCAGACGGAGCGAGCCGCCCACGACCAACGCCGCGCCCATCAACAGGCTCACCGCCGGCAGCATGAACTTGTAGAGCGACTCGAGGCGGCGCGCCGCGACCCGCAGATCGCCCGCGGCCTCGTCGAACACGCTCGAGCTCGTCAGGTCCTCGGCAGCGAAGTTCTCCTGCTCGATCGCCTCGATCCGTTCGCGGCGGTGCTGGTCGAAGACGACCGCCAGCGCCACCCAGACCACGATACCGAGCAAGACGAAGATGGACGCCGTCAGGGCGGCCTGGTCGGTGCGCAGCAGGCCGTAGATCAGCAGGGCCGCGCCCAGCGTGACCTGGATGCCCGCTCCGAGCAGAGCCACGCCGGTCGCCCGCTTGTACGAGAGGTAGTCTGCCTTCATCTCGTCCTGTTCCCCAGCCGGAGCCGGGCCCGCAGGCTCGGCTCCACGTCGTTCTCGCCGTAGCGCGGGCAGGATTCATCCCGCGCACCCCGATCCGGAGGGGGTGATTCTCCGCACCCAGAGCCGACCGGTCTACCGATCGGGTCCGCCTGTATCACTTTGGCGGCTCCGTCCGCGTTCGGCCCCACGAAGACAACGCCGCCCGACCGGGCTGCGCGATTGATCTACGACCCGCCCACCACTATGTTCACCGGCCTCGCGAACTTTTTCGCACGGGCAGCGTATCCACCCGCTCACCGGTGGACCGTCCGACCGACGGCCTGCCACGCCTCACCCCGAGCCCTCGCTCGCTGCGGAAGCCGCCATGCTCAGCCAGATCCTCGGCATCGCGCGCAACACCCTCGTCGAGAGTCTCCGACAGCCCATTTTCTTCGTCATGGTCCTGATCTGCGGGCTCCTCCAGTGGCTCAACACCGCCTCGGCCGCCTACAGCATGGGCTACTCGACCACCGCCGAGGTCTCGGGCGACGACAAGCTCCTGCTCGACATCGGCATGGGCACCATCTTTTTGTTCGGGACTTTGCTGGCCGCCTTCCAGGCAACCGCGGTCATCAGCCGCGAGATCGTGGACAAGACGGTCCTGACCGTCGTTGCCAAGCCCGTCGCCAGACCGACCATCGTTCTCGGCAAGTTCGTCGGAGTCTCCGGCGCCATCCTGATGGCGGTCATCGTCATGATCACCTTCCTGCTCTTCGGGATCCGCCACGAGGTGATGACCAACGCCTCCGATGACTTCGACATGCCAGTCGTGGTCTTCTCGGGCTGCGCGATCGCGGTCAGCTTTGCCATCGCGCTGTTCGGGAACTTCTTCTACGGCTGGTCCTTCCCGCAGGTCGCGATGACCGCGATGTTCCCGCTCGTCCCCGCCGCATACGTCGCCACCCTCTTCTTCAACAAGGAGTGGGAAGTCCAGCCGATCGGGACGGACTTCAAGCCGGCGGTGCTCGTCGCCTGCGTCGCGCTCGCGATGGCTGTTCTCGTGCTCACCGCGATCGCAACCGCGGTCTCGACCCGCCTTGGCCAGGTGATGACGATCGTCGTGTGCGCGGGCGTCTTCGTCATCGGCCTGCTCTCCAACCACCTGCTCGGACGGGTCGCGTTCGAGAACGAGTTCATCGCGATCATCGATTCCGCGGAACCACGCGAATCACGCTACGCCGAGTTCAGATCGCCGCAAGCCTCCTACGACATCGGGTTCGTGACGTTCCCCGAGGACACCCTCGAGCCTGGCATGTCGATCTGGTACGGCCCAAGCCCAACCGGCATCGCGATGGCGGTGCCCGACTTCGAGCCCTTCGAGGGCGACCCGGACGACCCCCGCGTGATCGGCGATGACTCGACCCCGCCCGCGGTCATCATCGCCGAGGCCAGCGGGCGATCCGCGGTCTTCCAGCAGGCCGGGGGCCAACCGCTTGCCGTCCAGCGTCCACCCCGCGAGGGCGACTACGTCTTCCTCAAGCCGACCCGCGTCAATCCCATCGCCGTCGCCGCTTGGAGCGTGGTGCCCAACATGCACTACTTCTGGCTGCTCGACGCGGTCACACAGAACCGGGCGATCCCCGCCGAGCACCTGGTCCGCGTCGGCATGTACAGCGCACTGCAGATCGGCGTCTTCCTCAGCCTTGCCGTGATTCTGTTCCAACGCCGCGACGTCGGCTGATACACTCTCAGAACTGCATCAGGAGACACCACCGATGGCCCAGGACAGCGGGAAGACCGTCAAGATCGTCATCGTCGTTCTTTGCTTCGCCGGCGCGGCCGCGGGGCTCTACTTCGCCCTCGCCCCGGGCGGAGGCCCAGTGATCCCCGAGAACGCCAACGAGCCCACGACGCCCGCCGATCAGGGTCTCGGCGACGTCACCGAAGAAGAAGTCAAAGAGATCACCAGCGGCGCCTGAGCACACCCCACCTCAGACGGGCTGCCCGACCGACGTCAGCACGTCGCGGTACACACCGATCACTCGGTGCGCCGCACCGTCCCACGTCAGCCCACGCAGTTCCATCGGGCCGTGCTGGCGCAGCGTCTGACTCAACGGCGGGTGACGCAGCACCGCGATCACTTTGTTCGCCATCTCGTCGATATCCCAGAAGTCGACCTTCAACGCGTGCGTCAGCACCTCGCTCACGCCAGACTGCTTGCTGATGATCACGGGCACGTCGTTCTTCATCGCCTCGAGCGGCGCGATCCCGAACGGCTCCGAAACGCTCGGCATCACGTAGCAGTCCGCCATCTGGAAGACCCGGTCCACGTCCTTGCCCCGCAGGAAGCCCGTGAAGAGCACCTTGTGCCCGATGCCCAGCGCCGCGGCCTCCTCGATCATGCGCATCGCCATGTCGCCCGAGCCCGCGACCACGAACTTCACGTTCTCGTAGCGGTCGAGCACGCGCCGGGCCGCGCGCACGAAGTACTCGGGGCCCTTCTGCATCGTGATCCGACCGAGGAACAGCACGATCTTATCGGTGCTCTCGATCTGCGCGCCGGGCGCCGGCTGCTGGTCCTCTCGCTCGACGCCGTTGTAGACCACGTCGATCTTGTCGGGGCTGATGCCGTAGCGCTCAACACAGATCGACTTGGTCAGGCGGCTGACCGCGATCACGCGCACCGCCGCGTGCATGCCCCGACGCTCGATGTCGTACACCTGCTGGTTCACGTTCTCGCCCGAGCGGTCGAACTCGGTCGAGTGGATGTGCGCGACCATCGGGCGGCTGCTCACGCGCGACAGCGCCATGCCCGCGGGGTAGGTCATCCAGTCGTGGGCGTGGATCACATCGAACGGCTCTCGACGCGCGTACCGCACCAGCATCTGCGCGTACGTCTCGCAGTCCCGCTGCATGTCGCCCGAATAATGCTGCCCCGCGCCGCCCTCGGGCTGCCTCGTCGACACGCCCGCTTCGTGCAACGCCGCGGTCTCGGTCGCGTTCATGGGCTTCGCCCCCAGCGCGTCGGCCTCGCCAGCGGGCGCCCCGGGGTCGACGAACCCCGGGTACGGGCTCGCGAGGCTCGCGGGGATGCCCACGAACCGCGTGCGTGGGAAACCGTCGATCTGGCCCTCGACCACGCTAAACGCCCCGGTGCCCGAGGCCGGGTCAGGGTTCGGGCTCAGCGCCGCCTGCTCGAGCACGTTGGGCCCAACCACACGGACCCGGCTGCCCGACCACCCGTCCGCCGAACGCGGCAGCACGAACAGCACGTCCTGATCGAGCCGGTCCAGTGCGCGCGTCAGACCGTGACACGCAGTACCCAACCCACCCGCGATGAATGGCGGGAACTCCCACCCCAGCATCAACACCCGCATCGCGCTCTCCCGTGCAACAACTCGGCAGCGAACGAAAGACCGCCAGACGGCGTCAGGATATCAACCTACTCGTCGTCGTTCGACGTGTCCATGTCTCCGAGCTGGCGGAAGCACGCCTCGTAGCCCCGGAGCCACTGCATGACCCGCTCGCCCGCCGCGTCGCGGTCGAGCCCAGCCAGCGGGACTTCGCTGCGGAAGGTGAAGAGCATGTCCTCGGATCGGAAGTGCTGGTACGTCGGGGCGCCGACCTCGCCCGAGTTGTACCCGAGCTCGGCCAGTTCCTCGTCGAGCAGTTCCTCGAGCTTGTCCCCGGTGTGCACCAGGTCCGACTCGATCGACTCGCTCTGCCAGCGATCCTCCATCACCAGGCTCACCCACACGGAGCTGCCCTCGAGCTCGACCCGGTAGAACGCCGGCTCCGCCGAGCCCGACGCCTCGCAGACCAGCATCCCGTCGCGGACCGATACGGGCCCGAAGACCCCGGCCCGCTCCGCCGCAGCCGCCACCGTGCCCAACAACGCCTCGCCGTCAACCTGTGCCGCTGCCATCGATCGCCTCCCGTCGCCCGAACCGGGCCGCTGGCACGACGGTAGCTCGGATCGGGCCCCGCGACGATCCAGCCCGGTCCGAGACCGGACGCAACCGGTCGAAATCCCGCCTGAGCCGTCTATAGTCATCGCCGGGCCCATCGAGGCTCGCACGAGCCCAGGTGGCGGAATTGGCAGACGCGCTACCTTGAGGTGGTAGTCCTGGAAACAGGGTGGAGGTTCGAGTCCTCTCCTGGGCATTGCTTGAGCCGATCCGACCGGATCGGCTCTTTTTTTTGCTCACCTCTGACGCGCTATCAACCTCAGGTCGGGGCACCCGACGTTCGATAGTCCTCCGGATGAGCCCGACGAACCGAGAGATACCGATCCGAGTGCTGGTCGTCGACGACTCGGCGTTCATGCGCCGTGCCCTCTCCGCGATCGTCGAGTCCGACGCCGAGCTCGAGCTTGTAGGCACCGCGTTCAACGGGCGCAACGCGCTCAAGAAAATCGACCAGCTCGAGCCCGACGTCGTCACCCTCGACGTGGAGATGCCCGAGCTCGACGGCATCGGTGCGCTCAAGGAGCTCATGGCGACACACGAGCACCCACCCGCCGTGCTCATGTGCTCCAGCCTGACCCGAGAGGGCAGCCGCGTCGCCCTTGACGCGCTCCAGCACGGCGCGGCGGATGTCATCGCCAAGCCCACTACAGCGCACGGCCTGCACGAGAGCCCCGACGCACGCCTCATGCTGAGCAAGATCCGGGGCGTCGCGAAGCACAGAAAACGTTTCAAGCGTCACGCCGAGGCGCAGCAGAAGAGCAATCGGCCCCGGTGCGATGAGCATACGAGCGAGGCCCCGCCGATCTGTCCCGCTGCCACGCGATCGCTGAAACGCCGGGCGATCTCGTGCGTCGTCGTAGGCTCGTCGACGGGCGGGCCCCCCGCCCTCGAAGCGATGCTCGCCCACCTGCCCGCGACGCTTCCCGTGCCAATCGTGATTGCCCAGCACATGCCCCCGATGTTCACGCAGAGCCTTGCGGCGCGGCTCGACTCGCTCGCCGAGGTTTCGGTGCTGCACGCCGAGACCGGCATGCCTCTGCTGCCCGGGAAGGTGTACGTCGCTCAGGGTGGGCGTCACATGCGTGTCGCACGGGCGGGCGCAGGCCGCTCGCAGCTCGAGATCACGACCGAACCCAGCGACGTCTTGTACAAGCCGAGCGTCAGCGTGCTGTTCGAATCGGCCGTCCATGCGTTCGGCGACAAGACCCTCGGTGTCATGCTGACCGGCATGGGCGATGATGGCCTCGCGGGCTCAAGAGCCCTCGTCGAGGCCGGAGGGCTGCTCCTCGGGCAGAACGAGGCCTCCTGCGTGGTCTACGGCATGCCCAAGGCCGTCCACGAAGCCGGGCTGGTCCATGCCCAATTCGATCCACCCGCCCTCGGCCAGGCCATCGCACACATTACCGCGACGACGGCTGATCGCGGCGGAACTCGAGACCACGCCGCCTGATCCCGGCGTGCTGCCGGAAACCACAGGATCCCTCTTGAGCGAGGCTGGATCCCGACCGATGCAAGCTCGGAAACAGCAGACCGCCTCGCGTGTCTGAGCCGGAGAGCCCCCATGCAGCACCCCGAGACCCCATCGCAGAACCCGAACGGCTCCAGCGCCGAGCACGCAACCGAGCAGCTCCAGCTCGTGACCTTCGAGGTCGCCAGCGAGGAGTACGCCGTCGACATCCTGGCCGTGCAAGAGATCAACCGCATGATGGAGGTCACGCGCGTCCCGTCGAGCCCGCCCGCGGTCGTCGGCGTCATCAACCTCCGAGGCAAGATCATCCCCGTGCTCGACCTCCGCGAGCGATTCGGCATGGAAGCCACCCCCAAGACGGACCAGATGCGCATCGTCGTGGTTGAGGTCCACTCGCGCGTGATCGGCTTCATCGTCGACCGCGTACACGAGGTGCTCAGGATCAGCTCGTCCATCGTCGAGCCCGCGCCGGCCATGGTCTGCTCCATCGACTCCGACTTCATCGCGGGCGTCGGCAAGCTCGAGGACCGCCTGCTGATCCTTCTCGATCTCGAGAAGCTCTTCGATCGAGAGCTTGTCGACAACGCCGCGAGCAACGCGCACGCCGCCGCCGCCTGATCCCCAACCCGTCCAGCAACGAGCCCGTAAGGAAGCCCCCACGATGCCCGCAGTCTCCAGCCCACCCGCCCTCAGCCAGCCGCAGTTCGAGCGACTGCGTCAGATCATCTACGACCGCTCGGGGATCCACTTCCCGGACACCAAGAAGTACGTCCTCGAGTCCCGACTGGGTCACCGCTTGGGCGAGCTCGAGATCGAGGACTACGACCAGTACATCGTCTTCCTGACCATGGGCCCCTACCAGGCCGACGAGTTCCAGGAGATGTTCAACCGGATCACGATCAACGAGACGAGCTTCTTCCGCAACGAACCTCAGCTCGACGTGTTCGAGAAGACCGTGCTGCCCGAGATGCTCGAGAAGCGGGCGTCCAGCAAACGCCTGCGCGTCTGGTCCGCCGCGTGCTCGAGCGGCGAGGAGCCCTACACACTGGCGATGCAGATCCACCGATCGCTGGGCGTCCGGGTGAGCGACTGGCGCCTGGAGATCCTGGGCACCGACATCAGCGAGAAGTGCCTGAACATCGCCGCCGCAGGGCGTTACTCCAGCTACGCCATCCGCTCGACGCCCGATCTGATCAAGAACCGCTACTTCAAGGCCGAGGGCCTGTTCTACGACCTCGACCCGACCATCCGGTCGATGGTCAGCTTCGAGAAGCACAACCTCAAGGACACGCTCGCCGCCAAGCGTCACGGCACATGGGACGTCATCTTCTGCCGCAACGTCATGATCTACTTCGACGAGGAAATGAAAAAGCGCGTCGCCAAGATGTTCCACGACCAGCTGGCCGATGACGGCTGCCTGTTCATCGGGCATTCCGAGAGCCTCCGCACGCTCGACGTTCCATTCGAGCAGATCCCGATCCCGCAGGGCTTCTGCTACCGCAAGATCTGACCGAGCATCACCGGAAGACACGCATGCCCCTCGACGCCTTCGATCCCGACATCCTGCAGGACTTCCTGACCGAGTCCGGCGAGCTCCTCGAAGAGCTCGAGGGTGATCTCGTCACGCTCGAGTCCACGCCCGACGACCTCGAGCTGCTCAACCAGATCTTCCGGGCGCTGCACACGATCAAGGGCAGCGCTTCGTTCCTTGGCCTGACCAACCTGGTCGATGTCGCGCATGCGGCCGAGACCGCGCTCAACGCCGCACGCAGCGGCGAGGTCGTTGTCGACCGCAACGCAATGGACCTGCTGCTCGAGGCGGTCGACACCGTGCGTCTGCACCTGCAGCAGATCCCTGCCGGCGAGCCGCTCGCAACGCCCAACCCAGCCGTGGTCGAGGGGTTGACACGCCTCGGCTCGGGCGAGCCGATCGACGCGTCGCAGCCCGAGACCCAGACCGCGACGATCGAGAGCGCTCAGTCAGCGTCCGGCGCCGACGGGCGTGTCATCTCCCGGCTCGAACTGCCCGCAAACAAGACCGATCTGATCGAGTTCCTGCTCGCCGATCTCGACGAGACGCTCGCGCAGATCGACGCCCAGGTCACCGCGCTGCGTGAAGAAGCGGAACGCGCCGAGGCCGCCGACGCGCTGGTCGAGCTCGGCGAGACGCTCGCCCGCTCGGCCGAGTTCTTCGAGTTCAGCCAGATGGCCGAACTCGCACAACTGCTCAACGCGACCGGCCAGACGCTGCCCTCGCTCGGCGAGACGCACACCGCCAGCCTGCTCCCTCGCATCGAAGCCGTCGCGAGCATCCTCCGCGAGCAGGCCGAGGGCCTCGCCGCGAACAACGTGATCACCTGCCCGGTCGAGACCCTCGGCGCGAGGATCCGCGACCTGCTCGAGGGGCTCGACCCCGAAGACGACCTCGTGCTCGCCGAAGACGCGACCGCCCAGGACGTGCTCCGTCTCGACGGCGTCATCTCCTCCGGCGACACGAACGACACGCCGCCCAACCCCGACGCACCCGGTGCCGAGCCCGAGCCCGCCGACGCCGCCCCGCAACAGGCCAGTACGCCTGAAGCCAGAGCCGAGCCGCCCGCCAGCACCCCCGCGGTCGAGCAGACCATCCGCGTCGAGGTCGGGCGTCTCGAGACGCTTATGAACCTCGTGGGCGAACTCGTGCTGCAGAAGAACCGTGTCGCCGCGCTCGCGCGGCAGCTCGAGAGCACCGAGCAGCTCGAGGGCGAGTTCCGCGAGGACATCACCGTCGCCGCAGGCAACCTCGATCGGGTGACGGGGGACATCCAGGTCGCCGTCATGCGCACCCGGATGCAGCCGCTCGACAAGCTCTTCGGCAAGTACCCCAGGCTCATCCGCGACCTGGCCAAGAAGACGGACAAGCAGATCAGCCTGGTCATCGAGGGCGGCGAGACCGAGGTCGACAAGTCCGTGCTCGAAGAGCTGGGCGACCCCATGGTCCACCTGCTCCGCAACGCCGCCGACCACGGGCTCGAGCTGCCCGCAGACCGCGTCGCGGCGGGCAAGGACGAGGGCGGCACCATCAGGATCGTCGCCGCCCACGAGGGCAGCCATGTCAGCGTCCGCATCATCGACGACGGGCGGGGCATGCCGCGCGACCGGATCGCCGCCAAGGCCGTCGAGAAGGGCCTCGCGACCGAGCAGGAGGTCGCCCAGCTCTCCGACCGCGAGGTCTACCGCTTCATCCTTGCCGCCGGGTTCTCCACCGCTGCCGAGGTGACCGACCTCTCGGGGCGGGGCGTGGGCATGGACGTCGTCCGCACCAACATCGAGGCGCTCAAGGGCACCATCGACGTCGACTCGACGCCCGGCTCGGGCACCGAGATCACCATCAAGATCCCGCTGACCGTCGCCATCATGCCCGCGATGCTCGTCCGCGTCGACGAAGAGATCTACGCCATCCCACTCGCCAACCTGCTCGAGATCGTTCGACCGGAATCCGGACGCGTCAGCACCATCAGCGGCCAGCCCGTCCTCAGGCTCCGAGACAGCATCCTCCCGCTGCTGAGCGCCCAGAAGCTCTTCGGCACCGACCCCCACTCACGCGGCGAGGCGCCGTTCGCGGTGGTTATCCAGCACAACGACCGGGCCTTCGGCCTCCTCGTCAGCGAGTTAATTGGACAGCAAGAGATCGTCATCAAGCCGCTCGACGAGATGTTCGATCATAAGGGTCCGGTGAGCGGCGCAACCGTCCGTGACGACGGCGGCGTCAGCCTCATCGTGGACGTGGCTCAGATGGCGAGGATCGCCGAACACCAGACGGACGAGTAAAAACGAGACAGCCCACTGCGGGGAGCACCATGGACCCACGGTACATCACACCCTTTATCGCAAGCATTCAGAATGTCTTCTCGACCATGCTCCAGCTCCCGGTCTCGATCGACGAGCCGAGGCTCAAGCAGGACAACCGAGCCACCTACGACGTCTCCGCCATCATCGGGATGTCGGGCGACGTCACGGGCAACGTCGTCCTCAGCTTCCCCGCCGACACGGCGCAGCGGCTCGTCGCCCTCTTCATCGGCGAGGACATCTCCACGGACAATCCTGATTTCGCCGACGCGATCGGTGAGCTCGTCAACATGGTGGCAGGCAACGCCAAGGCCGATTTCTCGGGCAAGGCCGTCTCCATCAGCTGCCCCAGCGTCATCATCGGCCAACACCACGCCGTGAGCTCGGGCAGCGACACGCCCTGCGTCATCATCCCATGCCAGACCGACTGCGGCGAGCTCGCCATCGAGATCGCCATCCGTGAAACCAACGCCGCATCGACCGGCGACAGCACAGCCCAGGCCGCCTGACCACGACCGCACGACCGGAGCCCAACGATGAAGATTCTCCTCATCGACGACTCGAAGACTATGCGCAACATCCAGAAAGCCGTGCTCAGCCAGCTCGGTTACACCGAGATCGAGGAGGCCTGCGACGGGCAGGACGCCCTCAGCAAGGTCGGCGCCTTCGCACCCAACCTCCTGCTCGTCGACTGGAACATGCCCAAGATGGACGGGCTCACCTTCGTCCGCAACTTCCGCCAGAACGACAAGACCACGCCCATCATCATGGTCACCACCGAGAGCGAGAAGTCGCGCGTCATCGAAGCGATCAAGGCCGGCGTCAACAACTACGTCGTCAAGCCCTTCACGCCCGACATCCTCAGCCAGCGCATCAACGAGACGCTGGGGCGGCTCGCCGCCTGAGAACACCCACACGAGGACCGCCGCCGTGCGTGTGCTGCTCGTCCATCCGTGCGCAACCACGCGCCAGATCGTGCGAGGCCTGCTGCGCGATGCCGGGGTCAGCGACATCGCAGAGGCATCCTCTGGCCGGGACGCCCTCGCCGTCACCCGGTGCGCGACGCCCGACGCGCTCGTGATCGCGTCCACGCCCGAGCGCCCCGATCTCCAGAGCTTTCTCGCGACGTTCCAGAGCGAACACCCGTCGGAACCCGTCGTCGTCCTGACGCCCCACGCCCATGACGACCAGCAATCGGGCGTGCCCAGCGGGTGCTCCGCCTCGCCGGTCGACCGACGGCGCCTGCACGAGACGATGCGGAGCATCGCCCACCGCCGATCTGCCGCCTGAATACCCGCGAATGCACGATGGCACGCCGGATCTCGATGACGCGTAAGCCCGGGCGGGCTCACGCCACGACCGCCGCTGGACATCGCGTCCGCCCTGCGCCACAATCACCGCGTGAGCGACGGCATCCGCACAGCCCGACTCCTCGCTGCCGGCCTCGTCCTCGCGACGCTGCTCGTCGCCAGACCCGGCGCACAGCCCGAGGAGCAACGCACCGCGACCGTCGTCCTGCAGGACGGCCAGGTCATGACCGGCGAGCTCGTCTCCGAGTCCGACGATGAGATCGTCCTGCTCATCAGCGGTGTGCGCACCACCATCGCGACTGAGCGCATCCGCGAAAGCTACATCCAGCCCCCGATCGAGGAACGCTACCAGCGGATCCGCGCCACGATCGGTGACGACGACGCCGAGCAGCTCGTCCAGATCGCCGAGTGGCTGCTGGCCCGGTCACGCCCGGATCTGGCGATCGCCGATCTCGAGGCCGCGCTCCGCGCCGACCCCTTTCACGAGCGTGCCCGCGAGCTGCTGGTCGTCGCCCGCGAGGCCTTGAAGCTCCTCGAGGGCCGGGACGAACCCGAGCCCGAGCCGGGCAACGCCGACAACCCGGAGCCCCCCGCGCGCCCCGCGCCCCACGAGAAGGCCGAAGACTTCCCCCTCATCACCGACGACGACGTGAACATCATCCGCGTCTACGAGGTCGACCTCGAGAACCCACCGCGCATGGTGATCGACCGCGACACCATGGAGTCGGTCTTTCAGGATTTCGCGGGCCAGCCCGGCATCCCAGCGACCCAGGCAGGACGCGAGGCCCTGCTCCAGGCCTCCCCGGCCGAGCAGCTCAGCCTCCTCTTCTCTCTCAGGGCCCGCGAGTACTACCCGCAGGTCCGCGTCCTCGCTGAACCAGGAGCCCTCGAGCGGTTCCGAGACGACGTCTACGGCACATGGCTGGCGCGCGGGTGCGCCTCCTTCCGCTGCCACGGCGGCTCCGAGGCGGGACGCCTCCGACTCCCCCGCGCACGCAAGACCGACCCCAAGGTCTACCTCACCGCGATGCTCATCCTCGAGGCCTATCGGACGGGCGAGGGCACACCCCTGCTCCGGTTCGACGAGCCCGCCGAGAGCATCCTGCTCCACGCAGGCCTGCCCAGGCACCTCTCCAGTGCTCCGCACCCCGAAATCCCGGGCTGGAGGCCCGTCTTCCGGAGCACCAACGACAGCCGGTTCCGTGAGGGCGTCCGATGGATCGACGCCATGTACACCCCACGCCCCGACTACCCCATAGACTACGACCCGCCGACCGCCATGGAACCGGGCGAGGCGGAGCCGCGTTCTCCCCGTTGAGGCCCGGCACCCAGGCCGCCAGGCTGTGACCGCGCACGATGCCGATCACACCGCCAAGGGCCTCTGACGCCCACACACAGAGACCATGCCATGACCGCACGACCGACTCCCCTCCGCATCGCTCTCGCCTCGCTCTGCCTCGCCGCCGCGTCGCTGCCGGGCTGCATCGAGGAAGACCGGCTCTCCGCCGCGATCGAGGAGGTCTCGATGAAGCTCGAGTCCCTCGGCGCTCCGGGCACCGCGATCCCTGGGGCCCAGCTCCGCAATGACACCTACTCGGGCGCGATCAGCACCCTCAAGCCGTTGGTCGCGGAGGGCACGCCCGAGCAGAAGGCCGCGGCATGGCTGCTCATCGCCCGCTCTGAGTTCGGTCTCGCGGGCGACCCGACCGCCGAGGCAGCCGATGCCCGACGCGAGGCAGCGGAAGCCGTCAAGGGCATCCGCGCCGAGTTGGTTGCCTACCGCGAAGCGGCCGCCCTCGCCGCCGCCACGCGGAGCTTCAACCCCGACGACGAGATCGCCGAGTTGCAGGCCAAAATCTCGGAACGCGCCGAGGCCGCCCAGGGGGTTCAGGCCCAGATGGGCGAGGTGCTGGATCAGATCGCCGGGTTCGAGGCGCTCGCCTCCGAGGCCCGGGCGGCGTCCAACGAGCACCGCGCGACCGAGGCCGACCTCCGCGCACAGGCGCTAAGCCTGTCGGCGCAGGACGCGTTGCCGATCGTCCGTCAGGCCGCCGAGCAGCGGAGCCGCGCCGACGACCTCGCCGCAGAAGCCGACCGGCGTGACGCCGAGGCCGACGTGCTCCGTCCGCAGGTCACGGCATTGGAAGGCGAGATCGACCGGCTCACCCAGCAGCAGCGTCTGTTCGAAGAGTCCATCGAATCGCTCAACACGCAGCGCGAGACAGCAGCCGCAGAGGCCGACGAGTACCAGGCCCGCGCCGACGAGATCGCCCAGCGGGCCGTGAAGGCGATCACGGACGCCGATGCGTATCTCGCGGGCCCGTTCAGCGATGCGCACGATGCCGCGTTCACGGCACTGGAGACCGCTGCGGAGTCCGCCGCGAAGGCCTCGGCCAGCCGCACCACCTCGAAGCTGCTCGAAGCCGAGATCTCGCACACCCTGGGCGGCACCGCCCAGGCCCAGACCGACTCGCTGCACGCCCTGGCCGCGATCGCCGGGCAGGCTTCCGACGCGGGCATCAGCGACGCGTCGCTCCGGACCATTGCCGACGCCAACCGCACCAAGGCCGCCGACGCGGAGGCCCGGGCGATCGAGGCCCTCACGGTCGCCCGTGACGCCTTCGAGTCCGCGGGCGTGCGGGGCGAGAACGAAGAGCGCATCGACCGCATCGTCGGCTCGATCAACACCATCCTCGGCGAACCGACCGAGCCCGAGCCCGCCCCGGAGCCCGAGTCGGACGAGCCCGTTGACGCCGAACCCGCCGACGCGGACCCGGTCGACGATGAGCCGGTCGATGCCGATGCGGAAGCCGACGGGGACGCGTAACCCAGCATGACGACCGACACCGACACGACCGCCCTGCCCGACCCCGTGCTGCCCGAGGTCGAGATGCACCTGCACCGGCCAAACGAGCCGGGCGTCGCGACCGTCGTGCGCACCGAGATCTGCACCGGGCGCAAGGCCGCGGGCTTCGTGCGACACATCGAGCTCGATGTTTCGAACACCAACCTCGCCGCTCGCTTCCGCGCGGGGCAATCCTTCGGCGTGATGCCCCCGGGCACCAACGCCAAGGGCAAGCCCCACCCGCTGCGCCTCTACTCCATAGCCAGCCCGACCCGCGGCGAAGACGGGCAGGGCAAGATCATGGCTACAACCGTCAAACGCACCATCGACGAGCACTGGGACGATCACTCCCTCTTCTTGGGCGTCGCCAGCAACTACCTGTGCGACCTCAAGCCGGGCGACGAGGTCCGCGTCACCGGACCCAACGGCAAGCGCTTCCTTCTGCCCGAAGACCGGCACCGCTGGAACTACCTCTTCTTCGCGACCGGCACGGGCATCGCCCCCTTCCGGGGCATGCTGTCGGACCTCTTCGAGACCGAGACCGACGCGCCCGCAAACGCCACGCTCGTGATGGGCTCGCCCTATCGCACCGACCTGATCTACGACGAGCCGCTCGCCGCCATGGCCCGCCAGCACGAGACCATGCACTACCTCACCGCGATCAGCCGCGAGAGCGAGCCCGGTGCCGACAAGCGGCTCTACGTTCAGGACCGCCTGACCACCCACCACGACCAGCTTGTCGATCTGCTCTCGGCCGACAACACCCTGATCTACGTCTGCGGCATCGCCGGCATGGAACTGGGTGTCTTCCAGGGTCTCGCCCGCCACCTGCCCGCCGACGTCCTGCCCCGCTTCCTCGCGGTCGATCCCGAGGTCGCCGCGGATCCCTCGGCGTGGACCCGCCGCATGATCCACAAGCAGATCAAGCCCACACGACGGGTCTTCCTGGAGGTCTACTGAACCCGGCTCCCGGCTCCTAGACTCCCAGCCCAGACCGACCTGCCCGTCGCACCCGTTCAACCGGCGCCGAGCGGCGCCCAGCCCTTAGAGGACCGACCGATCATGACCGCCCGCACACTGATCGCGGCCTTCACCGTTGCCCTCGCCTCCGCCCAGGCCCCCGCCCAGAGCTTCGACCCCGAGGCCCTCGCTCAGGATCTCGCCTCGGGCGAGACCGATCGCGTGCAGGAGGCCCGCGACGACGCCGTCGCGTACCTCGGCAACCCGGGCCTCAGCGTCAGCGACCGCCTCGCGGCGGTCTCCGCTCTCGAAGGCGCTGTCGCCGAAGCGTCGAACGCCGAGGACGAGTTCGTCGCGACCAACGCGCTGCTCATCGCGGGCCAGTTCGTCACGCCGACCGGCTTCCAGGTCCTCACCGACCACCTCAGCCAGGACCGACCGGGCATCCGCTACGCCGCCTACCGAGGCCTGCGCTCGTCGTTCGCGATTCTTGCCGACCAGACCGCGCCGTCGCTCCAGCCCGGGGCCGCCCGCGCCGCCTTCGACCGGCTCGTTCAGGCCGCGCGCGACGAGACCGACGCCAACACCCTCGAGTCCGCCTACCGAGCCATCGCCGAGTCGCTCACAATCACGGCCAACCCGCTCAAGCCGCTCGAGACCCAGGCCGGCGCGACGCTCGCCGAGGTCGCGGACGAGCGCATCGACACACTCGCAGAGCTCACCCAGGACGACTACGCGCTGACGCTGGGCTCGGCGCTCTACGTCGCGCTGGAGTACCGGAGGCTGCTCGGTTCCGCTGGGCGTCGCGTCGACGATCAGACCACCCGCGCCGCCGCCGCGCTCGCGGGTGAGCTCATCGGGCACGCCTACGCGGAGTTCGACGCAGCCGGCGGCATCGGCTCCATCAACGCCGAACGCCGCGAGCTGCTCCGCCAGACGCTCTCCACCGCCGAGAGCGTGGCATACCTCGCGCTCGGGCGGCTCGGGCAGCAGGCCGCCGAGACCGACCTCGCGGGCGCCTTCCAGGCCGCGGACGACCGCACCTTCCGCGCCGGTGCCTTCCGCGTCATCGACAGCCTCGCCTCCGCGGGCATCGAGATCGACAACACCCCCACGGGTGGCTGACCCCGAACCACCAGGCACGCCCAGCGAAAGCCGGTCCACCGGTCCCGCCGTATCCTGTTTGCATGGTCAAGCTCCTGCTCCCCGTCCTGCTGCTGGCACTGGGCATCGGCGTCACGGTCGCCACCGATCGCCCGGACCCGCCCGCCGACTTCACCTTCGTCAACCGGGGCGACGTCTCCACGCTCGACCCCCAGCGCATGAGCTGGATGCAGGACCTGCGCATCGCCCGCCTGCTCTACGAGCCGCTCGTCCGCCTCGATGTCCTCCACGAGAACTACGAGGTCATCCCGGGAGTCGCCGAGCGATGGGAGGTCTCCGACGACCAGACCGTCTACACGTTCTATCTGCGCGACGACGCAAAGTGGTCCAACGGCGAGCCCATCACCGCCCACCAGTTCGTCTACTCCTGGCGCCGCGCCCTGCTCCCCGAGACCGCCTCCGACTATGCCAAGCTGTTCCAGTCCATCAAGGGCTCGGGCGACTTCTTCGAGTGGCGCAGCGCACAGACTCAGGCCTACGCCGACCGTGTCGCCGATCTCTCGCCCGCCGAGCGCCGTGAAGAAGTCGAGCGCATGTGGGACGAGGCCATGGCCTACTTCGACGCGAACGTGGGCCTGAAGGCCCTCGACGACCGAACCCTCCGCATCGAGCTCAAGGCCCCGACCCCGTACTGGCTCGACCTCTGCGCGTTCGCCGTCTTCAGCCCCGTTTACGAGCCGCTCGTCTCGCAGTACGAACGCCTCTCGCCCGAGACCGGACAGATCAAGATCGAGTTCGGCTGGACCAAACCCCCGCTCACCGTGACCAACGGCCCGTTCGTCCTCGAACGCTGGCGATTCAAGAGGGGCCTCTACCTCAGGGCCAACGAGCACTGGTGGGACCGGGACAGCCTCGACATCGAGACCATCGCCATCCCCAGCATCGAGGACCCCAACGCGGCGGTGCTCGCCTTCGAGACCGGCGCCGTGCAGTGGGTCAGCGACCTGACCGCAGACTACCGCGTCGCGATGCTCCGCAAGAAGCTCGCGTTCTACGAGGAGCACGCCGACGAGGTCGAGCGTCTGAAAGCGCAGGGCCTCGACCAATTCGCGATCGCCGCCGCACTGCCCGACGACCCGCGCAAGAACGTGCACGCGGTCGACAACTTCGCGACCTACTGGTACAACTTCAACTGCCTGCCCACGCTGACCGACGGGCGCCCCAACCCGTTCCACGACGCCCGCGTGCGGCGCGCCTTCGCGATGGTCATCGACAAGAAGACCATCGTCGACGAGGTCAACCGGGTGGGCCAGCCCGTCGCCAACACCATCATCCCCCGGGGCTCCATCGCGGGGTACACCTCGCCCGCTGGGCTCGAGTGCGTCTCCGACTTCGAGGGCGACCCCGAAGGCCTGGAGGCTCATCTCGCGAGGGCCCGCGCCCTGCTCGTCGAGGCCGGCTACGAGTCCCCCTCCGACCTGCCCGTCATCGAGCTGCTCTTCAACAAGGACTCGGGGCACGACCTCATCGCCCAGCAGATCGCCCGCGACTGGCAGAAGTACCTGGGCGTCCAGACCTCGCTCAGCCAGAAGGAGGTCGGCGTCTTCCGCAACGACCTCAAGAACGCGAACTACATGACGAGCCGCGCAGGCTGGTACGCCGACTACGCCGACCCGACGACCTTCCTCGACCTCAACCGCACGGGCGACGGCAACAACGACCGCAAGTACTCCAACCCCGCCTACGACGCGCTGCTCGACGAGGCCAAGTTCGAGCTCGACCCCGCCAAGCGCATGGCCCTGCTCACCGAGGCCGAGCGCATCATCATGGAAGACGACCTGCCCATGGTCCCGATCTTCCACTACGTTAGTCTCTACCTCTTCGATCCCGACGTGGTCACGGGCCTCAACAACCACCCCCGCGCGAACCAAGACATCTATCTGATCGACGTCCTGGGCGACGGGAAGGGCCGCGATCAGGTCAAGCGCATCCGGCGCGAGGGCGAGCCCCGACCCGGGAGCACCAACTGATGCGACGCCTCATCTTCGGGCGACTCGCCCAGCTGCCGCTGATCCTGCTCGTGATCTACACGATCACGCTCGCGCTCGCCTGGGCGGTTCCGGGCAACCCGCTGGAGAACCCCGAGGGGCGCCAGCCCCCCGCCGCGGTCGTCGAGGCCATGAAGCGCCAGTACAACCTCGACAGCTTCCCACGCTTCTACTTCAGCTATCTCACCAGCGCCACGGGCATCGACTACGCGAGCGATCTGGTCTCGGGCCGCCTCGCCGAGCAGCGCGAGCAGGCCGAGGCCGCGGGCGTCGCCGCACCGCCCCGCTACATCTTCGACCTCGGGCCCTCGCTGAAGTACGAAGACTGGCGCGTGAACGAGATCGTCGCCGGCGCGCTGCCCGTCTCCATCGTGCTGGGCTTCGCCGCGATCCTCATCGCGCTGGTCGTGGGTCTGCTCGCGGGCGTCATCGGTGCGGTCAAACCCAACTCCGCCGCAGACATCGCGACGCTGGTCATCGCACTCATCGGCATCAGCCTGCCCAGCTTCGTCGTGGGCATGCTGCTGCTGATCGTCTTCGCCGTCAGTTTCAGCTTCTTCCCCGTGGGCGGCTGGGGCAAGCCCAGCCAGATGGTCCTGCCCGCCGTCACCCTCAGCCTGCCCTTCGCGGCCTACATCGCCCGCCTCACCCGCATGGGCATGATCGAGGCTCTGGGGGCCGACTACATCCGCACCGCTCGTGCCAAGGGCCTCGCCGAGAACACCGTCCTCTTCAAGCACGCCCTCAAGAACGCCTTCCTGCCCGTGCTCAGCTACCTGGGCCCCGCGACCGCCTTCGCCATGACAGGCAGCTTCGTCGTCGAAAAAGTCTTCAACGTCCCGGGCCTGGGCCAGCACTTCATCAACGGCGTGCTCAACAAGGACCTCTTCCTCATCATGGGCGTGGTGCTGATCTTCGCAACGCTGCTGGTGCTGTTCAACCTGATCGTGGATGTGCTGTACCGGTGGGTGGATCCGAGGATCAGCTAAGTCCCTGCTCTGGTGTCGCATCAAGAATTTTTATGATTCCTACCTTTACCCCCTCTTGCCAAGCAGCGATTGTTTGGTAAATTACATCAATGCAGCAGGCGACTCGGTTACCCTGGGGCTGTACCCGCGGATTCACAATCATTGAGGTGATCGTCGCGATCGGGGTCGTAGCTGTTTTGCTATCGATTCTCGTTCCGGTTGCATCAAACGCTCGGACTTCTGCCATCCGTTCCGTGCAGGCAACCAAACTACAGCAACTCGGCCAAGTGATTATGATTTATGCTGCACAATGGGACGACACATATCCAATGGCAGACACGGTACCACATTATGGAACCGGCCCCGCCACAGACGCAGCTATCGCATCCCGAGGCACACCTTGGTACACCGCCCTAGCGGATGCCGGCGTTGCGACGGTCGAGGAGATTAAGTCTACAGATCACCTAGATATTCGCAACTCACTCTTGTCCAAGAGCTATCTGCATCACCCTGATATCTTCGTACCAGGGAAAGTGATTCCAGCGCTTGATAGAGTTGTCCATCCCATTCGAACTACGGATGTCAGCTTCCCAGCTCAAAAGGGGCATCTCACTGTACACAGAGTGATCAACAGAGGCCGGAGTGATCAGCCTTGGTGTTGCAGCAGTTCGATCCCTGGACCGGTTGTGTTTTCTGATTTGTCAGTTACTACGGTATCATGGATCGACTTGCGAAAACCAGACTTTCCACGAACCGGCGATATCGGGATTCCGGTTCGTTCAACATGGTTTGGCGTTCGAGGTATTGATCGCTAGCCGGGCCAATAGCACAAGAGGACACGAGATGATACAGAAGTTGATTGGGATTAGCATAATCAGTATAGGTGTTGCGCCAGCAATCGCGGTCGCACCACTCGAATGCTGCAAGGAGTTACCGGATGAGTTTTCATGCGGCTTTGCTTGCTCAAGCTTGACGAGATGCGATCCAGAATACGACTGCGGCTACCAGAATGGATTTAAGGTACTGGACTTCGATGAAATTCATGCATTTTGCGATACATACAACACGGTTGTTCAAGCCCCCTGTGATGCTGGCTGGCCCGGCTGGGATTCAAGCGGACCCGATTGTGCAGATGGGATCTCTTCAGATCAGTGTTGCTTCGGTGATCCGACGGACACTACACCGACCAGTGGCGACCTGATTCGAATCAAGATTGACTGGGAAACATGTGGTCGTGGCACGATTCAGCCAGGTGGACCCGGCTGAGCTACAAGGTGCTCAACAACTACAGGTGAGCCATGGAACCACAGGCCGTAAAGGCAATCTTTATTGACCAGCGTACGATTGAGCTCGTAGCATATGACAAGAGTTCTGGTTCATACTTACGAGTTACAAACTATGGCCAATGCTATGTAGGCATATCCGACGGTACCGTCTACGTCGGGAACCTTCATCACGATGACATAGAGATTGTTCGCGACCCAAACTTGTACGGCGCCGTCACGATCGAGAGGCAGATGCCGGCGGTCGCGGAGAATGAGGTTCTGGCTTCGAATCTGTTCGATATCCAAAGCCAGCCAGACGGCCGGCTTCACTATACCGGGATCTTCCCAGGAGGCAATCGAGACCGCCTTGAACTCCAGGGAGCAACAGGCATTCCTGTTGTGTATGTTTTCGACGAACAGAATCAACTAGAATCTATCGCTAAGCAGTACAGCCCCGAACATGTTGTGACTCATGTAGTTGATGCGACAGAGATCATCCCGGGCTGGCGGGTTGCGGAGCAGCACGGTGATCTTGTACTCAGCAGTGCAGAAGCGGCCGACGAGGCGATGTTTTCCGAACAGGGCTTGCGCGATGCTATTAAATTTGTAAGGGAGCATCAATGGGAAGAGCAACTAGAGCAAGCAACAACGCGGCAGGCCAGCGAGCCACTCGGGACAGCCGCGAAGACCAGCGTTGTTTCTGCAGTTGTTGTACTCATCGCGATTGGAGCAATCGTTCATAGAAAGCTCTCGCGCCAGTGAAGACGAAAAGGATTATCGTGCTTTCGGCGACACTCACAAGCGCCTGCGTGCTGCTATGGGCGGCTCTCGGGAAGATTGTCGCACCATACACATTTGCTGAAACGGTCCAACAACACGGCGTAGTGCCCCACTCAATCGCGAGCCAAGCTGCATGGGCATTCATTCTCGCGGAAGCACTTGTTGCAGTTGGAGCACTGTGGCTGGTCTTGTCAAACACGAGTATGCGTGGAGGGCTTTGGGCACTCGCGGGTCTGTTCGGCTTGCTCGCCGCGTATTGTTCTTTGCTCGTCTATTGGCCTCCGGAAGAGCCGACGAGTTGCGGGTGTTCTGGAGCCGATTCTGTTGAGCTTACTGCCAGCGGTTGGCGTGTTCTGACATACCAAAACTCTCTTTCGGCGGCCGTACTGGGCATTGTCGCAATGATTGCTCCGCCTCGCATCCCAGAAGCGAGTACATCCAGTGAGGTCGCATCAACCTAGTCACCTTTCAAATCTCGCTCCGCGCAGCATGTTGAAGCCCACAAACTGCTCCCGCCTCGTAGCCGCGCGTCCTCCCCAAGATCACTCCGCACCAAGCCCCTGTATTCGCTTCCGCAGCGCCGGCATCCCTCGCACGCCCCCGAAAAACCCGATCTTCTCCGCCACCAGCGAATCGTTCTTGGGAAGCTCCGGCACCAGCAGGTACGTCGTGAACGTCTCCACCACCTCCTCATCCCCGGGCGTCCGCTCCGCGTAGCTCGTCACGAAATCGCCCTCGATCAGGGGCGAGCCGTCCTGCGGGTAATCGTCGGGTGCCTCGCGGCGTTCGGGCATGCCCGGGCGCGCGTCGAACCGCCGGCTGAACCTCTCGATCGCGTCGGTCACCAGGCAGTAGTAGTGGCCGATCTCGTGCACGAGCGTCCAGTCGAGCGTGCCCCGGCGGGCGTCGACCGGGCGGTCCGGGTCACCGAGCTCGTCTTCTTGAGCGAGCAGATACGCCGCGACCGACAGGCGGTACCCACGCCTTCCGACGTCGTTGGTCCCGCTGCCGTCGAACTGCCCCGCCCAGCGCGTGCCCTCCTGCACGTTGAACTGCACGATCCGCCGACGCGCCCACACCGGGAACAGCGTCGTCACGCGGTCCCAGCACATGAGCCCGAGCCGCCCTGCCTCCTCGTCACGCACGTGCTTGGCGACGACATCGTCCTCGTCGATCTCGAAGACCGCGAGGTACCGCTCGGGCGCATCCGCGAGCTTTGGCGCATCAGGGATCGCGCTGAGCCGATCGTCGATCGAAACGGGTTCTGTTGGCTGCGCCGGAGCCGAGAGCGTCAGGGTCGCCGCCGCGATGACGACGAGCCCGGTCACGCCCCCGCTTCGTCGAACCGCGCCCCGCGCAGCACGTCGAAGCTCACGAACTGCCCCGTCTCGAAGTCGCCCGCGCTCTGACGCTCGTCCGTGGGCGTGCAGTGGATCGGCATCCCCGCGTTCACCACCACCGCGCCGTCCTCGATCGCGATCACGGTCCCCTGCACCCGACGAGGCCTGCCGTACACAGGCTCGACATACCGCCCGCCTGTGGTCACCACGTCGATCCGCTTCGCCTCCGCCCGGATCATCCCAACGATCCTCTTGCCGACCTGTGCGTTCACAGGCCCATCGATCTCGAAGTGACTGCGGTAGCTCGTGTTCGCGAAGCTCACGACGATGAACGCAGGCTTCATCGCCGACGCCTCGTGCACCTCTTCGAGGATCCCACGGGCGAGCTTCGGATCGATGGCGGTCGTCGGGCTGGGGTCGATCATGAAGGCAGGGTATCCGCCCCTTCTCCCCTCCGGGGGAGAAGGTGGCCGAGCCGAAGGCGAGGTCGGATGAGGGGAGGATGAGAGGAGGATGAATGGGGAAACCCCCTCACCCCAGCCCTCTCCCCCACAGGGGAGAGGAGGCATGAGTCACGCCGTGATGGACTCGATCCGTGTGTCGTCCACCACCCGCCCCCGCTCGCCCATCGCGAGGAAGTTCGCGAGCAGCCGCGGCCCCTCGGGCGTCATGAAGCTCTCGGGATGAAACTGCACGCCCTCGAGCGGCTGACGCGACTTGTCCGCCCACACCCGCCGCAACCCCATGACCACCCGGCGCGTGCCCCCATCGGGCAGAGGCTCGTCGGTCCACGCCGTCAGCTTCCACCCGTTGCCCCGGGCATCGAGTTCGGGGGGGACCGAGCCCGCATCGACGACCAGCGAGTGATACCGCATCGCTTCCATGGGGCTGGGAATGCCCGCGAACAGCCCCCGCTGGTCGTGGTGCACCGGGCTCGTCTTGCCGTGCATGGGCGTCTCGTGCCGAACGACCGACATCCCGTTCAGGTCACCGAGGCACTGGTGCCCCAGGCACACCCCCAAGACGGGCACCCGCCCCGCGAAAGCGTCGATCATCGCCGAGCTCACCCCCGCCTCGTTGGGTGTGCAGGGCCCGGGCGACACGATCACATGGCTGGGCCCGCGCCCGCCGTCCAGGCCTGCCGCCGCCTCGGGAGTGATCCGGTCGTTCCGCACGACCACGAGATCGCGGTCCGGCTCGAGACTCGGATCGAGCTCGCCCAGGCGCTGCACCAGGTTCCAGGTGAAGCTGTCGTAGTTGTCGATCAGCAGGATCACGCGACGATCGTAGGTCGCGAGGGTCGAGCCTCACGCACATGCCTTAGGCAACATCGCGGTCCTCGCCGAAGGCGTCGTCCTCGATCTCGGTCATCGGCTCGATGCCGAAGTCGCTGAGGACCGTGCCCGCGACGCCGTCGCGCGTCACCAGGAACAGGTCCCGCGTGATCGGGTAGGGCAGGCGGTTGTAGTCCTGGATGACCCTTCGGTGCAGGCGGCGCAGGAAGGGCGTCGGCCCGTTGCTCAGCGCGACGAACATGTCCCGCGCGGGCACCGCGACAAGAAAGTCAGGCCCGAGCCGGGGCGCGAGCGTGCGGTACAGGTCGGTCATGAGAAGCCGGGCCGCGTCGTACCCGTCCTGCTCGCTGATGATCGCGGCCTGCCCGCCCTCTTTGCTCTCGACGAATTGCATGTCGAGCTCGGGCGCGTACACGTCGATGTTCTCGCGGGCGATAGCTTCGAGGTCGTCCGCCGTCACCCCCCACCGCATCATCTGCTCGGTCGTGATGCTCACGGTCATGCTGGGCATGTCGGTCACGAAGACGATCACGGTGTCGTTCACGTAGGGCACGTGAGCAACGAGCTCCTCGGACAGGTGCTCGAAGATGCTCACGGGCTGGATCCGCGGCATGATCCGCTGGCGGGCCAGCTCGAACGGCAGGTCGCTGCCCTCCGCCGGGTCACCCATGAACAACTGCTCGAGGTAGTGCTCGACGATCTCCATCCCGCGGATCGGGTCATGGCTGACCATGCGGTAGAGATTGTCGAGGTCCAGGCGTCGCCCGTCGACCAGCAGCTCGCTCGGACCGACCAGCTTCACCGCATAGTCGGGCTGGATCCGCTGGAGCATCGTCGCGACCTGCTCCGCGAATGCCTCGGGTTCCTTGGGCATGTGCGCCATCAGCCTCGTCCTCATCCCTCGGTGGGTCCGCCGGCGGTCGCGGGCCCGGAACCGGATCCCCGGCCAACCAGCCGGGGCTCTCTTCTCCGCCAGTCCGGCTATCGAGCGCACAGCCAGCCATCGTGAGGCCGAGAGCCACTCGCCCCGCCCCTCGATTCGGTGAACGCCCGCCTCAGGCCATGCCGCCGGTCCCGCACCCGCCTTCTCGACCCAAAATCACGCGCCGGTGGTGCCCGCGGAGGGTCCGATTTCCCATCCCGCCGGTCCGCGACTAGACTGGCGACTATCCACGAGGGCCCGCGGCGGCCGCCCCGGCGCGTGACCGGCGACCACCACCGCCCACACGGAGTGACCAGCGTGACCGAGCAGGACATCGAAGCAAAGGTGATCGACATCGTGGCCGAGCAGCTCGGCGCCGACAAGGGCAAGATCACCCGCGACACCAGCTTTGTGGACGACCTCAACGCCGACAGCCTCGACACCGTCGAGCTCGTCATGGAGTTTGAGGACGCGTTCGAGACCTCCATCCCCGACGATCAGGCCGAGAAGATCAAGACCGTCGGACAGGCCATCGAGTTCATCAAGGGCGCCCAGGGCGTCGATTGATCACCACCGCCGCGGCTCCAAGGGCCCGCGCCGGGAACAGCCGGGCCGAGCCGAGGGTTCCCCACCCAACGCGCGGGAGATACGCCCGCGTCAGCACGCACGGACGGCCATGACATGAGCACCGCCAGGCGCGTCGTCATCACGGGCTACGGGGCAGTCACGCCCCTCGGTCACTCCGCCCCCGAATCGTGGCAGGCCATGCGCGAGGCGCGGAGCGGGATCACCACGATCACCAAGCCCGAGTTCGCTCGGTACGAGGGCTGGACCTGCCGCGTCGGGGGCGAGGTCTCCGATTGGGACCCGGCCACCAAGCTCGATCGCAAGGAACTCAAGCGGCTCGACCGTTGCACGCAGCTCGGGATGTTCGCCGCCGAAGAAGCCGTCGCCGAGAGCGGCATCGATCTCGACAAGGAAGACCGCACACGCTGCGGCATCGTCGTCGGCTCGGGCATCGGAGGCATCTACACCATCGAGACTGCGGTCGGCGTGCTCAACGAGAAGGGGCCCGACCGCATCAGCCCCTTCACCGTTCCCAGGCTCATGGTCAACGCGGTCGTCGGCAACATCGCGATCCGACACGGGCTCCAGGGCCCCGCGTCCGCGCACGCCACCGCGTGCGCGAGCTCGGGGCACGCCATCGCCGACGCGGCCAACATCATCCGCCGCGGCGAGGCCGACGTCATGATCTCAGGCGGCGCCGAGGCCGCCCTCACCCCCCTCTGCATCGGCGCGTTCATGACCATGAAGGCCATGAGCACGCGCAACGATGATCCGGCTACCGCGAGCCGCCCCTTCGACGAGGGGCGAGACGGGTTCGTGCTCGCCGAGGGCGCGTGCATCCTGGTGCTCGAAGAGCTCGAGCACGCCAAGGCCCGCGGGGCGACCATCTACGCCGAGCTCACGGGAGCGGGCAACGCCTGCGACGCCTACCACATCACCGCCCCCGATCCGGGAGGCAGCGGTGCCGCCCGGAGCATGACCGGGGCACTCCGCGACGCCAAGCTCAACCCCAGCGACATCGGGTATGTGAACGCCCACGGCACGTCCACCCCCCTGGGCGACAAGGCCGAGGTCGAGGCCGCCCTCCACGTCTTCGGCGATCACGCCCGCGCCTCGGCCGGGGGCCAACTCATGATGAGCAGCACGAAGTCGGTCCACGGGCACACGCTCGGGGCTTCGGGGTCCGTCGAGACGATCGCCTGCATCCACGCCGTCCGAGACGCCGTCATCGCCCCCACCGCCAATCTGCACAACCCGGGGACCCGAGGCGAGGACGGCTCGATCGAACCGTTCGACATGAACCTCGTCGCCAACGACGCAGCCGAGCGGCGGATCAGCCACGCGATGAACAACACCTTCGGGTTCGGCGGGCACAACGTCACCCTCATCATCTCGCGCTTCGAGGGCTGAGCAGGCTTCCCGGGCTAGCCCGCAAGTCCCGCGAGGCCGCGGGCCGATAGTCTCAACATGCCCCGAACCGTCGAGAGCATCCTGAAGCTCGAGGTCCCGATCATCGTCCGCATCGGCGAACGACGCATGACCCTCGCCGACGCCAGCAGCCTCTCCCCGGGTGCGATCATCGAGCTCCCCAAGAAGTCCGACGAGCAGCTCCATCTGCTCGTGAACAACGTTGCCATCGCCCAGGGAGCCGCCGTGAAGGTCGGCGAGAACTTCGGAATCGGGCTCGAGTACGTGGGTGATCTCAAGTCCCGGATCGAGGCCCTGGGCGGCACAGCACCCCTGGAAAGCCCGATCGACGCGGGTGCCCAGGTGTCGGACGACGAAGCTGCGGCCCTCGCCGAACAATTCCTCAACGGCTGACCTGAATCCACGCACCGCGCGTGCAGCAACACACCTCCAGAGCCGATAGCCTTCGGCGTCGCCGCACACGGACCGCGGCGGAACCCACCGGACGGAGCCACACATGCCCCGCGATATCCCTGTCGGCAACGGCAGCCTGCTCATCACCTTCGACGACGACTACCGCGTCAGGGACCTCTACTACCCCTGCGTCGGACAGCCCAACCACACCCAGGGGCACGTCCAGCGCTTCGGCGTCTGGGCCGACGGCGAGTTCGCCTGGATCGAAGACAAGACCTGGACCCGCGAGCTCCGCTACAAGGCCGACACACTCGTCACCGAGGTCCGCCTCATCAGCAAGAAGCTCGGCCTCGAGATCATCTGCAACGACGCGGTCGACCAGACCGAGCCGATCTACTTCCGCAAGTCCGTCGTCCGAGACCTCTCGGGCAAGGACCGCGACGTCCGCCTGTTCTTCCACTACGACCTGTCGATCGGGGGCAATCCCGTGGGCGACACCGCCAACTACGACCCCACCACCTCGGGCGTGGTGTTCTACAAGGACGGGTTCTACTTCATCGTCAACGCCTGCGACCAGCACAAGTGCGGGCTCGACCACTGGGCGATCGGCTCGAAGCGCGTGGGCGGCGCCGAGGGCACCTGGCGCGACGCCGAGGACGGGCACCTCGGGCGCAACACCATCGCCCAGGGCTCGGTCGACGCGACCATCGGCTACAACCTGCACGTGCCCGCGGGGGGCGAGGCCTACGTCACCAACTGGTTCGCCTGCGGGCGTTCCTACGACGACGTCAAGGCCCTGAACCGGCGCATCTGGGACACGGGCCCCGAGCGCATGATCTCGCGCACCGAGGCCTACTGGAAGCTCTGGGCACGCAAGGAAGAGATCGACACCACCACGCTCCCCGAGCCTGTGACCGATCTCTTCTACCGAAGCGCCCTGCTCGTGCGCACCCAGATCGACAACGAGGGCGCGATCATCGCCGCCAACGACTCCGACATCGCCCAGTTCGGGGGCGACCACTACAGCTACTGCTGGCCCCGCGACGGCGCGCTCGTCGCCTACAGCCTCATCCTCACCGGGCAGAGCGAGCTGAGCCGGAACTTCTTCCGCTTCTGCTCACGCGTCATCGGAGACGAGGGCTACTTCCTGCACAAGTACAACCCCAGCGGCACCCTCGCCTCCAGCTGGCACCCCTGGACCCTCGACGGGCGCAAGGTCCTGCCCATCCAGCAGGACGAGACGGCCCTCACCCTCTGGGCACTCCGCCAGCACTTCGAGACGTACCGAGACGTCGAGTTCGTCAAGAGCGTCTACGACGCGCTCGTCACGAAACCCGCCGATTGGATGGTCGACTACCGCGACGCCAACGGCCTGCCCCAACAGTCCTGGGACCTCTGGGAAGAGCGCCGGGGCGTGCACACCTTCACCGTCGCCAGCACCATCGGTGCGCTCAAGGCCGCGAGCAGCTTCGCCCGCGACTTCGGCGAGCCCGACCGCGCCGCGATCTACGCCGACGCCGCCGAACGCATGCAGCGCGCCTGGATCAAGCACTTCTGGAGCGAGACCGAGGGCCGCTTCGCGCGGCGCGCTGTCCCCGAGGAAGACGGCACCTACCGCCTCGACATGACCGCCGACGCCGCCAACTTCGCCCACTTCGCTATCGCGGGCATCGACCCCACTGATCCCATGATCGCCAGCGACATGACCAAGACCCGCGAGCTGCTCAGCGTGCGCACCGAGATCGGGGGCGTCGCCCGCTACCAGAAGGACTACTACCACCAGGTCGAGACCGAGAAGACCGACATCGTCCCGGGCAACCCGTGGGTCATCTGCACCCTCTGGCAGGCGCAGCACATCATCGCCCGCGCCACCACCAAGGACGACCTCCAAGAAGCAATGGACCTGATCAACTGGTGCACCTATCGCACGCTGCCCTCGGGCGTGCTTGCAGAGCAGTTCCACCCGTACTCGGGCGACCCGATCTCTGTGAGCCCGCTCACCTGGAGTCACGCGACCGTAATGATCGCGGTGAGCGAGTACCTCAACAAGCTCGCGGAGATCGAGGGCAAGGACCACGCAACGCCCAAGCCCATCTTCGCGGGCCTGGCGCAGGGCTAGATCGAGCGCCGCCGAAGTCCAATGAAGCAGGATGCAAACACGAACGGGGCAACAGCCATCGGCGACGGAACCGCCGACGCGATCCGTAAGCCGTACGCGGCCGAGCCAGAATTGATCGAGACTTCACGCGCCACGTCCGCTCGATCAAAGAATGCTCCATCAAACGCCTCGTCACCTAACGGTGCGCCTTTCCCAATGACACTGGGGCCGAAGTTGGCCAACGTCGATGTCATCTCCCCCGCGCCGCCTGTCGCGTCCAGCAGGCCCCACGGCGTCTGAGTGTCGGGGTACTGATTGAGCCGGAAGTCGGTCCAGTCGTCCCTGGTATCCAAGTAACCCGCATTGGTCTCGCCGATCCCGGGCGGGCCGGCGATCGGCGAACTGTCCGAGCTGTCTGGGAACTCCCACCAGCCGCCCTCGGCGGGGTTGTCGGGGTCCCAGTACACAGCCTTCATCCATTCGTCCAGCGTCGGCACCCAGTACCTGGCACCGGGCAGACGCTCGAAGTTGGTCATGAAGGGAGAGCCGCTGCCAAGGGCGTCTATCTGATAGGCACCGGTGCTGAGCGAGGCGTCGTCGACCCGCTTCCCGTTGTGCAGCCAGTTGGAGTACATTGCCGCCTGGGTGAACGAGATCCCACCGACGGGGACCTGGCCGGCATCGGACAGGAACGGATTGAGCTGGAACTGGAGCGTGTCCACGCCGCCCGGCTGAAAGAACACCGCGCCCCACCGCGATGGAGCGATGAGCGCGGCCCAACCCTGCCCGCGGGTCGCCAGGGCATTCCCGAACTCCATCCACTGCGACGTCGAGATCTCTGAGCGCGCGATCCGGTACTCGTAGTTCACGCTGCCGCGGCCCAGATGAAACTGGTCGGGACGCCGGTCATATCCCGGGTTGCCTGGGTGCGTGATCGTCACAAAATCGAAGTTGTAGTCGTCCGGCTGCGCCACGGCCGACACGTCGACGCCCAGCAGCCACATGACCGATACGAGCCATCTCATAGCCTGAATATGCACCGAACTCGTGGGTGTGCAAGTCTCTGGCTCAGCCGATCATGACCTTGCCCGTTCCCTTCCGCACCTCACCCAGCACGCGCACCGTCTCACCCAGCTTCTCGAGCCGGCGCTGAACGGCATCCGCAAACGTCGGCCGCACGATCAGCACGTAGCCGATGCCCATGTTGAACACACGCATCATCTCGTCGTGCGCCACCTTGCCGCGCTCCGCAAGGAACTCGAACACCCGCGGCACGTCCCACGCTTTCGTATCAATCCGCACGTCGACCTTGCCATTCAGCACGCGCTCGATGTTCTGCGCGAGCCCGCCGCCCGTGATGTGTGCCATCCCGCTGACGACCTTCTTCACGCGGTAGGCCCGCTGCAAGCGCACGATCGGGTCGGCGTAGAGCCGCGTGGGCGTGAGCAGGACTTCGCCCAGCGTCTGCGACTCGTCCAGCTCCGGGTAGACCCTGTCGAGCTTCAGCTTCTTCGCCGACACGATCTTGCGAACGAGGCTGTACCCGTTGCTGTGCACGCCGTCGCTCGCGAGCCCGAGCACCACGTCCCCGGGCTGTACGCGCAGCGGGTCCGTCGCCTTCTTCAGCTCGACGACACCGACCGCGAAGCCGGCCATGTCGAACTCGCCCGGGGCGTACACGTCGGGCATCTCTGCCGTCTCACCACCGATCAGCGCGCACCCGCTCGCGGCGCACGCCCCCGCGATCCCCCGCACCATCGCCTCGAGCTCGCCGGGGACAACCTTGGGCACCGCGATGTAGTCCAGGAAAAACAGGGGCTCGGCGCCCTGGACGATCAGGTCGTTCACGCTCATCGCGACCAGGTCGATGCCGATCGTGTCGAACCGCCGCATCGCCGAGGCGATCTTGAGCTTGGTGCCCACGCCGTCGTTGCACGCGACGAGGACCGGGTCCTTGTAGTTGCGCTGGAACAGCTTCTGGTTGTAGTCGAGCCGGAACATCCCCGCGAACCCGCCCGGGTTCTGGATCACCCGCGGCCCGTGCGTCCGGCGGACCAGCGACCCAAGCCGACCGATGAACGCGTCGTACGTCTCCAGATCCACGCCCGCGTCGGCGTAGGTGAGGCCGTTGGAACTCTCAGGCTTGTTCGCCATCGAGGGCAGGATAGCGCTCGCCCGGTCAGTCCTGCGCGACCGTGCTCGATATCGCCGGCCTCAACGTCCGCCTCAGCTGGATCATGAGTTCCCGCAGCGCGGGCCTCGCCTCGCCCTGGCTCGTCATCAGCCCCAGCCCGCTCAGGAACTCGACGAAGTCGGGCTCGCTAACGCCGTAGTACTGCTGATAGAAGGCGATCGTGTCCGCGGGCCAGTCCGCCAGGTGGAGCCAGGACACAAACCGGATCGCCTCGCGCTCGCGGACCTCGCGGAAGACGGCTTCCACCCACGCCCGCTGCAGCTCGTCCGTCGCGCCGATTACGCTGGGCGACCCGTCCGCAGGCGCCCCGGGCGCGCCAGCCTCCTGCAGGATCACGGGCCGATCACCGGCCAACGCCTCGATCGCGTCGAACTCGAACTCGATGACCGCCGGATCGAGCACCACCCCGTCCACCGGGTAGTACGCGAAGATCGCCGCGTTGCTCACGGACATCATCAGCAATGTCAGATCGGGCTGCGTGAGCGCCTCGCGTGTGAGTGTCACCCCTGTGCGCATGTCGGGCTCGAGCGTCTTGGCGTGCACCCGCCCGTACTCGGCAAACACCGCCAGCGGGAACGCCTGACCCGGGTTGATGCTCAGCCAGATGTTCACCTCGTTCGCCAGCGACATCGCGAAGCACCCGTGCTCAGCGAGCAGGGGCACCAGCTCGTCCAGCAGCGCCACCAGATGGTTGATCACCTCGGGCGAGTCGAACGAAAGATCCGGGCGGAGCTTGCGATTGTCGTTCGGATCCAGCAGCACCGCGGGCAGCCGGAGCGCCGTCGTGTCCACCGATTGCAGCGTGAAGAAGACCTGCAACCCGGTCTGCTCGAGCAGATCGAGAAGCGGAACGAGGTACGACATGTCAGGCGTGCCGTCGGGCCCGGCGATCTCGTCCCACGGCACAGCGAGTTGATACGCGTTCACCCCTCGCTTCAGCGCCATCCCCCACGCCCGGTCCGTTGCCGGGCGAGCCGCCGGGTCGGTCTCCGAGTAGATCAACCCCACACCCTTTGGCACGTTCAGCAGGGGCAGATCATCGGGCTGCGCACGGCAGACCCCCGCAACCGACAGCAAGGCCATCATCGCTGCGATCAACCCCGTGCACCTCACAGCCGTGCCCTCCTTACGCTCACAGCCGAACGTGATTCAGAATACCACCGCACCGCTTTCGTCCACGCGTCACGCTACCATTCCCTTTGCTTTTCGCTCCACGTCTCGCACAGGAGACCCGAATGGGCCATCTCTTCACCTCCGAATCCGTCTCGATGGGTCACCCCGACAAGGTCGCCGACCAGATCTCGGACGCCGTCCTCGACGCCATGCTCGCTCAGGACCCCCAGAGCCGCGTCGCCTGCGAGACCATGGTCTCCACGGGCATGGCCATCGTCGCGGGCGAGGTCCGCACCGAGGCCTACGTCGAGATCCCCGACATCGTCCGCGCCACCATCGAACGCATCGGCTACACCTCGGGCGACATGGCCTTCGACCATGTCTCATGTGCCGTGCTCAGCTCGATCAAGGCACAGTCCGCCGACATCGCGATGGGAGTCGACGAAGGATCCAAGGGTGAAGAGGGCGCGGGCGACCAGGGCATGATGTTCGGCTTCGCCTGCACCGAGACCCCCGAGCTGATGCCGCTGCCCATCCAGCTGAGCCATCAGCTGGTCGAGAAGCACGCCGACGTCCGACGCAACGAGGGCATCCCGGGCCTCCGCCCCGACGCCAAGAGCCAGGTCACCGTGGAGTACGACGACGACGGCAAGCCCGCTCGCGTCGACACCGTCGTCCTCTCCACCCAGCACACACCCGGCTGGAACGACAAGCAGGCCGACCTCAAGCAGCACGTCATCGAGAAGATCTTCAAGCCCGTGCTCGGCGAATGGTGGAACGACGGCATCACCGTGCACGTCAACCCAACGGGCAAGTTCGAGATCGGCGGACCGCACGGCGACGTCGGGCTCACTGGTCGCAAGATCATCGTCGACACCTACGGCGGGCGCGGGCGCCACGGCGGCGGTGCCTTCTCGGGCAAGGACCCGACGAAGGTCGACCGCTCTGCCGCCTACATGGCCCGCTACATCGCCAAGAACGTCGTCGCCGCGGGGCTCGCCACTGAGTGCGAGATCCAGCTCAGCTACGCCATCGGCGTGCCCGAGCCGACCAGCGTCCACGTTAAAACCTTCGGCACCGCGACGGCCGACGAGTCCAAGATCTCCGCCGCCATCCGCGAGACCTTCAGCCTCACCCCCCGCGGCATCATCGAGAGCCTCAAGCTCGCCGCCCCGATCTACAGCCACACCGCCTACCACGGGCACTTCGGACGCCAGCCCGGGACCATCGAGGTCAGCGGCAAGTCCTACGAGACCTTCGCCTGGGAGAAGACCGACAAGGCCGAGCAGCTCAAGTCGCTCGTCAAGTAATCAGGCGTCGGGCGCGTACAGCCCACGCTTACGGATGAATTCCAGAACGCCCGGTGCGAGCACGGACTCCAGCCGGGCGCTTTCTCTATCCGCTCGCAGCAGCGCCCGGATCTCGGTCGCGCTCACGTCGATCGTGCCAACATCCACGCACCACGATCTCCACCGATCGAGCTCACCCGCCGACCACGCACCACGCATCACGTCGAGCAAGGCATCAACCGTGCCCAAGGGCTCACGCAGCAGCACCACCGGCTCAGCCAGCTCCAAGATCCGCCGCGCCTCGCGCCACCGGTCGAACGCCGCGGCCTGGTCCGCCCCGATCACGAACTGGAGCGGGCGCTCGCCGACCAGCCGGCGCACCCGATCGAGCGTCTCGACCCAGTAGCTGGGCGCGCCCGCCCGCGCTCGGTCGAGCTCGTCCGTCCACACGCCCGCCGATGCAACGCCCCCGGTCGCGAGTTCGAGCATCGCGACCCGGTCCGCGTCGCTCGCCTTAGGGCCGGTCTCCTTGTGCGGGCTCTGCGCCGCCGGGACGAAGACCAGCGCAGCCCCGGGGGAGCGGGCGTCCCGAGCCCGACACGCCAGCCCGACGTGCGCCACATGCGGGGGATCGAACGTCCCACCCACCAGCAGCACCCCCGAATCATCGAGAGGCACAGCAAGCGGTGTGATCGGCGTCTCTGCGGGCATGACCGATTCTCGCCGCGCGACTACACTCCCGCCACGACGGCCCCGTCGTCTAGTCTGGTCCAGGACTCCAGGTTTTCATCCTGGCAACGCGGGTTCGAATCCCGCCGGGGTCATTGAGCGACCATCGCCCGAGTGCGAGCGTGCAACCCGCGGCCCGAGCAAGCCGGGCCCGCGGGCGACGAATGGAGCGGATCGGACTCGAACCGACAACTTCCAGCTTGCAAAGCTGGCACTCTACCAATTGAGTTACCGCCCCTACCGCGACCACTCTACCCCCCAAGCACCCCCTCGTCCGCCCGCGATTGACGCTCCGGGCCCTGTTGGACCGACGACTAGGCCGGAGCCATGCCCCAACCAAGCCGATCCCTATAGTGGCTCTCACTGGCCCGGAGACTGGACATGATCAGCCGTACCGTCTGTCTGTTGGCGCTCGCCGGCGCCGCCCTGCCCACGCTGGCTCAGCCGGTCGGCCAAATCGAGCCCGAGGACGGCGCCGAGACCCCGCCCCCCCAGATCCGGCCCGAGGACGGCCCCTCGATCCGCCCAG
>JANQQZ010000040.1 GCA_028284805.1 Phycisphaerales bacterium
CGTTGCGCTCGATGCAGGGCACCTGCACCAGCCCCCCCACGGGGTCGCAGGTCATCCCGAGGTGGTGCTCCATCGCGATCTCGGCGGCCATGAGCACCCGCTCGGGCGAGCCGCCCATCAGCTCGGTCAGCCCCCCCGCCGCCATGGCCGACGAGACCCCGATCTCCGCCTGGCACCCGCCCATCGCGGCGCTGATCGTCGCGTTCTGCTTGAACAGCGCCCCGATCTGCCCTGACACGAGGATGAAGCGGAGCACGTCGTCGTCGCTCATCGGCTCATCGTTGAACGCGGCGCGGTACATCATCACCGCGGGGATGACGCCCGCGGCACCGTTCGTCGGGGCGGTCACGACACGCCCGAGCGCGGCGTTCTCCTCGTTCACGGCGAGCGCGAAGCACGAGACCAGACGGAGCATCGTCTCGAAGGGCAGCGTCATGCCCCGCAGCGTCGACACGAGCGACTCGTCGCACTCCTGGGGGTACTCGGGCACGAGCTCGGCGATCAGGTCGGGCGCACGACGCTGGACATCCAGCCCTCCGGGCAGCACGCCCCGTGTCCGGCAGCCCCGCCGCACGCATTGACGCATCACGCGCCAGATCGCGAGCGCCTGATCCCTGATCTGGTCCTCGGTCCACCAGCTCAGCTCGTTCTCGTGCACCACACGCGAGATGGGCAAGCCCGACTCCCGGCAGTGCCCGAGCAGGTCGTCGCCCAGCCGCACCGGGCGCTGCGGCATCGCGCGGTCGCCGATCGTGTCGTCGAGCTCGTCGGGCGACGCGACGAACCCACCACCGACGCTGAAGTAGGTCCCCGCCAGCTCGCGCCCATCGGCGAGCAGCGCGAAGCACCGGATCGCGTTGGCGTGGCCCGGATGGCGCTCGTTCTTGAGGAACACGACGTCGCGCTCGGGCTCGAAGTGGACGACTTGATCCGCGAATGTCGCCTGGTTGTCCCCCGCCAGCTCTGCGAGCTTGGGCTCGATCTCGTCGACGGGAACGATCTCGGGCTGCTCACCCAGCATCGCGAGGCAGATCGCCTTGTCCGTCGCGTGCCCGACGCCCGTGAGCGCGAGCGAGCCCAGCAACTCGAACCGCACGCGCGCGATCGCGACGCCCGGGGCATCGCTCAGCACCCGCTGCTCGAAACGCTGGACGATCCGCCACGGCCCGAGCGTGTGGCTGCTCGAAGGACCAACGCCGATCTTGAACATATCGAAGACGCTGACGGTGGGCATGCCTAATTGTATACAAGATCCGAACGTGGTTCGGGAAGCCCCCGCCGGCCTATTCGTGCGCGAGCTTCACGGCGACGGAGTTGATGCAGTAGCGAAGCCCGGTTGGAGGGGGTCCGTCGGGGAAGACGTGCCCAAGGTGGCTGCCGCAGTTGGCGCAGGTGACCTCGGTGCGGGTCATGCCGTGGCTCGTGTCCTCGATCTCGTCGACCGAGGGCTTGCCTTCAGCATCCAGCTTGGCTTTCGAGTAGCTGGGCCAGCCGCACCCAGAGTGGAACTTCTCGCCCGACTCGAAGAGCGGGTGGTCGCAGGCGGCGCAGCGGTAGATGCCGGGGTCCGTTGTGTCGGTGTACTCGCCGGTAAACGCCCGCTCGGTGCCCTGCTGGCGGAGGACGCGGTACTGCTCGGGGGTGAGTTTGGCTTTCCACTCGGCTTCGGACAGGCCGAGCTTGTTGCGGGGGTCGGCGGTGTCATTCGTGGGGCTCATGGGCGGAATTCCTTCTGCGTCGCTCCGGTTCATCCTGTGACCAATGATTGGGATGGGGCCGATGTTCCGCCCCGGGCGGCCGGACCGGCGCCCAAGACGGTGGGAGCGACGACGTTGATGAGTGGATTCGAGCCGCACCCTGACCCCGATGCCGTGATCCGTCAGGCGGCCGGTCTGGTCGACGAGATCCTCGCCGCCGAGCGTGCCGAGCCGGTCAAGCTCACGCCCGAGCCGGAGGACGCCATCCGCGATCTCAGGCTCGCCATCCCCGAGCTAGGCCTGGGCGACGCGGGCGCGATCGAGGCGCTGCGCCGGGTCATGCTCGCCACGCCCACCAGCGCCGGGCCCGCGTTCTTCAACCAGCTCTTCGGCGGGCGCGAGCCGGTCGCGACCGTCGCCGAGATCGCCAAGGCGGTCGTCAACAGCTCGATGTACACCTACAAGGCCGCGGGCGTGCAGGTTCTGCTCGAGCAGAAGCTGATCGACCACATGCTGGGCTTCGCCGGATGGCAGGGCGGCGACGGCCTGTTCACCCCGGGCGGCTCGATGAGCAACATGGCGGGCATGATCATCGGGCGCAACGAGGTGCTCGAGGGCTCGCGCGAGGCCGGGCTCTCGGTCGCGGGCGGCGGCGATCGCCTCGCGCTGTACGTCTCTGAGGAATCGCACTATTCCGTGCGGAAGAGCGCGGGCATGATCGGGCTGGGCCGCGACTCGGTGCGCTTCATCGAGGCGGACGAGCGAGGGCGGATGATCCCAGCCAGGCTCGACGACGCGATCGAGCGAGACCTGGCCCGCGGCATGCGTCCGCTCATGGTCGTCGCGACCAGCGGGACCACCGTGATGGGAGCGTTCGACCCGATCGACGCGATCGCGGACATCGCGCACGAGCACGGGCTCTGGTTCCACGTCGACGGCGCGTTCGGCGGGACCGCACTGCTCTCGCCCGACCACCGCCATCTGATGACGGGGCTCGATCGCGCGGACTCGTTCACGTGGGACGCGCACAAGATGATGGGCGTGCCGCTGGTCAGCTCGGTCTGCCTCACCCGCGAGCCCGGGCTGACCACGAAGCACTTCGACGAGTCCGCGAGCTACCTCTTCCAGCAGGACAGCGACGACCTGAACCCGGGAACCCGCTCGATCCAGTGCGGACGCCCCAACGAGGCGATCAAGCTCTGGTCGCTCTGGCAGGCGCTGGGCGACGAGGGCTATGCGGCCCGCACCAACCGCCAGATCGATCTCGCCCGGTACGTCGCCGACCGCGTGCGCGCGGACGACGACTTCGTGCTCTCGTGCGAGCCAGAGTGGGCCACGGTCTGCTTCGAGCTGAAGGGCAAGCCCTCCGACGCGATCTGCGAGGCCTTGGACGACCGCCAACTCGCGAAGCTGGGCTTCGGCATCGTCAAGGGGCGACGCGTGATCCGCCTCGTGACCGTCAACCCCCACCTGACCGAGGCCGACTTCGACCGCCTGCTCGACCAGATCAAGCGGGTCGGGGCCGGGCTGTCCGAGGCCGACAACGCGGTCGCCGCGGCGGCCGCCCGCTGAGAACCCTACATTTTCTGCCGTGGGCGACCCGACGCAAACCCCGGCGATGAAGCAGTACTTCCGCTTCAAGGAGCAGCACCCCGACTGCGTGCTGCTCTTCCGGATGGGCGACTTCTACGAGCTGTTCTTCGAGGACGCCGAGACCGTCGCGGGCGCGCTGGGGCTGACGCTCACGCAGCGGACCGGAGGCGTGCCCCTCGCGGGCGTGCCCCACCACCAGCTCGACAACTACCTGCGCAAACTGGTGGCGCTGGGCTACCGCGTCGCCATCGCGGACCAGATCCAGGACCCCAAGGACGCCAAGGGCGTGGTCGAGCGCGCAGTCACGCAGGTCGTTACGCCCGGAACCCTCGTCGATGATGGCCTGCTCGACGGGTCCGCCGTCAACCGGCTCGCGGCGGTGCACTTCACGGAGTCGGGCGATACATCGTCGGCATCGGTCGCGGTGGTCGAGGCGAGCACGGGCGAGCTCGTGCTGTTCGACGCGACCGCCCAGTCGCTGGCGGACGAGCTGGCGAGCCGGCGCGTGAGCGAGGTGCTGTACGCGGAGACGGCAACGGGCGAAGCGCCGCCCCGCGTACAGCGCGTGCTCGACGCGCTCGGGGTCTCGGGGACCGGTCGCCCGGCGTGGCAGTTCCGGCGCGACGAGTCGCCCGAAGCGGTGCACGCGCAGTTCGGCGTCTCAACGCTGGAGGGCTTCGGGCTCGCAGCCGACGACCCGGCGGTGTTCGCGGCGGGCGCGGTGATCCGGTACCTGCGCGAGACGAAGGCGGTCGACGACGAGGCGGCGAACAACCGCCCGGGCGCGTTCGCGGCGGCAACGCTCGCGCACCTCCGCTCGCCGAGACGCGAGCACGCCGAGGGCCGGTGCGTCGTCGATTCCGTCAGCCTGCGCTCGCTCGAGATCGAGCAGACCATCCGCGAGGGCTCGACGAAGGGCTCACTGCTCGGGCTGTTTCTGGCATCGCCCGGCTCGGGCGGCTGCCGGACGGCGATGGGCAAGCGGCTCGTGCGCGACTGGCTCTGCCGACCGTCCGGCGATCTGGCGGCGATCGAGTCTCGGCACGCGCGGGTGGCCGTGCTGGTCGAGGACCGGCGTCTCGCACGCGAGGTCGGCCAGGCACTGTCGCCCGTGCAGGACATCGCGCGCATCGCGGGGCGGGTCGCGCTGGGGCGGTGCTCGCCCAGGGACATCACGGGCCTGGGCGGCTCCGTCGGACGCGTGCGCGCAATCGCCGAGCTGCTCGAGGGCGCCCCAGCGTTCGACGCGCAGCGGCGACGGCTCGTGTCGCTCGCGGAGACACTCGAACCGGTCGCACAACGAATCGCACGCGAGTGCAAGGACGACCCGCCCGCCCACCTGCGCGACGGCGGGGTCTTTCGCGACGGCATCGACCCCGAGCTCGACGAGGCCCGCACGCTGCAGACCGACGCGTCGGCTTGGCTCGCGGGGTATCAGGCGCAGATCGCCGAGGAGCTGAGCCTCCCCGGTATCAAGGTCGGGTACAACAAGGTCTTCGGGTACTACGTGGAGCTCTCGGCCGCCCAGGCGCGCGACGCGAAGGAGCAGCTCGAAGCGGCATCGCTGACGCGCAAGCAGACGCTGAAGAACGCGGAGCGATTCATCACGCCCGAGCTGAAGACGTTCGAAGAGAAGGTGCTGCGCGCCGAGGGGCGCGCCCTGGAGCGGGAGCGCGAGCTGTTCGCGTCGCTCGTGGCCTCGGTCGCGGGCGTTCTGGATGCGCTGCTGGCGTACGCCGACGCGGTCGCCGAACTCGACGGGCTGCTCGCGTTCGCCGACCGCGCCGCCAAGCACGCATGGGCCCGCGACCGAGGCCACGTGCGACGCGAACAGCTCGCGCTCCCGC
>JANQQZ010000032.1 GCA_028284805.1 Phycisphaerales bacterium
TCTTGGGCTGGTCGTCGGCGGGCGCGTCCGGGGGTGCCGCGTCCTTGGGCTCGCCCTGGTCCTCCGCCGGCTTCTTCCGGCGCCGCCCGACGACCTTGGGCGTTTCGCCTTCGGGCGCGGGTGCCGCTGCCGAGGCCTCCGCGCCGCCCTCGCCCGCTGGCTTGCCGCGCCGCTTGCGGCGCCGCTTCTTCTTCGCGGGGGCGTCTTCCGTCGTGGTTGCGATGTCGCCCGCTGGTTCGCGCTGCTTGCGGTCGGGCTCGGGCTTGGCACGCTTCCCCCGTTCGCGCGGCGGCGCGGGCTCGGGGGCCTTCGCGAGGCCCGGCTCGGTCAGTTCCTCGACCGGTACCGCGACCCGCTCGCGGTTGTCGAGCTCGATCAGCACCAGCTGGGTCAGGATCTGGCTGTCGATCACGATCCCGTCGCCGTGCGGCGTGCCCACGCGCGTCTTGCGGTGGGGTAGGTTCTTCTTCAGGTCCTTGTACGTCTGGTCCTCGTAGCGCAGGCAGCACATCAGCCGCCCGCAGCGCCCGGAGATCTTCAGCGGATCGAGCGTCGCCTTCTGCACCTTGGCCGATCGCATGGAAACGGGCTTGAGCACCTTCAGGAAGCTCTTGCAGCAGCAGTACTGCCCGCATCGCTCGTAGTCGGCGGTGAGCCGGGCGTCGTCGCGCGCGCCGACCTGTCGCATCTCGACCCGGTCCCCGCCGTGCAGCTCCTTCAGGCGGCTGAGGATTGCGCCGTGATCGGTCCGCTGCTCGGCGTGGTAGAAGTACGTCACGTGCCCGCCGCCCAGGATCGCCTCGGCCTCGACGATCTTGGCCCCGAACCCGACCCCTCGTGCCTCCTCTCTCGCGCGGCGCACGAGCGACTGCTTCTCGCGGTCGATCGCGGTCTGGCGGTCGAGATCCTCCTTGGTCGCGATCCGGAGCACGCGTCCCTTGACGCCGCTCTTGTTGTGGCGCGCGTCGAAGAACGGGTAGTCCTTGCCGCCCGAGTTCTCGATGTACTCGAGCATCTCCTTGCGCGTGACGCTCTTGGAGCACCCGGCGTTGGGGCAGGTGCTAGTGAGCATCTCGCCCAGCTCCTCGCCGCGGTGCGTACGCACGACCAGCCGCGAGCCGCAGCCGGGCTTGGCCTCGCCGTCGTAGGGGAACTCGCCGACCATGCGCATCGCGCCGAAGCGGACGACGATGGAAGTGGGGGCGTTCAGCCGCTCGTAGGCGTCACGGTCGGCCTTCTCGGCCAGATAGGCCTTGAGGTCCTGCTCGAACTGCGGCAGCGGGACAACGGGCATCGCGGGTGGTCAGGGGCGTCCGCGGGAGGCCGCGCGGGCGTCCGCGAAGACCTGGCCCAGCGTCTCGCGGGCCTGTAGCTCCAGGCCTGTGTTCTGGTTCACGCCGTAGACCATCAGCTGCTCGTTGCGGTTGTCGAGCACGAAGAGCAACTCCTCGTTGTCGTTGCTGGCGGTGGTCATGATCTTGTACTCGCCCACGCCCGAGGCCATCTCGGCCAGGGCGCTGGGCTCGGGCGAGCCGGCGCCGAGCTTCACGCCGATCTGCACGGCGGCGACGAGCGCGAGGGCCGCCGCGGACACGGCGAGAGGATCGATCCGGGTGTGTCGGGAAGTGTCGGTGCTCATCGTCCGGGCCTCTCCTGCGCGTCGACCGTCAGGTCGCGGTACCCGATGCCCTGCAGCGCGCCGCGTGTGCGGTCCCAGCGGACGGCGATCAGGTCCTGGTTGGTGGCGTCGAGGATGTACACGGCGTTCTCACCGCCGCCACCCAGGAACTCGCCGCCCACGATGGCGTACTCGCCCCGGGCGCGGTTCCCGCCAGGCTGAGCGGGCACGAGCGCGGTGATGCCGATGACCGCTGCGAGCCCCGCGTTGACCGCGATCAGCGGCCAGCGCCGACGACGGTGCGGGCGTGTGGTGGTGTCCATGCGTTGGTCTCCCTGCGCGGCCGGTGCCGCGGTCAGTCCTGGTGGCCCCGCTTGCTCGGGATCAGGTTCGCCCCGACGACCAGGGCTCCCAGCAGCGCCGTGACCAGGTACATCCGGATCGTCGGGGGATCGTCGGTCTGGTTCACGGTCGGCGGCTTGAGCGACTGGGTGCCCGCTTGGGCGTGGGCGCCGGGTGAAGCCGCGAGGGCGGCCACGCCGATCACAGCCGCAGCCGCGACACGCGCGAGCATCCTGGGTCGGGGGTGCTTCATGCCCGGATGCTACCGCCTCGCGAGGGGGCGAGCAAAGCCGGATCAGGATTCGGGGCGGCTCAGGCCGAACCGACCGGTCGCATCGCCCGCCCGATCGGCCTGCCCAGGGTCCGATCGACCGACCGGGCCAGTTCTCGCTGGAGCCGCGGGGCAGAGGTGGTCCGGCTGGGCATCTCGGGGCACGCCGAGGCCAGGGGCCCGCTGATCCGCTCGAACGCCGCCGTGGGAACGTGCACCGTTCGCCACTTCGCACTGCGGGTCACCATCGCGGTCTGGTACTCGTCCAGCAGCACCGCTCGCACCGCGTACCAGCGCCCGTCGTGCTCGAAGACCTCCTGGAAGAGGGCGTCGGGGGGCTGCGCATCGCACCAGTACACGAACACGAAGGCCCCTTGAAACCCCGCGCCGAACAGGGCCTGCCAGCGGCCCAGCGCCTCCACATCGTCGAGCGTCACCCAGCTCTGCAGCCCGCTGCGTGTGGCCGGGCCCGACCGCGACCCCCGCCCCAAGCGACGCCCTTTCACCTCGACCAGCAGATTGCTGGGCGACCCGTAGATCACGAAATCGAAGCTCTTGAGCGACACCGCCCGATCCGAGCCCGCCTCCATCGCGGTGACCTTCGATCCCTCGGGCAACAGGGCTCGGCGGGCCTCATTGACCGAGACGTACGGGGTCCGCCGGGCCCGCAGATACGCCTCGATCGCTCGTTCGTAGTGATGGCGGGCCTGAGCCATACCTCAGTGTAACATCATCCGCACCAGATTCGAACAAAACCCACCGATCACTCGTCGGTGTCGATCAGCTCCAGCAGCAGATCCTGGGCGGCTTCGTAACGCTCCATCGCGTCTCGCAGCTCGGCCTGCAGCAGAGCGTGCCCCTCGGAATCGACGGGCACCAGCGGGTTGTCGCTCGACGCCAGCACGGCTTCCAGCGAAGCCGCCGCGTCCCGAAGGTCGCTCGCGGCATCGGCGTGTGATCGGGCCGCGTCGTAGACCAGCTCACCCTCCAGCTCCTTTGTGCTGGGTCGGGTCAGGAGCCGCCAGGGGTTGCGTCGGATCTCGAAGCTGGCCTGGCGGAGCTGGTCCGAGGCGAGACGTGCGTTGGCGACGGACCGGCTGACCCCGGGCGATTCCTCCGCCAGCAGGCGATCGGCCCGCTCGGCAACGCTCGCCAGGTCCTCGGCCGCGAGGCGCGCGTCGTCGAGCGCCCCGAGCGCAACCGGCAGGTGCTCGGCCTCCACGCTCTCGACGACCCGCTGGATCCCCGCCAGCGTCTCCTGCACGCGCGGGTTGCCCTCCTCCACCGCTGAGCGGAGATCCGTGAGCAGGCCCTCGGCCTCGCCCACGATCCGGTCGACGCCCTCGCTGGCGCGGTCGAGGTTGGCCAGCACCGCGCCGGCCTCTTCGCTGAGCTCGGGCCACCGCGCTTGCACGTCGGTGCTCGTGTCGCGGAGCGTGCGCGAGAAGCTCCGCGCGTCCTCCGTGATGACCGCGAGATCCTCGTCGAGCCCCTCCGCGATCGAGGAGGCCCGCTCCATCAGCTCGGCACCGTCCGCGATCATCTGCTGGACCTGGGCGGCCTGGGTGTCGCCGAACCCCGCGTCGGCCAGGAAGGTCGGGATGGCGATCGAGGCATCGATCGTGGATCCGGGCGAGAGCGCGCCCGCTTCGGGCGTGCCCGCGCTGGCGATGTTGACGGTGCCGCCCTCGCCGATGAGGGGGCGAACGAGCACGAACCGGGCGTCGCCGTAGAGCGTGTACCGGCGCTCGACGTTCACGCCGACGTCGATGCCCGTCGCGGCGCCCCCGTCATCGAGCACGAACGCGACGTCGACGACCCGCCCGACCGGCTGCCCGCCCATGGTGACCGCCGAGCCGGCCTTGACGCCCGGCGCCCCGCGCTCGAGATCGAACCGAACGGTGTAGGTCTCGGTGGGCGTTAGACGCTCGAGCGCACCCGAGATGACGGCGCTGATCGCCAGGAAGCCGACCAGGCCCGTGATGAGGAACAGCCCGGTGAGCAGGCTCGCGGTCGATCGCTTGCGGTCGGGCATGGCTGGGGCTCCGGGAGTCCTGACAGGTTAGCCCCGCGTCGGCTCGACGCTGGGCAGCACCGGGGGGGCCTCGCCGCCGCCGAGCAGATCGTCGGCGTAGCTGCTGGCGGCCTTGCGCTCCGTGATGGGCCCCTCGGCGTCGCCCCGCAGGAACTGGCGGATCAGGCGCTGGCTCTCGGGCATCGCGTGGGCGTCGGCGTCCGGCGTGTCGCGCACACGCTCGTACCACTCGCGCGTCTCGACGACGAGCATCTTTCCCTTGTCGAGCATCGCCATGCGGTCGGCGATCGCGAACGCTGAGTCCATCTCGTGGGTGATCACGACGCTGGTCACCCCGAGCTTCTTCGACAGGTCGATGATCAGGCGGTCGATCTCGGCGCTGGTCACCGGGTCGAGCCCCGCGCTCGGCTCGTCGTAGAACAGGATCTGCGGGTCGAGCGCCAGCGCCCGGGCCAGACCCGCACGCTTCTTCATCCCGCCCGAGATCTCCGCGGGGAACTTGTCCGCGTGCTCGCGCAGCCCAACCAGCTCCAGCTTGATCTTCACCTGGATGTCGATGATGTCCGGGTCGAGGTCGGTGTGCTCCTGCAGCGGCAGCGCCACGTTGCCCGCGATCGTCATCGAGTTGAACAGCGCGCCCGACTGGAAGAGCACGCCGATCTTCTTGCGCACGTCGTTAAGCGCACGCTCGCGCATGCCGCAGATGTTCTTGCCGAACAGCTCGATCGAGCCGGCTGAGGTCTCGACCGAGCCGATCATCATGCGGAGCGTGGTTGACTTGCCCGAGCCCGAGCCGCCCATGACGACCATGGTCTCGCCCGGGAAGACGTCCAGATCGAGCCCGTCGATGACGGTCTTGTTGCCGAACCGCTTGACCACGCCTCGGCAGCGGATGACGGGCTCGCGCTCGGGTTCGGGGGTCATCCGCCCGCGTCCGCTGGTGCCGCGTCCTCGTTCTCACCCTCGGCCTCGCCCTGGGCATCCCCATCGGTCGCGGGGGGCGAGGGCAGGGCGGTGGTGCCCCCGCCCGGAGGCAGCAGCCAGTACACGGAGCCGCTCGGGGCGAGCACGCCCATGTTACTCAGCGGCATCACGACGCCGCTCGAGGTGGCGCTCTCGTCGGGGATGTAGAGCATGAAGCCATCGCCGCTGTCGAAGGTCGCGGGCCAGGGGATGGTCTCGTTCGGGTAGGGCCAGTTCGGCTGCTGCATCTGCTGCAGCGCGGGCCCGCTGCTCGCGTAGGCGCCGAACATGGAGAACAGCGACTCGGGCGAAGACTGGAACGCGCCAGCATCGAGCGTGTACTGCGCCTGGAAGTCGGCGATCACCTCGTCGGTGAGCGTCTCGGCGGGAACGCCCGGGAACTGCGCCCGCACGGTGTCGAATTGCCCGGCCTCGATCGCTTCGACCGACGCGTTCAGCGCGCCGATCTGCCCGAAGCCCTGGTTGATCACGATCAGCCCGATGGTCTGAACGACCGAGAGCAGGATCCCGATGATGAGGGCCGCGATCGCGAACCCGTTGCCCTTCACGCTCCCCTGGCTCTTGGAGATCCCGATGATCGCGAAGACGCCGAGCAGCGCCGCGACCGCGGGCAGACCCGGGATGCAGCACAGCACGATCGAGACCAGCGACAGGACGAACGCCACGATCGCGAGCGTGCTCGTCCGCGCCGGCTCCGAGGGCAGGCCGCTGCCGAAGTCCGAGGTCTGCATCGATTGGGCGGCGTAGGGGTTCTCGTTCATGGGCGCAGACTATCGCGCCCGGGCCCACCCGGCTACCCGCCGACCGGGCTCGGAGCGATTCAAGGCGTCGGGACCGAGCCCGCAAGCACGCCTGCGGCACCCGCGATCAGCTCCGCCGCGCGGTCGATCTCTTCTTCGCGCGTCAGCCGCGACAGGCTGAGCCGGATCGACCCGTGGGCGACCGCGGGTTCGACGCCCATCGCCAGCAGCACCGGAGAGGGCTCAAGGCTCCCGCTCGAGCACGCCGCGCCGGCCGACGCGCACACGCCGCGTTCCGAGAGCATCAGCAGCAGAGCCTCGGCCTCGAGCCCCGGGAATCCCACGCTCGTCGTGTTCCACAGCCGAGCACCGCGAGCGATCGGCCCGTTCACCTGCGCCGCCGGGAATCGATCGGTGATGCCTCGCTCGAGCCGGTCGCGCAGCGCGCCCAGCCGCTCGCGTTCGCCCGGGTCGGCGAGGAACGCGAGCGCGCCCTCGCACGCCGCACCGAAGCCAACGACCCCGGGCACGTTCTCCGTTCCCCCTCGGCGTCCGAGTTCCTGCGAGCCTGGGCGGAAGGCGCCCAGCCTCGTCCCGCGGCGCACGAACAGCGCGCCGACCCCCTTGGGCCCGTGCAGCTTGTGCGCGCTCAACGCGAGCAGGTCGATGAGCTGGCCTTCGCCGTCGGCGTGCGCCGGGTCGTTGGGTGCAGCCGTCCCCGTGCCGAGGTTCGTGGGCAGCTTGCCGACCCACTGCGTGCCGTCGACCAGCAGAGGCACGCCCGCTTCCCGGCATGCCCGCCCGATCGCGCCGATCGGCTGGAGCGCGCCGGTCTCGTTGTTGGCCCACTGCAGGCAGCAGAGCGTCGCGCCGTCGAGCAGCGCTGGCGTATGTTCTGCATCGATCACGCCTCGCTCGTCGAGCGGCACAAGCCTGACCTCGCACGCGTCACCCAGCGTCTCGACGAGATCGCGCACCGCCGCGTGCTCGATCGCGCTGGTCACGAGCACCGGTCGATCGATGCCCTGGATTGCGCCGCGCACGCCCAGTTCAATGGACTCGGTCCCCCCGCTCGTGAACACGATCTCGCGCGGGCGTGCGTTGACCAGCCGTGCGACCGAGGACCGCGCCAGCTCGATCGCGTGCCTCGCCGCCTGCCCCGGGCGGTGCACGCTCGAGGGGTTGTGCCACGTCTCGTCGAGCGAGCGGAGTACCGCGTCGCGCACCCCGGGCGTGGGCCGCGTTGTCGCGTTGTTGTCGAGATAAATCTCAGACTCTGGCACGTGCGGGATTGTTGGCCCGCGCCGGAGCCTACTTCCGCCTGGGCAGCAGGATCTGTCCGATGACTTGCACCACGCTCGTGCCCTTCGACTGGTGGTGCCCAGTGATGCCCATGGCCTCGAGCACGCCGAAGCCGAGCGCCACGTCGATCAGGATCCAGGCGATCATGTCCGCCGGCACCCGGCCCGAGACCTTTTTGGCCGATTGCGCGGCCTCGACTTCCGACTCCACGAACGCGTGCAGCGAGCGGAAGTGCTTGACCACCGCCTTGTGGATCTCGGCGTCGCCCGTCTCGGTGATCGCCTGCAGGATGATGCGGTAGCGGACCGCCTCCTCGTCGCCCAGCGCGACCATCGGGTTGGAGCCGAGCAGGATCTGGAGGCGCTGGGCCGGGTCGCCCGCCGACTCGAGCGCCTCGCGCCAGATCGAGAGGGTCGCCTCCGCGGTCTGCTCGACCAGCGCCACGAACAGGTCGCGTTTCGACTCGAAGTGCCGATAGATCACAGGCTCGGTCACGCCTGCGGCTCTGGCGATCTCTGCGGTCGTCGCCCGGGCGTAGCCCCGTTCCGCGAACAGGCTCGCAGCTACCTCGAGCAGCTGGGCCCGGCGGGCCTCGGCGGGGAGCCGCTTGCGTGGGGCGGAGGAATCGGTCGGCATCGGCCCAGTGTAGGGCGAATCTAGTCGGTGCCAACCTCGCGATGCGTCTCGGAGGGCTTGACCGGGTCGTAGCCCCCCTTCACGAACGGGTTGCACCGCGCGATCCGCCAGACCGTCATCCATCCACCGCGGATCGGGCCGTGCTCGCGCAGCGCCTCAATCGCGTACTGGCTGCACGTGGGCCTGAAGCGGCACTGCCCACCCACGATGGGCGAGAGCGTCATCTGATAGAGCTTCACGAGCCCGATCATGCAAGCCGCCCCGAGCTGTCCGATGCGTGTCACGCCTCACCCCGCTTCTCGACGACGCGTCCGAGCTTCGCCAGGGCCGAGCGCAGCAGGTCGGCATAGTCGTCGGGCTTCGCCGAACGCCCCGACCGGGCTGCGATCACGATGTCGAGCCCGGGGTGCTCGCCCGCCCAGTCGGCCGCGACCAACCGGAACGCGTCACGGAGGCGACGCTTGATCGCGTTGCGTGTCACCGCGTTCCCGACGCGCCGCCCCACGCTGAGCCCAAGCCTCGGGTGCCCCAAACCGTTGGGCTTCACGAAGACCACGATCGGTCCCTTGGGGGCCTTCAGCCGGGCGTCGTAGACCGCCTTGAACTCCAGGGCCTTGGTCAGCCGGTGGCGTCGGCGATAGACCGCCCGACGAGGCGGCCCGTCCGAGGGGGTATTCATGCAGGAACGGTAGCGTGCGAGGGCTCGGCATCGGCCTCCGCCCGGTTCGTCCGAGGGGGCATCAGCCCGATCAGCACGCCCAAACCGCCCGCCGCCAGCAGCCAGAGCCGGCTCCGCTCGCCCGTCGCCCAGGAGGCCAATCGTGAGCGGTCCTCGCGGTGCAGGGGCGCGTCCGGAGGCGTCCGCGGATCGGGCTCGAGCATCGCGAACACCGACGCGCTCGCCAGCCCCGGGTCGACCTCGAACTCCGCCAGCGGCGACAGCCCGTTGGGGTAGAGGTTCAGCTGGAGGGCCCTGAGTTGGCGCACCGTTGCCGGTTCGCGGGCGATGACCGACGCGAGGTACGCCTCGTGTTTGGCGAGACGGTCCAGGCGTTCCCGTTCCCACGTCAGGGCAACGTCCCGCCGGTAGCGGGCCTCGTCGAGGGCCTCGCCCGCGGGGATCAGCACCGCTGCGCCGATCGCGCCGATCCCAGCGATCAGGAAGAACCACCCCGGATCCGGCCATCCGTGTCCGGTGCGCGCGCGACCATGCGAGCCTCTGCCCATCCGTGGAGCTATCGACACCCGCGATCCGATCGGTGCAGGATCCGGTCGCCCGCGTGACGCGAACCCTGTGACGGGCCAATGATCCCGCGAGAGAGATCCGGTCTTTCGTACGCAACCGCACCCCTAGCCAGACTCTGAAAGGAAATTCTCCCATGGATCACGACCACGATTCCCGAGGCCGGGGACGGGGCAACCGTCGGGGGCTCCCCCTCAGCGAGCTCGACCCCGCCCTCACCGAGAAGTCGCGAAAGGTCATCGGAGGCGCGATCGAGGTGCACAAGGCCCTGGGCCCGGGCTTCAGCCGCGAGATCTACCTCAACGCCATCAAGCACGAGCTCACCGAGGCCGGCCTCGACTACGAACTCGACGCAGAGTTCGAGGTCGTGTACAAGGACAAGGACCTGGGCGGCGTGTCGATCGACATCTTCGTCGAGGAGCGCTTCGCGGTCGAGATCCTGGCCCGCCCGGGTCAGATCGGCTCGCTCGAGCGCCTCGCCCTGCGCAGCAAGCTCCGCGCCGCAGACGTCGAGCTCGGGCTGATCATCAACTTCTCCGAGCGCCGCCTGAAGGACGGGCTCGTCCGCGTGCTCAACCCAGAGAAGCTCAACCTCCAGCGCGAGGACGAGGGCGGGCACGACGACGAGTACGAGGACGACGACAGCGGCGAGGACTGAGCCTCGGTCTTGGCTGCCCCCCGCATCTCGTAGACTCACCGCATGGCCGAACGCCGATTCAGCCCGCTCCAGTTGCTCACGCGCCTGGCCGTGATCGCGGTCGTGGGCGCCGCGGGCCTGTTCGGGTACCAGTTGCTGCGCGCGGACCTCGCTGCTCAGGTCTACCGCGACCGGCTCGAGGGCCTCGCGGGCGAGTACGAGCAGCTGCGGGGCCAGTTCAACGAGGTCGTCGCCCAGACCGCGGTCACCGAGCTGCTGGTGAAGGATAACGCCGTCACGGTCCGCATCGCGAGCGCCGCGGGCACGGTCGAGACCATCGAGACACCGTTCACCGCCGACGGCGAGCTGCACGTCGACTACGTCGTGCTCGACGGGCGCCTGCTCATCCGCAGGCTCTACGACGAGTCGACCCCGCCAAGCGAGGCGATGGTGATCGACCCGGCGCTCGCCGACGTCGACTGGGACGCGCCCGGTGCACGTTTCGGCAAGACCATCTACCGCACGGTCGACGAGGGGCGATGGGTAATCTCGGTGTCTGCCAACGGCTCGCTCGATCTGTCCCGCGCGGGTGACGCCGACGTTGTCGAGCTGGCCAGCGAGCCCCCCGTGCGTGAGTACGACGAGATCCACACTGAGACGAAGGCCGAGATCGGCGACATCGGGCCTGGCGAGGTCTTCCGCAGGCTGTTTTTTGGCCCGCCAACCTCGGCTGACGATTCCGGGCAGCCGTGACCATCCTGTAGACTCCGGCGACACCCCGGAGGGCTCACCGATGGCTGGATCGCTGCTCGCTCGCTCGACTGGACTGCTCGCGGCACTCTCCGTCGCAACCACCGCCTCCGCCCAGGTCACGATCGGCGCGCCCGCCCCCGCGATCGATCTCGAAGCACTCGAGAACACGCCGGTCGACATCGGCATGACCGCCGAAGACGTCACGTGGGACGCCCTCGCGGGCAAGACCGTCGTGCTCGAGTTCTGGGCGACGTGGTGCGGCCCGTGCATCGCCGCGATCCCTCACCTCAACGAGCTCGCAGATTCCTACGCGGGCACCGACGACGTGGTCTTCCTGAGCGTGACCGATGAGCCCGTGGATCACGTCAACGAGTTCCGCACCAGGCGCGAGATGAGGAGCTGGATCGGGCACGACCTGGACCGCGACACGATCGGGGCATTCGGCGTCCGCGGCATCCCTCGCACATTCCTGATCCACGACGGGCGTGTCATGGCTGATACGCACCCCAGCCAACTGAAGCGCGAGCACATCGAGATCGCACGCCGGGGTGAGGTGGTCGAGTACCTCTCGGAGCACAACCTCGAACGAGGCTCCGACGTCGGCGGCGACGAGGCTGGAGGCTCGATGCCGCTCGGGCGACGCGACCGCGTCGACATGACCGCGGGCCTCGATCCGTACAGCACGCTCGATGTCACGCCCGAGTTCCAGATCATCGTCCGCGAGCCTGATCCGGCGCAGCGAGGGATGTATTCGGGCGACGCTTCCGTCACCATGCTCGGCCAGACCATCGACACGCATGTTGCGCTGTTCTGGGGGGTGCCTCGCTACGCGGTCGATCTTGATGAGTCGCTCGAGGGGACGCGGTTCGACGTCATCGTGCGTCGGGGCAACGTGCCCGCTGAGGCCATCCGCCCGATCGTCTCGGCGGCGATGGGGGTGAACGTTGAGCAGACGACCGTTTCAGCGCAGGGCTATCGCGCTGTCCTGGGCGAAGAAGGGCTGAAGCTCGAAGCCTCTGGTCTTGAACAAGCGCTCGGCCACTCCACGCGCAGCAGCCCTGAGATGGTCCAGGTCATCAGCGAGTCCAACACCGTGGGCCAGCTTCTCGCGCTCACGTCGTCGCTGCTTGGTGTTCCGATCGAGGATGCCACCGAGACGGGCGATGACCTCTACAGGTACAGCGTCTTCCTGAACGCGGACCGCGAGGGCATGCCCGCCGAGTTCTTCGAATCCACCGGCATCCGCCTCGAGCCCATCGAGACCGAGGTCGAGGGCGTCGCCGTCCGCCCGATCGAGCGCTGAACCGGGCCAGGTCGCCTCAAAATTCTGTGTCGAGCGTGTCGCCTCGCGCGGCGGTTGTCGCATGAGCTTCGTGCCGGGCCGTGGGGGCCCGGGACAAGACCAACACGACACCTTGACAACGAAGAAGGAGACCACCATGAAAGCTCTGACCGCGATCGCTCTGTCCGCGTCCGCGCTGACCATCGCCGCAGGCGCCGCCGCCGACCCCATCGACGGGATCTACATCGACGGGCCCGACTGCGACAACCACGGGCCGCTCCAGGCCGTCGAGGAGTTCGGCAACCCGTCCGCCTTCCAGCCCAGCCAGTGGATCGATCACGCCTCGACCTTCACGTCGCTCAGCGCCTGCCCGCTGACCGACGATCCGACCATGCCCAACGCTCTGGTCACGATCACCAACCTCACCAGCCGCACGCTCGACAACCTCTTCTACGTGGGCGACCCCGAGACACGCTTCAGCAACGTCGATGGCTTTGGCTTCGGCGCGGGCTCGCCCTCCATCCCGGGTCTGGCCTTCCGCATCGACGAGATGGGCGGCAACCAGAACCTGATCTTCGAGAGCGGCGCATTCAACGGCCTCTTCGAGCCGGGCGAGACCTGGCAGTTCATCGTCCAGGACTTCGAGAACGCCGCGGGGACGACGCCTGATCTGTTCTTCAGCGTGGGCATGGCGGGCGACTCGATCGGCATCACCAACTCGTCGGCCAGCATCGTCCGCATGGTGCCCACACCCGCCTCGGCCTCGCTGCTCGCTCTCGGCGGTCTCGCCGCTGTCCGCCGGCGCCGCTAATCACGCCGATTCTCTCTCGACCACACGGAACCCACACACGCCGGCCCGTCGCGATCCACCGCGGCGGGCCGATTCGTTTCCAAACGACCACGGACCGCTGCACACCAACGAAGGAGTTCACGTTGAAGCACCACACCACGATCACCCTTGCGCTGCTCGCGCTGCCCGCCTCCGCCGAACCCATCGGGGGCGGCTACACCGACACCCCGGGTTGCGACGATCACGGCGCCTGGACCGCGGTCGAAGAGATCGGGCGTCGACCCGTGTTCGGACCCGATGCGGCGATCGAGACCATGTTCACCTTCCCGATCGATGACGTCGCCTCCTGCGCCGCGACCAACGACCCGGACATCGACAACGTCGTCGTGCTCATGACCAACAACACGGGTCGGGCGCTCGACAACCTCTGGTACGTGGGCGACGTGGGCACCACCTTCAGCAACGCCGACGGCATCGCCCGGGGCGCTGGCTCTCCGGGCCAATCCGGGCTCGCGTTCCGCATCGACGACGTCGGCGCCAACCGCCCGCTGCTGCTCGAGAGCATCGACGACGACGGCGTCTTCCAGCCGGGCGAGACCTGGAGCTTCATCGTGCAGGACTACCAGAGCCCGCTGGGCCTGCCCGCCGACTCGTTCTTCTCGATCGGTATGGCGGGCGATTCGTCCGCGATCGTCCAGAACTCATCCGCGAGCATCGTCCGCATGGTGCCGACTCCCGGGTCGGCGTCGCTCATCGCGCTCGCGGGGTTCGCCGCGGCACGCCGCCGCCGCTGAGACCGCGCCGCAACGAGACCGGTCTCTCCGCGTCGCAGTATGCAGCCCTCGCACACCGCCCCGCTCCGCCCCGTCGCGATGGGGCGGTTCTTTTTTTGGAATCTCGACGGATCATGTCGCACGCGCCGTCCGAATCCGAATGAGTCAGCGAGCCCGTGTGTTCCCTCTCTCGCACGGGCTCGACTGACAAAGATCTCTCTCCTCCACGCGACCGAGCGGCTGACAAGCTGCCCGGCCGCGTTCTTTTTGCGACCGGCCCTCCCCTACGATGCCGCCCGAGGAGACCCCCAGATGGCCGACGACGCGACCGCATCGACCAACAACCCGTCCACCAAGAACATGGACGACATCATGGCCCTCTGCAAACGCAGGGGATTCGTCTACCAGGCCTCCGAGATCTACGGCGGCATCAACGGCTTCTGGGATTACGGCCCGCTCGGCGCCCAGCTCAAGAAAAACCTCCGCGACGCCTGGTGGCAGGACATCGTCATGAACCCCTGCCGGGGCAAGCCTGGCCCCGACGGCAAGCCCGTGCGCATCGTGCCCCTGGACACGTGCATCGTGCAGAACCCGAAGGTGTGGGAGGCAAGCGGCCACGTCGGGGGGTTCAACGACCCCATGGTCGACGACAAAGAGACGAAGCAGCGGTTCCGGGCGGATCACTTGTACGGCATGTACCTGATGTACTCAACGAGTGAGAGTCCGCGTGAAGAGCTAGCAGAACTGATTAAGCTCTCCGAGGATTCGAGCCTAGAGATTGCGCACGGCCCGAACCTGACCTGCGTGGCGAGCGGCGCTACGGAAGCACTGGGCATGTTCCGGTCGGTGGAGAAGAAAATTCGCGCAGAGCTTCGAGTTCACTCAGATCCAACGGATTATCCAACATTTGAGTACGTTTCGAAGCGAGGCAATCAGGACCAGCGTGTGTTTGGTGCGATTCTGCCTGTTCCAAGCTGGATTCTAGAAGAAAGGCCAACTCACGTGCCGAGTCCGTTCAATACGGACATGCCGCCGCGAATTCCACCTGAGGTGGAAGTCTCAAGTCTCACTGCGCCGCGCCCATTCAACTTGATGTTCCCTACGGTCATTGGCGCAACAGGCGACATAGAAACCAACAAGGCCTACCTCCGCCCCGAGACCGCCCAGGGCATCTTCATCAACTTCAAGAACGTCGTGGACACCACCCGCGTCTCGGTGCCCTTCGGCATCGCGCAGACGGGCAAGGCCTTCCGCAACGAGGTCACGCCCCGGAACTTCACGTTCCGCAGCCGCGAGTTCGAGCAGATGGAGATCGAGTTCTTCTGCCACGAGGACGACGCGAAGGACTGGTACGTCTTCTGGCGCGACTGGCGAATGCAGTGGTGGCAGGAGCTGGGCCTCGCGGGTGAGAATCTGATTCTCAGGGAGCACGACAGCGACGAGCTGGCCCACTACGCCAAGGAGGGCGCGGGTACGAGCGACGTGGAGTACCGCTTCCCGTTCACCGCCCCGGGCTTCGGCGAGCTCGAGGGCATCGCCCACCGCAGCAACTACGACCTCCGCCAGCACGCCGAGCACGCGGGCGCGAAGCTTGAGTACTTCGATACCACCCGCGGCGAGCTGGCCAAGAACGGGCAGCCCAAGGGCGAGCGGTACCTGCCGCACGTGATCGAGCCCAGCGCCGGGCTGGATCGAGGCGTGCTGGCGATTCTGTGCGAGGCCTACACGCCCGACCCGGACCGCGCGAGCGGGGTGTACATGAAGTTCCACCCGCGGATCGCCCCCATCAAGGCGGCGGTCTTCCCCCTCGTGAACAAGGACGGCATGCCCGAGAAGGCCGTGGAACTGCATCAAGCGCTTGTGAAGCGCTTCGGACATTTAGGCATGATCGAGACCGACGCGAAGCAGTCGATCGGCAAGCGGTACGCCCGCATGGACGAGGCGGGCTGCCCCTTCTGCTTCACGATCGACGGGGACACCCTGTCGGATGGGACCGTGACCGTCCGCGATCGCGACACCGGGAGCCAGGAGCGCATCGCGTTCGACAGCGTGGTCGACTTCCTGGCGACGAAGCTCGGGATCTGAGAACCCCCTCTCGCGATCGTCCCAAAAACTCTGGATTTCTTCTGTCCGCCCGGGAACTTTCGCTCGAGGGCGGCGTCCTATGTCTTAAGGACCCTCTCTTCTCCGCCGCCCCGGGTGCTGCACCGGCCGGGGCGGCCTTTCTTTTGCGCGATGGACCGATCCAGGTCCCACCGAGACTGGTGGCCCGCCGGACCGATTCCCTCTGGGATCGTCGGCTATCCCCGACAGCGTCCAACCTGGTGCTCGTGTGTGTCGATCAACCAGGTGAAAAGCCCTGCCGGAGTTCCCCGAGCCGGAGCCTCTGTCCGTGCCACCCGCGCCGTGTCCTGAGAACGAGATCGACCGCCTGCGCGCCCTGCGATCGCTGCGTGTGCTCGACACCGACCCCGAGCAGGGGTTCGACGAGCTCACGGCGCTCGCGAGCGAGCTGCTGGGCATGCCGACCGCACTGGTCAGCCTCGTGGACGAGCACCGCCAGTGGTTCAAGTCGCGTGTCGGCACCGACGTGTGCGAGACCGACCGGTCCGAGTCGGTCTGCGCGTATGTAATCCAGCAGGCGGAGCCGCTGGTGATCGAGGATCTGACGCTCGATGCCCGGACCTCGGACAACCCCCTGGTGACGGGCGAGCCCGGGCTCCGGTTCTATGCCGGAGCGCCGATCGTGCTCTCCTCGGGCGAGGCGGTCGGGGCACTGTGCGTGCTGGACACACGCCCCCGGTCGGTGAACGCCCAGGGGGTGCGCACGCTCGAGCGTCTGGCGTCTCTGTGCGCGACGCTGCTCGAAGCGCGCCGCGAGGCGGAACTGCGTCACGCCGCGGAGGGCGAGCTGCGTTCGATCCGCGATGCCTCGCCGATGGCGGTGATGCACCTCGAGCCGGTCCGCGATGCGCGTACGCGTGTGACCGATTTCCGGATCCTCGACGCCAACCAGACGACGGCACGGATCCTGCGCATGCCGCAAGAGGTCCTGCCCGGGTCGACCCTGCTGCAACGCATGCCCGGGTTGGCGGAAGAGCAGAACGGTTGGGTGATGCGGATGCTCCGCGATGCCGCGTCCTCGCGAGACCCGGGCCAGATCGAGAGTGACTACGACGACGGTCGGGTCAACGCCTGCCTGCGCTGGCACGCGGTGAGCCTGGACGACGGGCTCGTCGTCACGGTCGAGGACATCACCGCGGTTCGCACCGCCCAGCGGCAGGTTCACGCACACGAGAAGCTGATGCGTCAGTTCGTCGAGCACACGCCCGTTCCGGTCGCGATGCTGGACACCGAAATGCGGTATCTCGTGGCCGCAGACCGCTGGTACAGCGAGTACGACCTCGAGCAGGACGACCTGACCGGGATGCACCACTACGAGGTCTTCCCGGATCTGAGCGAGGAGTGGAAGCAGATCCACCGGCGTGTTCTGGAGGGGGAGACGCTGTCGAGTGAACGCGACCGGTACGTCCGTCCCGACGGAAGCGTCCAGTGGCTGCGCTGGCAGATGTACCCGTGGTACGACGACGACGGCGAGATCGGCGGCATGATCGTCTTCACCGAAGACATCACCGCCCGCGTGGAGCAGGATCTGATCATCGAGCGGTCGCACGACCTCCTCGATCAGACCCAGTCGCTCACGGGCGTCGGCGGCTGGTCGGTCGACCTGACCTCGAAACAGCTGCACTGGACCGATCAGACCTTCGCGATCCACGGTCTGGAACGCTGCGACGGCGGGCCCGACATCGCGCAGGCGATCGAGCACTACGCGCCCGAGCACCAGGAGATGGTCCGCAGCGCACTCGAGACCGCGATCGCGAACGGGGAGGCCTTCGACTTCGAGGCCGAGATCATCCGCCGGGACGGGGCCCGTGTTCCGGTGCGATCGGTCGGGCAGCCGGTGGTGCAACGCGGCAACGTGGTGCGCGTTGTCGGGGCGTTCCAGGACCTGAGCAAGGTACGCGCTGACCAGGAGCAGCGCGACCGCACCCTCGCGATGCTGCGAGCGATGAGCGAGGGCACGGCGGACCTGATCTTCGTCAAGGACCTCGAGGGGCGGTTCCTGTTCCTGAACCCCGCGATGGCGGCGTTCTGCGGGCGACCCGAGCCCGAGATCCTCGGGCGGCTCGACACCGAGGTGATGCCGAAAGCGATCGCCGACATGTGCCGCGAGGGTGACCACGACGCAATCCAGAGCGACCAGATCGTCAGTATCGATGAGGAGATCCCGACGCCCGAGGGCGTGCGTTACTTCAAGACCACGAAGCAGCCCTACCGCCTGTCCGACGGTCGGATCGTTGGCGTGATCACGCTCTGCCACGATGTGACGGAGATCCGTGCGCAGGAGGACGAGCGGCGCCGCCTGACCGAGATCATCCAGGCGATCACCGACGCGAGCTCGGACGTGATCTTCGTCAAGGACCGCAGCGGGCATCTGATCTTCTGTAACCCAGCGTACGCCGAGGCGATGGGGCGTCCCATGGACGAGCTGATCGGCACCAGCGACTACACCCACATGGACGAGGAGACAAGCGAGGAGGTACGCCAGACGGACGAGATCGTGCTGCGCACGGGTGAGCCCATCCGTGTCGAGGAACACGTGACGCTGGAGGGTCTGGGCACGGGCGAACGCATCTTCGAGTCGGAGAAGCACCCGTACCGCCTGCCCGATGGCTCAACGGGCGGCGTCATCGGTGTCTGCCGCGACATCACCGAGATCCGCGCCGCGATGGATGAAGCCCAGCGCAGCCGCCAGCGTCTGAACTTCGCGCTCTCGGCTGCGGGCGTGGGCTACTGGGACCACGACATCACGACCGACGAGGTTTACTACGCGGATACCTGGTACACGATGCTGGGCTACAAGCCGGGCGAGTTGCCCATGACGCTCGGGAGTTTCTGGAACGACCTGCTCCACCCCGACGACCGCGAGCAGGTGCGAGCGGCCCACGACGAGTACCTCTCCGGACGCGCTGACAGCTACGACACCCATGTACGTCTCCGGCGGAAGGACGGATCGTGGCACGCGGTGCGCAACATCGGGTCGATCATCGAACGCAGCGAGGTTGGCAACCCGATGCGCATCGTCGGTGTTCACGTCGACGTCGACCAGCAGCAGCGCGCGCAGGTCAGGCTCGAGACGGCGCTCGTCGCCGCGAACGAGGGCCTGTGGGAGTGGTCGATCCCCGACAACAGCTGCTACTTCGACGACATGTGGTACCGCCTGCTGGGCTACGAGCCAGGCGAGCTGCCCATGGAGTTCGAGTCCTGGGAAGCGATCTGCCACCCCGATGACCTGGAGATGGCCAAGCTCGCCCTGGGCCGGTACCTCACGGGCGAGACACCGACCTATGCCTTCGAGCACCGCCTGCGCACGAAACAGGGGGTCTGGAAGTGGATCCTGGGTACCGGACGGATCACCGAGCGCGATGAGGAGGGACGCCCGATGCGGCTCGTGGGCGTCAACCTCGACATCGACGACCGCATGTACTCGGCAGAGACGCTCGAGCGCGCCCTCGGGGAGGCCGAGGCCGCCAACACCGCCAAGAGCCAGTTCCTGGCCAACATGAGCCACGAGATCCGCACGCCGATGACCGCGATCCTGGGCTACGCCGAGTTGATGGCCAGCGATGAGGAGATCGGGCGCGACCAGGACCGCATGCGCGAGACCGCGGGCATCATCCAGCGCAACGGCGAGCACCTGCTGGCGATCATCAACGACATCCTCGACATCTCGAAGATCGACGCGGGCAAGATGACGATCGAGGCGGTGCGCACCGACCCGCTCGAGATCATCCGCGACGTGCACGAGCTTCTGCGAGGGCGCGCGATCCGCAAGGGGCTGCGCTACGAGCTCCAGCAGCGCGACCCGCTGCCCGACGCGATCGTGACCGACCCGGTGCGGATCCGCCAGATCCTGATGAACCTGGTCCAGAACGCGATCAAGTTCACCGAATCGGGCAGCGTGATCCTGCGCGTCGAATCAGAGGCCGACCCCGCGAGCCTCTGGGTCTCGGTCATCGACACGGGCATGGGCATGAGCGAGGACCAGGAGAACAAGCTGTTCGCCGCGTTCCAGCAGGGCGACGACTCCATGGCCCGGCGCTTCGGGGGCACCGGGCTTGGGCTCGCGATCTCGAAGCACCTCGCAGGGCTCATGCTGGGCGATCTCACAGTCACGAGTCGTCCGGGCAAGGGCAGTGTCTTCACGCTCGAGCTGCCGATGGAACTGGCGGAGGGCGCGGCCTGGCACGAGCCGGGCAACCACCCCGACTCCCAGCCCGGAACCCCGGCCGAGCAGCACGCCGCGATCGAGCGGTCCCTTGCCGGTGCGAGGATCCTGCTCGTCGAAGACGGCCCGGACAACCAGCGCCTCATCTCGCACCACCTGAGCAAGGCCGGCGCCAGCGTGATGATCGCCGACAACGGCGAGGAGGGCATGCAGCGGATCGGCGCCGCGAACCGGGCGGGCGACCCGTTCGATCTCGTGCTCATGGACATGCAGATGCCGATCATGGACGGGTACGCCGCGACCCGTGCGCTCCGCGAGCGAGGCGAGACGGTGCCCATCATCGCGCTCACCGCGCACGCGATGACCGGAGACCGAGAGCGCTGCCTCGAGGCCGGGTGCAACGACTACAAGACCAAGCCGATCGGCAAGCAGTGCCTTCTCGAAGCGTGCTCACGCTGGAGACTCGTTCGCAGACGCGCCGCCTGAGCGATCAGGGGGTCTCGCTCCTGTCTCCGGTGCGCCGGAGCAGCCGCAGCGCGTTCAGCACGACCACGACGGTCGAGCCCTCGTGCAGCACGACCGCGACGCCCAGCGGCGCGACGCCCGCCGCCCCGAGCGGCGCGACCACCGCGATCACGCCCATCGCGATCAGCAGGTTCTGGAGGATGATGCGCCGGGCCCGCCGCCCCAGCCGCACCGCATCGGCGATGCGGCGCAGGTCGCCCCCCATGACCGCGACATCGGCAGTCTGCACGGCGACGTCGTTTCCGGCGGCGGCGATCGCGACGCCAAGGTCGGCCCTTGCCAGCGCCGGCGCGTCGTTCACGCCGTCGCCGATCATCATCGTCGGGCCGTGCTCGACGCGGAGTGACTCGATCGCCGCCAGCTTGTCCTCGGGCAGGAGATCTGCGCGGACGTCCTCGATCCCCGCGTGCCTGCTCACGGCCTCTGCCGCGGCGGCGTGGTCGCCCGTGAGCATCGTGACCGAGCGCACGCCGGTTTCGCGGAGCGACCGCAGCGCGTCGCTTGCGTTCGCCCTGGGCTCGTCGGCGATCGCGATCAAGCCGAGGGGCCGTCCTTCGGAGGTCACCCACACCGATGAGGCCCCCGCGTCAGCCAGCCGTGCCTGCTCGCGTTCGCCGAGAAGCTGCTCCCCTTCGGCCAGCGACCGCTTCCCGACACCCACACGTTCGCCCGCGATCACCGCCGCGGCACCGAGCGCGATCATCTGCTCGTGCGACTCCGCAGGAGGCGGGCTGAGCCCGCGCGACTGCGCTGCGGCACGGATCGCCTCCGCGATCGGGTGGTTGATGTCCGATTCCACCGCTGCGGCGAGCGCAAGCACCCGATCGGCGTCGGCGTCCGCGAGCGGCACGACTTCGACGACCCGTGGACGCCCCGTCGTGAGTGTGCCCGTCTTGTCGAACGCCGCAGCCCGAATCTTTGCGAGCGTCTCCAGGTGCATGCCGCCCTTGATGATCACGCCCATCCGCGCCGCCCGCGCGACGGCGCAGAGCACCGCCGCGGGTGTGCCGATCGCCAGGGCGCAGGGCGAGGCCGCGACGAGGAACGCCATCGCGCGATAGAACGCGATGCCCGGCGCGAGATCGGTGAGCAGAGGGGGCAGCGCGATCAGCACGAGCGTGACAACGAACACCGCGGGCACATAGAACCGCTCGATCCGCTCGGTGAACAGCTCGGTTTTCGACTTCTCGGCCTGGGCCTCCTCGACGAGGCGGAGCATCCGCGCCAGTGTGCTCTCGCCCGCGGTGCGCGTGGTGCGCATCACGAGCGGGCGGTCGCCGTTGATCATGCCGGCCAGCAGGGCGTCGCCCGGCGCCACGTCGAGCGGAATGGGCTCGCCCGTGACGGGCGCGCGGTCGACCGAGGCCTCCCCGTACACGACCTCGCCGTCCAGGGGCACACGCTCGAAGGGGCGCAGCGTCACATGCGACCCAGTCTGGACCTGATCGATCGGCGTGACAACGGGCTCCCCGTCGTCTCCGATGACGCGGGCACTCTCGGGGGTCATCTCGGCGAGCGCATCGATCGCTCGGCGTGCCCGGTGCAGCGCAAGATCCTCGCCCGCGGCGCCGAGCCCGAACAGGAACAGCAGGAATGCGCCCTCCTCGTAGTGCCCGAGAGCCGCGGCGCCCGCGGCGGCGGCGAACATCAGCGAGTCAACGCTCAGACGGAACGACCGCAACTCGCGCACCGCCTCGGGGAACGTCGCGGTGCTCGTCAGGACGCCCGACGCTGCGAGGAGCACGATCCGGATCAGGTCGGGCCCGCCCGACCAGTGCGCGATCGCGCCCGCCAGCAGCAGCACACCGCCCACAGACACCAGCGCCAGCTGCGATTCGCGTCGGATCAGCCCCGCGAACGCGCGCAGGCCGTCGGCTGCGCGGCGTCCGCCCGCGTGCGTGACTCCCTCGTGCGCTTCTTCGAGATCGGCTTCCTCGAGCCGCAGGCGGATGGGCAGCCCCTCGAGCGCCGCGGCCAGTTCGTGCAGCGGGCAGTTGCCGCGATCGAACACCAGTGCGACCGAGCCTTGGTGGACCGATGCGGTCACGGGTGCCCCCCGGAGGCGGCGGTCGATCCGCGCCTCCAGCGCTCGGTCGATCTCGCCCGCGATCGGGATGCGAAGCCGGAGCCGGTCCGACGCGATGTCGTGCTCGGCTTCGGCCCGGCGTTCGAGGTAGCGCATGACGCATGTGTCGCACACGCCGTCGCTCTCGCCGCAGTTCCCTGGGACCTCGAGCCTGAGCACGGGCAGGCTGATCGGTTCGTGATGGTCGCGTGCGGTACTCACGGCTGCTGTTGTAGTATCGCGTTCCCGCGTGATCGGGCCCAGAACTGCCTGCGCTTTCGTGCTCTTGAGGCGCGGTCTCAACAGAAATCGGTCTGCTCCGGAACAGCCCGTCCGTGGCGCGGGTTCCGCTCGCCGCGTCAGGAGACCGACGCCAGAAGGAACCCGCCATGACACGCCAGACCGCACGCCCAGCCGTCAGACGATTCTCGGTCCCGTTTGCTTCGATCGCGCTGCTGGGCTCGCCCATCGGCGTTGCGGGCTTTGCCCTAGCGCAGGACTCCGGTGCACAGTCGCAGTCCCAGCCTGCGACCGAGCGGTACCGCAACACCGCGGAGTGGGATCTGAACAAACGCGACCTCGCCGTGCAGGGCTACGACCCGGTTGCCTATTTCCCCGAAGGCGGGGGCAAGGCGACCAAGGGCAAGAAGAGCATCGAGTACCGCTACAAGGGTGTGGTCTACCGCTTCGCCAGTGCTCGAAACCGTGACCTGTTCAAGCAGGCCCCCGATCGCTACGAGCCGCAGTACGGCGGGTGGTGCGCCTGGGCCATGAGTCAGGGCGGCAAGACCGAGATCAACCCCAAGTCGTTCATCGTCAAGGACGACAAGCTCTTCCTCTTCTACGACGGGCTGTTCGGCGACACCAAGAAGGACTGGCAGCAGGGCAACCACACCTCGCTGGTCAAGAAGGCCGACGGCAACTGGAAGGGCTTCTCCAACGAGGACCCCTACAGCGCGCCCTCCCCGGTCTGAGATCGATCACCCCCGCCTGCGACGGTGCAGCCCGGCCCCGAGCAGCGGCGCGAGCAGCGCCGCGCTCGCGGGCGCCGGCACAGCCACAGCCGTTGGGCCCCAGAAGCTGTCGGGCAGCACGAAGCTGACCTCGAGGCGCGGGCGGTAGAGCGCCACGCCCGCCTCGCTCGACCAGAGCTCGATCCCGTCGTCGTTGCCCGAGATCACCTCGGGCAGGAGCAGGAAGCCGAGGTTGTCGGTGCCCAGGGCCCACTGGGCCACCAGGCTGGTCACATCGATGGTGCGCCAGCCGTCGCCGTTCGGATCGTTGTCGCCGTCGAAGCGTCCGAGGTACATGCCCCGGTCGTCCTCGGCGCCGCCGCCGAGGGAGTTCCAGGTCGAGTCCTCGTCCCAGTCGCGGGTCATCTCGAAGACATCGAAGTCGGCGTCGAATAGGAAGTCGACGTCGTCTTCGATGAACACGCGCAGGCGCGCGTCGGTGACCTGGGCGCCGAGCGGAACACTGGCGTCACCGATGACCCCGTCGAAGCGGATCAGCCCCTGCCCCCGATCATCCGAGAAGATGCTGTTGTCGGTGTCGTCGTCGACGACGATGCGGTCCGAGTTGCCGTAGCTCGCGTTGGCGTTGTCCTGGTTGATCCAGGTGTCCCGCGTGCCGGCGTAGGCGTTGATCCCGTCCTGGAAGGCCAGCCGCGTGGTGCCCTCGGCAGCGCGATAGTCGCTGAAGTCCACGCCCAGGCTGAACTGGCTCTCGTCCTTGGTGAGGAAGCTGTCGAGCGTGGGGGAGTAGCTCTCGAAGTCGATGCGGCTGTTCGCGACATCGAACTGCATGAGGCGCATGTACCCGTTGCCGCCCATCGGGTCGTCCTGGTAGTCGGCGAGCACCTCGTGCACGGGCAGCCCGTAGTCGTTGGTGCTGGTCTGGCGGTACTCCTCGTGGAAATGCCCGGCGTTCACGAGGAACACGTTCTGATTGGCGCGGACAAAGCCCCGGAAGAAGTCTTCCGCCTGGATGCCATCGGGCGCGTACTGGCCCTCGACGCCGTACCAGATGCTCGGGTACCGCCCCGAGGTCACGGCGAGCCCGGTCACGGGCTCGAGCCCATCGGGGATGTAGTCGTTGGCGTCCTGCAGGTAGCGGTGGGTGGTGAGCATCACGGGCTTGTCGGGGTTGGCGTCGATCACGCCCTGCGCCCAGGCGAGTTCTTCCCACGGGGTCTCGAGCGCGAGGTGCAGCGCGATGAACTGCTCGCCCCCGCCCGCGAAGGTCTGGTAGGTGCTCATGCCGCTGGGCGAGGCGCCTCCAAACCAGTCTCGCCCGGCGTAGCGGCTCGCGTTGAACCGCTGCTGATAGTTCTGGGGGATGTAGGGCTGGCCCACGATGCCGCTGGGCAGCACGTCGTGGTTGCCCGCGACGACGCCGTAGGGCACGCCCGCGCGGTCGAGGGTGCGCATCGCGGTGTCGGCGACGTTCCACTCCGCGAGGTTGTCTCCGTTCTGAACCAGATCCCCGTAGTGCGAGACGAAGCGGATGTCGCGGGCACGCCGGTTGCGTGCGATCCACTCGGTCTGGGCGTAGAACTGCTCGGGGTAGAGCTCGCTGTACTTCTGCGTGTCGGGCAGACCAACGACGGTGAAGGCGGAGCCGGTCCCGGTGAGGTCGTGCCCGGGCCCGCCGAGCGTCGCGGTCTGGGCGATCGCGGCAGACGCGCTGAGCGAAAGACCGAGCGTCGTCGCATGCCGGTTCATGAGTGTGTCTCCCCTCTCTCGATCGATGTGACCAAGCAGCAACATACGCGATATCCGTTGATCGCTGTGTCACGCGAGGATGAAGAGTCGGCTAGAAAGTCCACAACCCCAGCAGAACCCAGGCGAGGCCCGCGAGCATCACCACGGCGGTGTACCCCACGATGTCGCGGGCTCTTGACCTGGTGATCGCGAGCAGCGGGAGAGCCCAGAAGGGTTGGAGCATGTTGGTGAGCTGGTCGCCGTAGGCCAGTGCCATGACGGCCTTGGGCAGCGGCACCCCCGCCGCGATGGCGCTCTCGACGACGATCGGCCCCTGCACGCCCCATTGCCCGCCGCCCGAGGGCACGAACAGGTTGATCAGGCCCGCCGACAGACAGGTGAACACGGGCAGCGAGTTCTCGGTCGCGTTCTCGCTCACGGCGCCCGCGATCTGCGCCGTCAGCCCGCTGGTGTGCATCATGCCCATGATGCCCGCGTAGAGCGGGAACTGGATGATGATGCCCGCGCACCCCCGAGCCCCGTCCTCAACCGCAGTGATGTACGACCGGGGCGAGCTGTGCAGCAGCAATCCCAGCATGAGCATGGTCAGGTTGACGGTGTTGGGCGTGAGCGACCGCAGCCCGCTCGGCGCGTCACCGCCCGGGAAGTAGTACCCGATCGCCCAGGCGCCGATGAGCAGCACCAGCAGCCAGTTGATGATGGGCGTGTCTTCCAGGAGCCTCGGGATCAGCGGCTTGTCGTGCTCGCTCGTCTTGACCGAATCAGGCTCGGGCAACGAAGCGGCCCGGCCCGACGCGGGCATCAGCAGCGGAAAGAGCACCGTCGCGATCGCGATGAGCCCGCCCGTGATGACCAGGTTCATCGGGCTGAGAATGGTCTGGTCGATCGGGATGGCTTCGAGCGAGACGCCCGCAGGGAGCACGTCGGCGATCTGGGCATCGGTTGACACCTTCAGCGGAGCTGTGCCGCTGAACCCGCCGTGCCAGGTCATCAGCCCGACGTATCCCGCTGCGACGAGCACGGGGTAGTGGTGGGGGATGGATCGCGACGCGAGCGATCGCCCGACATCCCGCGCGAGCAACGCGCCGGCGATCAGGCCCAGCCCCCAGTTGAGCGTGCCGAGCGTCGCGGCGACGAACGCGACGAGAGCCGCGCCCTGCTTGCCCGACTTCGGGAGCGCCGCGAGGCGTCCGAGCGCGCCCGCGATGGGCTTCGATGCCGCGAGCGCGTGCCCCGTGACCAGGATCAGGCACATCTGCATGGCGAAGCCAAGGAATTTCCAGATGCCGTCCGTCGGGCTCGACCACGCGGAGACGAGGTCACCCGCGGAGCTGTCGGTGAACGCGAGCGCCGCGAGGAAGGTGACACCCGTGAGCAGCACGGCGATCACGAACGGATCCGGCGCTGTGGTACGGAAGACCGCCGAGATGCGTTCGCCCAGGGCTGCGAGCATGGGCTGAGCGTACCGCTTCGTGCCAAGGGAAGGCCTGGAGGGCATCAGGGGCTTTGATTAGCATACACTAATTATTTGCCTCGGACGGGAAGGCCCCGCACGGCAGAGTGGTTCTCCGTGCAGAGCCGGGCGGCACACGCCGGGCCCGAACAGGAGAACCCGATGGAAACGCTCAACGCCCTGAAGACCCTCATCAAGCCCCGCAACGAAACCAGGCACCCCGCCCGCCAGGGGTTCGCCTCGCCGCTCGTTGTCGGGATCCTGAGCTACGGCGCCGCGATGGCGATGGCCCTGACTGTCTGCACCGCGACCTTCGGGTGATCCCCCGACGCAGCGCAGAAACCACACCCGCTAGCCGAGCAGCGTCTCGGCAGCCAACCGGCCGGCGATCATCGCGCCCTCGATCGAGCCGTGGGTCAGATGGTCGCCGGCCTGCACGACGCGCTCCGACAGCCTGGGCATCGCTCGCGGCAGATCGAGCCCGAACTCGCCCGGGACGCGCCGCGGCAACGCGTGCGGGATCCGGTACGTCTCAAGATGACGCCACGACCGAGCGCCCTCGCCCAGCCAGTTGACCATCTGCTCGCGGATCGCAACGTCCAGCGCACCATCCCCTTCGTGCTGGCTCAGCACTTCCGCGCCGACGACGTTCGCGCAGACCAGCGCCCGGCCCTGCGGCGCGTACCGCGGTGCGGCGGCGCTCGGGACGCAGAGATGGTTCACGGGGCCCACGCCATCACCGTCGAGGACCAAGATCGCCTCGTCGCCGAACGCGGAGACCGTCTCCGGATCCGCGTCGTAGTACACCGTCGCGGTCTCGTTCCAGGGCACGCTGGGTTTCTCGCCGAGCAGCTGCGCGGCCGCGTTGGCATCGGTCGCCAGGATCACGCGCTCGGCGCTGATGGCTGATCCGTCGCCCATCAGCAGCTCGCCCGATTCCGGATCAACACGAGCCACCGGTGTGTTGAGCCTGATCTCGCTGCGCAGCGCCGAGGCCATCTGCTCGGGGATCGCTCCCATGCCGCCCGCGGGCAGGCAGGTGCTCCCGGTCGCGAAGTGCTTGTACGTGAACTCGAGCATGCGGCTGGAGGTCTGGAGCGAGCGGTCGAAGAACACACCTCCGAAGAACGGGCGGAAGAACCGCTCGATGACGCCCTCGCCGAAGCCCGCTTCGGTGAGCGCATCGATCGTTGAGTGCTCGGGTCGCGACCAGATCGCGTCGACGCTGCTGCGTCTGATGCGCTGGTCGAGCAGAGCGAGTCGGGCCTTGTCGCCCAGCGAGGCGATCGGGCTGGCGAACGACTTCGCGGCATCGATCGGCTTGCGGAACGGGTCTGCCGCCCTGTGGAACGCGCCCTCGAACCGCACGAGTGCACCGGGGTAGAAGGGCATCAGTTCGAGCGCTTCCAGATCGAGCATCCGACCTGCCTCGTCGTAGGCATCGAGATAGACCTGGAAGCCCCGGTCGAGAAGGAAGGTGCCTCGGTCGGTCTCGTGGCGATCGGTGCGCACGCGCCCACCGACCGCTGTGCCCGCGCACAGGATGAGGCACTCGTGCCCGTTCTGTTCGAGGTGCTTTGCCGCTGCGAGGCCCGTGAGCCCGCCCCCGATGATGACGATGCGTGCCTCTGTCATGCCGCGACTCTACACACCCATCACGCGGGCAAGGCGTCGCAGAGCCTGGCATAGTCGGGTCGGTCCGCGGCATCGCGATGGCGGAAGGCCCGGACGATCGTGCCTTCGTGCACGATGAACGCGCCGGGCATCTGGAAGCCGTCGCCCGCGAGCCCGCCCACGAGGTGACGCCCGATGACGCCCGCCAGGAACCCCCTCCACCAGACGCGGAGCCCGAAGAGCTGGGCGATCCTGCCCCGCTCGAGCTCGAACGCGGCGTAGAGCTTCTTGTCCGGATCGCTCACACGCACGTGTTCGGGCAGGTCGAACCGTGCGAGATAGCCCAGGGCCCGGTCGTCGTCGACCATGTGGACCAGCGCGACGTTCATGCCGCGCACGGCCTCCTTCTGGCGGGCGAGGTCGGCGAGGGTCTCGCGGCAGAACGTGCACCCGAAGTGACGCAGGAAGACAACCAGCGTCGGGCGCTCGCGTGAGAGATCCAGCAGCGATCGTCCGTCCGACGTCGTCGCCGATCCGAGCGAGGCGCCGGCGTCCGTGCTGGTGTCGCTGGTGAGCTCCTGCTGGCGTGCCTCGACGTGGCGCCGATGCGCCGCCAGCAGCATCAGGAAGAAGGGCACCCACCAGATCAGGTCGTTGAAGATGATTGTGATGCCGAAGGACGGGTCGAGCACCTGTCGGATGAGGACCGCGTCGACGAACCCGATCGGCCCGAACAGCTTGCCCAGCAGGCCCACGAGCACGATGGGCCAGTGGCGGAGCGGGTCGTTCGCGGCGACCCAGTAGCCGATGCCGTAGACGCCCACGATCATGCCGATGCACTGCCAGAAGACGACAGCCGTGCCCGTGATCTGCTCATCACTCACGAGCAGGCCGAGGGTGGTGGTGGGCAGGAGTACGACGGCTGCACCCCAGAGGACGTTGTACACGCCCGCGAGCCGGAGGACGCTCGTCATCCAGGGGCGGGAGTGCGTGTGGAAGGTCGCGCTCATCAGACCTTCACTCGTGTGCGCAGCGTCGCGAGCCCACCGTCGACGCCGAAGACCTGTCCTGTGGTCCAGCCCGACTGATCGGACAGCAGCAGGGCTGCGAGCGGCGCAACATCGTCGGCGGTGCCGATGCGTCCGAGCGCGTGCATCGCCTCACTCGCCTTGCGGGCCATATCGCTGCCGGTGATCGCGGCGGCGCCGGGTGTGTCGACGAGCCCGGGTGCGATCACATTGATGCGGATGTTGCTCGTGGCGTACGTCGCGGCGGCTGACTGCGCGAGCCCGATCACCCCGCCCTTGGCCGCGGCGATCGCCTCGTGGTTGGGCAGCCCGGCCCGCGCCGCGGCGGTGGCGAAGAGCACGACCGAACCTCCGGTCTTCCGCATCGCTTTGGCGGCCGCTTGCACCGCGCCGAACGCGCTCCAGAGGTTGAGCCGGAGCGTCTGCTCGAACTGCTCGTCGCTCGTGCGGTCGGCTGGGGCAATCACGATCGAGCCCACGCAGTTGGCCAAGCCCACCAGGCCCCCGAAGCGATCGGCGGCGGCCTTGGCGAAGTCCACGACCTGGCTCGGCTGGGTCGCGTCGAGGGTGTGGGTCATGTGGTCGCCCGGGATCGATGCGGCGAGCGCGTCGAGCCTGGCCTGGTCGCGGGCGGCCAACGCGAGAGGGTGACCCGCATCCGCGAGCCGCTTGGCGAGCGCCGAGCCGATGCCGCCCGTCGCTCCGATGATCCCGACTGCCTGCCGATCCGTCACGCCCGAGTCTCCTTCAATCCGCGGCTTCGAGTGCCCGTCAGACACGGATTCTGCAAAGTTCACGCCCAGAGGGAGACGCCCGGGTCCGCTTGCGTATATTCGTATTGATGAAGAACGGCAGGCACACGTCACGCGTTCTCAGCCCGCTTACGCGGACGCGGTGTTGCGGCCGGTGTTGTTGTCGCTGAGGTCAGCAACACCACCCACAGGCCGGCCCGACCACGGCTCCCGGCCCGCCCGCCCGAATCTCCCATGAATCGAATGAAAGCGATCCCGGGTGTGTTCACCCACTGGAACGACCGGTCCAGACCGGTCCGGAGTGCCCTATGAACCATCAGACGCGTGTCTACGACGACATTTTCGAGATGCTGCCCGATGAGGACAACCCCACCCCCCTGGTCCGCATCAACCGGCTCAACCCCGAGCCAGGCTTCACGCTCTACGCCAAGCTGGAGTGGATGAACCCGTTCGGCTCGGTGAAGGACCGGGCTGCCAGCTACCTGCTCCGCCAGATGGAGGAGGAGAAAGGGCTACGCCCCGAGGGGGCGAACGGCCCGGATGACCCGGGCAAGGGCATCGTCGAGCCCACCAGCGGCAACACAGGGCTCAGCCTCGCGGGCCTCGCTGGCGTGCGGGGGTACCCCATGAAGGCCGTGTTGCCGAACAAGGTCCCGCTCGAAAAGAAGCTGATGCTCCGTCTCGCGGGTTCCGAGTTGGAGGTCGTGAACGACGACCTCTGCCCCAGCCCGGGCATGGGCGAGGGCTCGATCAACCTGGCGCGCACCATCGCGCGGGCGCAGAGCGACCGATACGCGATGCCCCACCAGTACGAGAACGAGAACAACGTCCGTGCGCACATGGAGACCACCGGCCCCGAGATCTGGAAGCAGACCGCGGGCGAGATCACGCACGTCATCACGAGCCTGGGCACCTGCGGCACCGTCTCGGGTCTTTCCAAGTTCTTGAAAGCCAAGAACCCGGACATCAGGGTCATCGCGGTCGCGCCCAGCGAGGGTCACGACGTGCCGGGCCTGCGGAACAAGAGCCAGCTGGCGGTGACCACGCTCTACGACGAGTCGCTGATCGACGACGTGCTCGAGATCGATTACGAGCTGGCGTACACCCGCGCCGCCGAGCTGTTCAGCCGCGAGGGCCTGCGCGCCGGGCCCAGCGCCGGGCTGATCTTCGAGGGGGGACGGATCGTTGCCCAGCGCGACAAGACCGGCCTCGGCGTCATGATCTTCTGCGACGACGCCTTCAAGTACGCCAAGAGCTTTGCCAAGCACATGCCCGAGCTCGTCGAGGGCACCGCACCACAGAACCAGCAGCCGGAGCCCATCGGGGCACTGAAGGAGTAGCACCATGAGCGAGTACGCCAATCCCAGCGTCCTGGTCAGCACGGACTGGGTACACGAGCGCCTGAACAGCGGCATCAAGATCGTCGAGGTCGATGTCGACACCCAGCAGTACGGCGCCGGGCATATCCCGGGCGCGGTCGCCTTCGACTGGACCACCCAGCTCCAGGACCAGACCCGGCGCGACATCATCGGCAAGGACGAGTTCGAGCAGCTCGTCGGTGCCGCCGGCATCTCGAACGACGACGAGGTCGTGATCTACGGCGACAACAACAACTGGTTCGCCGCCTACGCCCTCTGGGTCTTCAAGTACTACGGGCACGACAACGTCAAGCTCATGAACGGCGGACGCAGCAAGTGGCTCGACGAGGAAGACAAGCCGCTGACGACCGACGTGCCCAGCCCCGCGCCCACGACCTACACCGTCAAGGGCACCAACCCCGCCATCCGCGCCTTTGTGCAGGACGTGCTGGGCGTCGTCAAGGATGGCAACGCCAACCTCGTCGATGTCCGCTCGCACGACGAGTACTCGGGCAAGGTCATCGCGCCCCCGGGCATGAGCGAGACCGCCCAGCGCGGCGGGCATGTGCCCGGGGCCAAGAGCGTGCCCTGGGTCACCGCAGTCAACCCCGACGGCACCTTCAAGAGCCGCGCCGACCTCGAGAAGATCTACTTCCAGGACGCGGGCGTCATCGAGGGCAAGGACACGATCGCCTACTGCCGAATCGGCGAGCGGTCGAGCCACACCTGGTTCGTGCTCAAGTACCTGCTGGGCCTGCCCAACGTGAAGAACTACGACGGCTCGTGGACCGAGTACGGCTCCATGATCGGTGTCCCTATCGAGCGCTGAGCGAGCACAGCACGCGAAACACCCGAGTACGCCCCCGCGCGAGCGGGGGTTTCTCGTGCGCGCTAGAACACGTTCATGGACACGCTCACCTCGATGACCATGGCAGACCTTCTCGACGCGCTCGCCTCCAAGAGCCCGGCACCCGGGGGCGGCGCGGTCGCGGGCCTCGTGGGTGCGCAGGCTTCGGCTCTCGCACGGATGGTCGTGAGCTACTCGCTCGGCCGGAAGTCGCTGACCGAGCACCAAGCCGACCTCGAACGAATCGCCGTGCAGCTCGACAACGCCCGGGGCGTGATGCTCAGCCTCGCCGATGCGGACGCCCAGGCGTACGCCAGCCTGAGTGCGCTGTGGGGGAGCAAGGGCGAGAAGCCGGACGAGTTCCGCGCCGCGGTCCGCCGGGCGATCCAGGTGCCGCGGTCGGTGATGGCCGCCGCGGCGGACCTCCTTCGGCTCTGCGATTCGCTCGCGCCGATCAGCAACCCGAACCTGGCGAGCGATCTGGTTGCCTCGGCAGTGCTCGCCGAGGCTGCCGCCAAGGCCGCGAGCCTCAACGTGCACGTCAACGCCGAGCAGCTCGATGACACGGGCGAACGCGACCGGCTGCTGACCGAGGTTGACTCCGCGATCGCCGACGCGGGCGAGCGCCGCGCGCGCGTCGCTTCGGTCGCGGGCCGCTGACTGATACACTCCGGGCATGCCGCCGCCGACGACCTGCAGGATCGAAGATCTCGAAGACGTGCCGGGGGTGTCGGCATCGCTCGCGATGCTCCGCGAGGTGAGCCTCGCCGCCGACGAGCACGAGCTGTTCGCCTCCTTCGCGGAGCAGTTCAGTGACTCGTGCGTCACGCACCT
>JANQQZ010000039.1 GCA_028284805.1 Phycisphaerales bacterium
CCAGGACGGGCTCGTCACCCCCGCCGACTTCAGCGCCTGGATCACCGCCTTCAACACCGCCTCCCCCCTCGCCGACCAGAACCGCGACGGCAAGATCTCTCCCGCAGACTTCAGCGTCTGGATCGCCAACTTCAACCTTGGATGCCCATGACCGCCCGGTAGACTGGGCGACATGAAGACCGCCCCCGCCGTCGTGCTCCTCCTCGCCGCGATGTCTCTTCCCGGGGCCGTCTCGGCGCAGCCCGACAACCCCACGCTCTTCGTGCCCCACTACTTCTCAGGCGGGGCGACCGTGGCGACCTTCGTCATCAACCCCGACGGCACGCTGACACCGGCCGATAACGAGCCCAGCGGGATCTGGAGCCTGGGTGCCGCAATCTCGCCCAACGGCGCGACGCTTGCGGTCGGCAACGCCGCGGGCACCGACGACGGCTCCTCCACGACCGACCAGCTCTACCTCTTCCACGTCAACGCCGACTCGACCCTGTCGCTCATTGGCACGACGACCGTGCCGAGCTCGCCCCAGGAGATGGCCTGGCTCGACGACGACACGCTCGCGTACTTCCGGAGTGATCTCGGCAACTCGTTCATCAACAGCTACGACGTGGACCTGTCCACCGGCGCGCTCACGCTGGTCGACACCGTCGTGCCTGGCGGCTTCGGCACAAGCCTGGCGATCGACCGCGACAACGGGCTGCTCTTCGCGCAGGACTCCTTCGGGGAGACGATCTTCCGCTACACGTTCGACGCGTCGGGCACCATGACCCCCGCTGGCTCCGTCATGCAGAGCACCTTCCCGCTCGATCTCGTTCTCTCGCCCGACGCCTCGCTGCTCTACACCGCGGGCGGGATCTCGGGTAACTCCGACGCGATCACCGGGTTCACGGTGAACGCGCCGGGCGACACCACGCCGCTCGTGCCCCTGCCCGGCTCGCCCTACTCCAGCGGAGGCGACAGCCCCGCGTACACCGCGATCACGGGCGACGGGCGGCACCTCTTCATCGGGCACGGACGCGACGCGACCGTCCGCGGCTTCGCGATCAGCCCCGACGGATCGCTCACCCCTACCGGCGCGTTCTTCGACGTCGGCAGCCAGGGCTCGATCGGCGACATGGCCTCGCTCGACGATCTGCTTTTCGTCACCGACGACGACAGCACGGGCGGGCGGGGCGTGCTCGTCTTCCGCGTCGGCAGTGAGGGCGATCTGACCCAGATCGGCCCTCTGTACGACACAGGTACCCCGAGGCCCGAGGGCGACCTGATCGTCTGGGCTCCTGATTCCTGCCCCGCCGACACCAACGGCGACGGACTGGTCACCCCCCAGGACTTCAACGCGTGGATCATCGCGTTCAACACACAGAGCCCGGCGTGCGACCAGAACGACGACGGGCTGTGCACGCCGCAGGACTTCAACGCGTGGATCGTGAACTACAACGCGGGCTGCTGACGCGGGCCGCGGGCTGACAGGTCAGGACTCTCGGGGGATATGTTCGTGCGTACGTTTCTCGCCCTTTCGTTCTCGCTCGCCGCGTCGTGCGCGCTTGCCGACCGGATCCATGTTGATGTCAACACCCAGTTCAATGGCAGCGGCGTGAGCTGGGGCACCGCGATGGCCTCGCTCTCGGATGCCCTTGCGATCGCGCAGCCAGGCGACGAGATCTGGATCGCCGACGGGGCCTACAGCCCCGACCCAGCCGACGGTCGCGACGGCACGTTCCTCATCCCGGGCGGCGTCGCGGTGTACGGCGGCTTCCTGGGCGGCGAGAACTTCCTCGACGAGCGACCCGTGGATTTCTCGGCCGCCCAGACCATCCTCAGCGGACTGGCCAGCAACAACTACTCCGTCGTCACGCTCGGCGGCGGCGGGACCTTCGCCTTCCCGACCACCATACTCGACCGGCTGATCATCGAAGACGGCAACGCCGATGGCTCCGGCGCGGGCCCACGCACACGGGGCGGGGGCATCTACGCCGAGCTTGTCATCTTCTGCGAGTTGAGCGACGTGCTCATCCGCGACTGCCACGCCGACGACGCGGGGGGTGGGCTCTACGCGATGAACCCTGTCTCCGACACGTTCTTCGATCTCAACGGTGTCCGGTTCTCACGGTGCACCACCTACGGCGAGGGCGGCGGGGCGTACATGGAGGCCAGCACCACGATACTCACCGATTGCGAGTTCTCGCGATGCGAGGCCGACACGGGCGGGGGGATGCACGTCGCGGGCGACGGCGACATCAGCATCGCCGACAGCCGTTTCCTCGACAACACCGCGCTGCTGGGCGGCGGCGCGGGCGCTCGCATCCAGCTCACCGACGGAACCGCATCATCAACGATTGAACGATCAACGTTCACCGACAACACCGCCCAGGGCGGCGGGGACGGCGGCGGCATCCTGTACGCCGGCCGGGGCTCGCACACGCTCCGTGAGTCGAGGCTCTTGAGCAACCGGGCGACCACCGGCTGGGCCAGCGGAGGCGCGATCGCCGTCGAGACCGATGGACCGTCCGCGCTGATCAACCTTGAGAGCTGCCTGATCTCGGGCAACGAGGCGCAGTTCGTGGGCGGCGCGATCCACGCCGTCCCGACCCAGTACGCGATCACGCGGGTCGCCAACTGCACCGTCGGCGGCAACACCTCCGTCACCGGGTCCGTCGGCGCGATCCACTACGACGTGGCGGGCGAGATGATCATCCGCAACTCCATCCTCTGGGACAACGAGGCGTTCACCACCGACCGCCAGTCCAAGTCGGTCGGCGGGTCCGGGTCGCTCGCGCTCACCGTGACCTACTCCATCGTCGAGCACCTTGGCGTCGTCCAGCCCCCGCCCACGGGAAGCAACAACTCCGGCGCCGACCCGATGCTCGCCGACGCGGACGGGCCCGATGACACCTACGGCACCGAGGACGACGACCCCGCGCTCGCCCCCGGGTCGCCCGCGATCGACGCGGGTGACACCACGCAGGACCTGAGTGAAACCGGGCTCGATGTCAACGGCAATCCCCGCCGGTCCGACGATCCGGACACGCCCGATACGGGCGTGAGCGACGGCGCAGACCCGGTCATCGACATCGGCGCCGCCGAGGTGCAGGGGCCTGACTGCGTCGCCGACACCAACGGGGACGGCATGCTCAGCCCCGCCGACTTCAACGGGTGGATCATCGCCTTCAACACCCAGAGCCCCGCCTGCGACCAGAACGGCGACGGGCTCTGCACCCCAGCAGACTTCAACGGGTGGATCATCAACTTCAACAACGGCTGCCCGTGACGATCCGGGCGTGATCGGCCCTCGAAGATCGTGGATTGCGCTTGCTCCCGCGAGCCGCGTTCGGTAGCGTCGTGACATGAAGACCACCCCCACCACCCCCACCATCCCAACCACTCCCTGCCGCGCCGCCGCGACGCTCCTGGGCTTCTCGGTCCTTGCGATCGCGCACGGGGCCCACGCCCAGCCCATCGATCTGACGGTCGATCCCGCTCAGTCTTCGATCTCCATCACCATCGAGCTGGACACACCCGTCGGCACACGCAGCAGCAACGACAGCTCGCCCGTTGAGGGCACCGCGGTCATCGAGCTCGACGACACCGGGATGCCCGCGTCCATCACCCTCTCCGACTACCTCTTTACTGCGCAGAACGATCTGAACTTCAGCTACAACTACGGCGTGCTTGGGTCGGTCACGGGCGTCGGCACTGGGCTCGGGCTTCGTCAGCCCTCGGGCAGCCCCCCGACCAGCGGCCCGGTCGACGCCGGCGGCGCGTTCTCGCTGGTGGGCGTGCCCAACGAAACCCTGGGCACGGTCGATGCCTCGGGCACGGGCGTGATCGGCGCGACCATCGGCACGGTTGCAATCGACCTGAGCACGCTCGGGGCGACCACGGTCGACGCGACCGGGACCGTCGGGGTCACGGGCGACCAGGTCACCGCGACCGTCACGGTCCCGATCAGCGCCACGAACGAGGTGCAGCCTGGTGTGACCGCGACGATCACGGGCTCGGCGACCGTCGTCGCGACAGGCACCATCGACACCTGCGTCGCCGACACCAACGGGGACGGCATGCTCAGCCCCGCCGACTTCAACGGGTGGATCATCGCCTTCAACGCGCAGTCGCCCGCGTGCGACCAGAATGCTGACGGGCTGTGCACGCCCGCCGACTTCAACAGCTGGATCATCAACTTCAACAACGGCTGCCCGTGACGACCGGGGCGTGATCACCCCAGGAAGATCCCGGCTCCCGCTTGCTCGCGGGGGCTCGGTTCGATAGCGTCGTGGTATGAACATCACCCCCGCCGCAGCGATCCTCGGGTTCTCGGGCCTCCTGCTCGCCCATGGCGCTGCGGGCCAGACCGTTCAGTTGGCCGTCATCCCCGATCAGTCGCTGATCAGCGTCACCATCGAGCTCGAGACCCCCGGAGGGTCGCGCAGCAGCTTCGACAGCTCCCCCGTCGAGGGAGTCGCGGTGATGGAGTTCAACAACACCGGGATGCCGACGTCGGTGACGCTCAGAAGCTTCCGATTCACGGCGCGCGACGAACTGGGCTACGACTACGACTACGGGGGCCTGGGCTCGATCACGGGCGTCGGCACGGGGCTCGGGCTGCGCCAGCCTGTCGCAAGCACGCCGACCACCGGCACAGTCGACGGCACGGGCGCGTTCGTGATCTCGGACGTGCCCAGCCAGACCCTGGGAACGTTCGACGCGTCAGGTACGGGCGCGATCGGTGCCACGATCGGAACGGTCGCGATCGATCTCAGCACGCTGGGGTCTGCGCAGGTCGAAGCGACCGGCGCCGTCTTCATCGTGGGCGACCAGGTCAGCGTGACGCTCACCGTGCCCCTCGCGGCAACGAGCCAGGTGCAGCCCGGTGTAACCACGAACATCACCGGCTCCGCGACGGTCGTCGCCGCGGGAGTGATCGACGTGTGCCTCGGCGACACCAACGGCGACGGGATCATCAACCCCGCGGATTTCACCGCGTGGATCATCGCTTACAACAACCAGTCACCCGTGTGCGATCAGAACGCCGACGGGCTGTGCACCCCAGCTGATTTCAGCGCCTGGATCATCCGGTTCAACGCGGGCTGCTGAGGGCCGCGGGGATATGACCTCGTCGGTCTGCTCGTTTCCTTGTTCAACGTAGGGCCTCCGGGTATCTTGAAGGTCAGTTAGGAAGACCCCATGCGAACGCTTGCGGCAGCGATTCTCACGCTCTCCGCTTCGCCCGGCGCGGCACAGTTCAGCGACGAGTTCGGCGACGGCAACCTCGACGGCTGGACGGTCACGACCACGAGCACCGGATCGGTCGAAATCGCGAACGGCAAGCTGCGTATCTCGGGCACCTCGATCGATACCGGCATGGCCACCGTCGACGAGACGATCTCTGAGCCGACGCGCTACGCCAACGGGAGCGCTGCTGTCGACATCGACCTCGATGTGAACGGACGCCCCGTCGTTGCGGGCTTCGAGGTCCGAGGCGACCCGTCGTCCGACTCCGGACTCTTCTTCTCGCTGATCACAGGCGATCCTGGCGGACCCGACGCGTGCATCTCCTACTACGACGAGCCGAGCGACACGGGCTTCACGCTCGCCGCTCCTGCGATCCCGTTCGATCTCTCGCGGGTCCGCGTCATCATCGTGTGGAGCTTCGGCGAGTACACGATGACCGTCTTCAATCGCAACAACTCCTCGCAGCGCGTCACGTTCACGGTCGAAGGGCCGACCCCGTTCTCATCGGGAACGGTCTCGCTCCTTGCCAACCCGGTTCCGGGGCCGGCGTCCGGGGCGTGGTCTGTCGACTTCGACAACTTCAGCACCACCCCGGGCAACCTGAACCCGTGCCCGGCGGACACCAACGGGGACGGCATGCTCAGCCCGGCCGACTACAACGGGTGGATCATCGCCTTCAACACCCGGAGCCCCGCCTGCGATCAGAACGGTGACGGGATCTGCACCCCCGCCGACTTCAACGGATGGATCATCAACTTCAACAAAGGCTGCCCCTGAGCCCCGCCCGGGGCATTTGTGGGCGTGTGTATACAGGACTTCTAACTCGGCCGTTGGTCGGGCTTTGGGATTCGTGCGCGTGCCGCTAAACTTGTTTCACGACGCAACGACTCAGGAGCCTCACCGATGACCGGACGTTCGATGATCGCCCTCGCGGGTGCCGCCCTCGGCACCGCCGTTCTCGCCCCGCACGCCCACGCCCAGTTCGACAACAACGTCCAGTGGCAGGGCGTGTCGCACCTGACCGACCACGACCTCGCCCCGCGCGTGCCGATGAACGGGGAGTCCTTCGCCGTCGAGTTCCAGACCTTCCGCGGCGACGTGAGTTCTGCGCGAGTGCGCTACGACGATGGCTCGGTCGGGTTTGCCGACGCCAGCATCGTCGCCAGCCGCGGGCCGTACGACATCTGGGAGGCCACGATCCCCGCGACCTCTTCGAACCTCGTGTCGTACGTGCTCGAGATCACCGACGGCACCGACACCGACTACTACAGCGCCTCGGGTATGAGCGACACGCTCGTGACATCGAGTTCGTTCGAGATCGACTTCGTGACCCTCGACCACGCGCCGGTCGGCGCGACCGTCGTCAGCGGCGGCACCGTCTTCAAGGTCTGGTCGCCCGCGAGCAGCACCTGCTACGTGCGCGGCGAGTTCAATAGCTGGTCCACCTCGGACCAACTGACCAAGGTCGGCGACCACTTCGTGGGCTTCGTGCCCGGGGCCGCGTCGCAGGACATGTACAAGTACTTCTTCGACAACGCGCACTGGCACAGCGACCCGCGGGCCGCCCGCCTGAACCCGAGCGACAACTACAACGCCATCGTCGTCGATCAGGACTTCTACCCCTGGCAGAGCAGCGGCTTCAGCCCGAGGCCTCTGGAAGAGCTCGTGATCTACCAGCTGCACGTGGGCACGTTCGCCGGGCGCAACGACCCGTTCGGCAGCACCCCGAACCCGTCGCGGTACGTCGACGTTGCCGCGCGGGCTCAGCACCTCGCCGACCTGGGCGTGAACGCGGTGATGCTCAACCCGATCCACGAGTTCCCGGGCGACTTCTCGGGCGGGTACATGTCCGTCACGCCCTTCGCGATCGAGAGCAAGCTGGGCTCGCCCTACACCTTCAAGTCCATGGTCGACGCACTGCACCAAGCGGGCATCGCGGTGATCCTCGACATCGTGCCCAACCACGCATCGATCAGCGACAACATCCTCTGGGACTTCGGCGGCTCCCAGCAGTACTTCGACACGCCCCCGGTCGACACGCCCTGGGGCGCCCAGTGCGACCTGGACGAGCCGGGCGTGTTCGACATGTACCTCGACTCGTGGGAGACGATGCTCACCGAGTACCGCCTCGATGGCTTCCGGATGGATGCCGTGATGTACATGACCGACAGCAACCTGACCCCGCAGTGGTCGAGCGGGCAGGCGCTGGTGCGGGCGCTTCACGACCGAATGGCGAACCGGCACGCGGACAAGCACTCGATCGCCGAGATCTACATCGACAGCGCGTGGGTGACGAACCCGACGAGCTCGGGCCTGGGCTTCGATGCGCAGTACCACAACGAGTTCAAGGAGGCGGTGCGCTCCGCGGTCTTCGGCGCCGCTTTCAACAACGCGAACATGCAGCGCGTCGCCAACGTGCTCGACGGGCAGGGCTTCGGCGTATCGGGCCAGTCCGTCTTCAACTACTTCGAGCTGCACGACGACGCCTGGCCCCTGAACGGGCACGAACGGGCCGTCACCCAGATCGACACGACCTTCCCCAACGACGACGACTTCGCCCGCGGGCGCACGGTCGTCGGCAACGCGCTCACGCTGCTCAGCCGGGGCGTGCCCGCGATCCTTCAGGGCACCGAGTGGCTCGAGAACGACGGCTGGGAAGCCAACAAGATCGACTGGGCCCACAAGACGCAGTACGCCGGTGTCGTGGACTTCTACAGCGACCTGATCGAGCTGCGCACCACCGAGCCGGCGCTCTACGCCAACAGCCCGCTCTGGGCCTACCACGTCAACGAGGGCCTCGACGTCATGGCCTTCGAGCGCTACATCGATGGCGGCGGCTCCTTCGTCGCGGTCGTCAACCTCTCCAACAGCACCCGAAGCAACTACCGCATCGGCATCCCGCGCGACGGCGACTGGGAGGTCATCATCAACTCCAGCGATACCCAGTACGACGGCCCAGGCGGAGGCACCCCCGCGGGCCCGGTCACGATCGAGGGCGTCGCCAGCGGGCCGCACCCGCGCTCGGTCTCGCTCGACCTGCCCCCGCGCAGCATCCTGCTCCTCCAGCACGAGCCGACGCCCGACTGCGTCGCCGATACTAACGGCGACGGCGCGCTGACCCCGGCCGACTTCAACGGGTGGATCCTCGCCTACAACACCGGCGCCCCCGCCTGCGACCAGAACGGCGACGGGCAGTGCACCCCCGCCGACTTCAACAGCTGGATCCTGAACTTCAACAACGGCTGCCAGTAACACAGGAACGCCGAGCGAAATGAAGACCACCGCGACGCTCTTGACACTGGCCTCGTCGATCACAGCCGGTGCGGTCTCCGCCCAGTGCCGCCCCGTGACCGGGTGCGAACGCCCTGAGTTCGCGCCGGTCGATCAGGCAGTGCTCGATGTCATGTGCGCGAACGCGATCCCGGGCGCGACGCTCGCGATCGCGTACGACGGTGTTGTCGTCTACGAGCGGGGGTACGGCTGGTCGGATCAGTTCGGCACCACGCCCATGCAGCCCGATGCGCTCCTGCGGCTCGCGAGTGTGTCCAAGCCCCTGACCGTCGCGGCCGTACGCTCGCTCATCGCGGACGGGGCGTTCACCCTTGACGACTTCGCGTTCGACCTCGGGCAGCCCGGGGGCGGGTTGCTCGAGCTCGAACCCTTCCCCTCGCTGGGCGACACGCGGCTCGCGGGCGTTCGTATCAGGCACCTCATCGAGCACACCGCCGGCTGGGACCGCGGTATCGCGGGCGATCTGACCTACCGCGAGATCCTCGTCGCGGGCGATATGAGCGTCGCGTCGCCCCCTGGCCGAGAGCGCACCCTGCGGTGGATCCTGGGTCAGCCTCTGCAATTCGCACCGGGAACCAACACCGCGTACTCCAACATCGGCGGGCTGGCGCTCGGGCTGATCGTCGAACAGTTCACGAGCCTGCCGCTCGACGAAGCGATCCAGCAGCGCGTGCTCGACCCCATAGGCATCCACGACGACGATCACGCCGCGGGGCGCACCTTTGAAGCCGATCACGACCCGCGCGAGCCCTGGTATCAAGGCTCCGGGTTCGCGACCAACGTGTTCGACGCCAACGGACCCGCGGTCTGGACCCCCTACGGCTCGTGGGATCACGAGGCACGCATCGGACAGGGCGGGCAGATCGCGACCGCGTCGGCGCTCGCGCGGGCCGCCGCGTACCAGTGGGTGAACGGTCCGAGCATCGGCCTGCCCAAGTCTCCGACACTGCGGGGCGGCTGGCGATGGAACCACACGGGCGTGCTCGAGGGCACCGGCGCCCTCATACGACAGCGTGGCGACGGGATCACCTACGTCGTGCTGTTCAACTCTCGCGGCTTCGGTGGAACGATCCGCAACGCACTCGACCCGGTCTTCGATTCCATCAGCCCCTTCCCGGTCTCCCCGTGTTGCCCCGCCGATACCAACGGTGACGGTGCGCTGACCCCGGCCGACTTCAACGGGTGGATCCTGGCCTTCAACACCGGCGCGCCCGAGTGCGACCAGAACGCCGACGGGCAGTGCACCCCAGCCGACTTCAGCGCGTGGATCCTAAACTTCAACGAAGGCTGTTAGAGAATCCAAAGATTCGATTAGACTGCAGGCATGAAGATGATCCGGACCGCGCCGATGCCGCTCACTGCCGCTGTGCTCGCCTCCGCGATCACGGGCCCGCTTTGGGGCCAGCCCACCCGCGAGGCGTTCATGGTTCTCAAGGACCCCGTCGCAGTGTCTCGCGACAGCGTGGGGTGGTCGGTCGGCATCGCCAACGGCGACGTCTTCTCCGGGGGCAACGGCGGCACGTTCAGCAACACAGGCTCGGGCATCGGCCTCCGCTTCCGGCTCGACACCCCGACCAACCCCACCCGCTTCGGGCCCGACTACCTCACCGAGGCGTACGACTTCGGCCGCTGGCTCAGCATCGGCGACGGGATCGTCGCTGTTGCCGTCGACGAGGTCACGCTGCCGGGCACCTACACCGGCTTCGGGCTGCACGACGCCGAGACCACGATCCTGCAGCGATACCTGCCCGGCTATGACAGCAGGAGCAGCGGGTTCTTTTCGGGTCCGGTCGTGGTCGGCTCTGGGATGGTCGCGGCGCAGGCAAGAGGTGAGGTGCGCGTCTACTCGGTCGACACCGGAGAGCTGGTCCACGAGCTTCGGGCGAGCAGCGGCCCGAGCGGCCACGGGGAGTTCGGTTCTTCGCTCGCGATCGAGGGCACGCTGCTCGCCGCCGGCAACCCGCGGCAGTTCTTGTCCGACCCGGGCCTCCAGCCCGACGGAATACAATCCGTCGTGCTCTTTGAGCTCTCGAGCGGGCTCCGCATTGGCAGCATCGTCTCCCCCGATCCTCAGGTTGGCGACGCCAACGTGAACTACTTCGCCATCAGCCTTGCGCTCAGCAATGGGCTGCTCGCCGTCGGCGCCCCCGCCCGCTTCGACGACCTCACCGGACGCGTCTACATCTACAACGCTGCCACGCTCGAGCTCATGCACACCCTCGTCTCGCCCAACCCGGTGCTCGGCGACAACTTCGGCCAACGGCTCGCCGCCGACAACGGCCTGCTCGTCGTCAACGGGGGGGCCGTCTTCACCGATCCTGACTGCGTGCCCTGCGGCTTCACCAACACCTATGTCTACGACATGCTCACGGGCGAGCTTCTCACCATGTTCATCGCCCCCGAAGAGATCCGCGACGACCGCGGGGGCCTCGGCTGGTTCGGCTTCTCCGTCGCCATCGAAGACAACCTCGTTGCGATCGGTGCACCTCGCGCCACAAACATCCCCTACCGCCCCGACCCCGCCGGCGCAGTCGTGCTCTATGAGATCGTCCCCACCACAGTCGACTGCCTGCCCGATGCGAATGGGGATGGTCTCCTCTCTCCCGCCGACTTCAGCGCCTGGATCACCGCGTTCAACACGCAGTCACCAGCCTGCGACCAGAACGAGGATGGGCTCTGCACGCCGTTCGATTTCACCGCGTGGATCATCAACTTCAACGCGGGATGCGACTGATCAGGACACCCTCGGAGGGCCGAAGGCATGAACCGCAGACGTGTCTCTGGTTTGCTCACGCTCATCTTGGTGATCGTCGGACCGGCCGGTGCGCAACAGGACTCGGGCGGGTTCGTCGCGGGCGGGAACGACGCGGTCCTGCCGCCCATGCTCGCCCAGCCTTGCATCCCCGACGGTGAGCGCGCCGAGCTCGAGCGGTGGATGCGCCGGCTCGACGCCTCGCTCCCCGACGCAAGCCGGACGCCCAACGCTGCGCGCCGGTCGTTCCCGCTCTTCGAGTTCTACCCGATCGGGGGCGACATCTACGGCGACCTGTTCCTCAACAACTACACCGATCTGAACGCGGGCGACCCGGGCGTGCTCGACTGGGACTGCGGCGACCACACCTACCACACCCACCGCGGGCACGACGTCGGGATCAAGACCTTCGAGGAGCAGTTCATCGGCGTGCCCATCTTCGCGGCGCTCCCGGGCGAGGTGATCGGCACCGACGACGGGCACTTCGATCAGAACCGCGTCTGGGCGAACCAGCCCGCCAACTACGTCATCATCGACCACGGCGACATCGAGCCCGGGCTGCGGACGTTCTACTGGCACATGCGCAACGGATCGGTGCTGCCCGAGGTCGGCGAGCGCGTCGAGGCGGGCCAGCAGATCGGGCTCGTCGCGTCCAGCGGCAACTCCGACGGGCCCCACCTGCACTTCGAGGTCTGGCGCAACGGCTCGTGGGTCGAGACCATGAGCGGGCCCTGCTCACCCTTCGAGAGCATGTGGGCCAACCAGTGGGAGAAGCCCACGGAGCAGTACACGCGCGACTTCGGGTTCTTCCGCGAGCTGTTCGACCCGGGCTTCCAGTTCTTGTCGCCGTTCCCCCGCGACCGCTCGGTCACGCTCGACACCGACCGCGTGACCTACTGGACCATGGGCAACTTCCTGCCCCAGAACACAACGTACCGCTTCCGGTTCTACGCACCGGGTGGCGCGCTCGACTACGACTCGGGTACCAGACCGCTGGGGTTCACCTCCGCGGGCTTCTCGCGCTTCTACTGGGCCTACTTCTACTGGAACATCGCCGACATGCAGCGCATCCCGGGCACGTGGACCGTCGCCTTCGATCTGAACGGCGAGCGCCAGGTCACGACGCCAATCCGCGTGCTCGCGGAGGGCGAGACGTACACCAATCAGGCTCCGCTGCCCGTGTTCCCGAGCCTCAAGCCGGCGTCGCCCGCGCCCGACGACGCGATCCGAGTGCGGATCAACAGCGATCTGGTCTACGACGACACGGAGCACGACCTCGTGCGCTACCGCTACGTCTGGACGATCGACGGGGTCGTGGTGCGCGACGTGATCTCCGCCGGGCACGCCGACATGATCCCGAGCGTGCAGAGCTTCGGGGGAGGATCGGCCGTGCGCGTCGAGGTCACCCCGAACGACGGTACCGACGACGGCCCGACGACCTGGGCCGAGTCTGCGATCACGCCCGCGTGTGTCGCCGACACCAATGGCGATGGGCTGCTCACGCCCGCAGACTTCAGCGCGTGGATCACGGCTTTCAACACCCAATCACCCGCGTGCGACCAGAACGCCGACGACGCCTGCACGCCCGCCGATTTCAGCGCATGGATCTCCAACTTCAATGCCGGCTGCCCCTGATCCAACCCCCACGATCGACCGGGTGCTGCACCACTCGCCCCACTGCAAGGTTGGGGTCTTCACGCTGCCCCCCGGTCACGAGCTGTGGCACACCGAGAACCGCATCGGCTTGGGCCCGCTGATCGCGATCCCGTGGACGGCCGTCGAGATCGACCGATCGGACGCACGCCACGAGCTGATGGACCCGAACCGCGTGGTGTACTACCGACGCGAGCAGGCGTATGCGCGTCGCGTGGTGTCGCCGCGCGGCGACCGCTGCCTGTTCATCGTGCCCTCGGACCGGCTGCTGCGCGATGCGCTCGCGGCTTCGGGGCTGGTCGCGCCGGGCGATGGTTACCCGTTCGCCACCGGTCCTGCGGTCTCCGAGGCGACGCACATGCAGCACTCGCTCGCGAGGGCACTGCGATCGGGCACGCCGCCCACACCCGTCGAGATCGACGACACGGTGACGCGCATCGTCGGGCTGCTGCTTGCCGGGGCGGCTCGCGAGGCGGGGCGCCGTCCCCCGCGCGAGGGGCCCGGCGCACGCGCACGGCGCGATCTCGTCGCGCGCGCACGCGCCGCGATGAACACCAGGCTCGACGACCCGAACACCGACGCCATGCTCCCGATCACCGAGCTCGCCGACCAGGTCGACGCCTCGCCCTACCACCTCAGCCGCGTCTTCCGCGAGCACACGGGCGACAGCCTGGCCCGTCATTACCGGATGCTGCGCCTGCGTGTCGCCGCGGAGTCCGTCGCTGGATCGGACACTTCGCTCACGGAGATCGCTCTGCGCTTCGGCTTCTCGAGCCACGCCCACTTCTCGGCCTCCTGGCGCACCGAGTTCGGGACCGTGCCCTCGGCGCTCCGCCGGGCACGAATCTGATAGCGGCCCCGCCCGCCCCCGCGGTAGCTTCGGTGCGACACCCACGCATCGGACCGATGCACCGAGGAGGCCGACCATGCCCGTCCGAACCCTGCCAGTGCTCCTGTCGCTCTGCGCCGTGTCGAGCGTCCAGGCTCAGTTCCTCGAGCCCGAGGCCAGCGCGCTGCACAGCTTCTCAGGCACCGGCGGGTTCGGATGGGCGGCCTCCCCCCTCGCCGACATCACGGGCGACGGCGTCGCCGAGTCCATGATCAGCGCGACCGGATCGTCCGCTGGTGGGTACATCGACATCTACGACAGCGCCACGGGCCAGCTCCTCCGACAGCTCCGCGGCGCCGACTACGGGCTCATCAGCTTCGGCTGGGCCCTCGCCGACGCGGGCGACGTGAACGCCGACGGCGTCACCGACATCATCGGGGGCTCCAACTCACGCTCCACCATCGTGATCGTCAGCGGCGCCGACTTCTCGCTGATCCGGACGATCGCCACGCCCACGCCGCAGGCCCTGGGCTACGCGGTCGCGGGCCTGGGCGACCTGAACGGTGACGGCTTCGGAGAAGTCCTCGCAGGCGCGCCGTTCGCCGACACCGATACCGTCAACAACCTCGGCCGAGCGTACATCTACAGCGGCGCCGACGGCTCGATCCTCGACTCGATCGATGGCGAAGAAGCTGGCGACCAGTTCGGATCTGCGACCACTGGCGTCGGAGACATCACGGGGGACGGCATCAACGACTTCGCGGTCGGAGCGCTGAACGCAGGGCCCGGCAACCGCGGCGCGGTGTACCTCTACGACGGCGCGACCCGCCAACTGCTCTTCCCGCGCATCGACGCCGAGCCCACGGGCTCGGGGCTCGGGCAGTTCTTCGTCGGGCCCGCGGGCGATGCCGACGCCGACGGCACGCCAGACGTCTACGCGGGCGACTTCGCCGACCGCACACTCGGCACGGGCACGGGGCGCGTCTACGTCATCAGCGGCGCAACCGGGCAGGTGCTCTGGACCCGCGCGGGCGACGCCCAGGGCCAGGGGCTCGGCTGCGGGCGGATCGCGGGCGACATCAACGGCGACGGCGCGAGCGATGTCATCGCGGGCGCGTACACCGCCAACAACGGCGCGGGCAACGCCGGGCGCACCCTGATCCTCTCGGGCTGCGATGGCTCAGTGCTGCGCGTGATCACGAGCACAACCGTCGGCGAGCAGTTCGGCTTCGACGCCGTGGGCATCGGCGACGCCACCGGGGACGGGCTCGACGAGTTCCTCGTCGCCGCTGGCGGGGGCAACGCCGCCTACGTCATCCGGGGCGTGCCCTACTGCCCGGCCGACACCAACCTCGATGGAGCGCTCACGCCCGCGGACTTCAACGCGTGGATCCTCGCGTTCAACGCCCAATCGTCCGCCTGCGATCAGAACGGCGATGGCGCGTGCACCCCCGCCGACTTCAACGGCTGGATCCTGAACTTCAACGCGGGCTGCTGAGCCACCCGCACGCTGTTCAGGGCGACGGCGCGTCGGGCATCCGGATCCAGAACAGTGTGTCCACCATGGGCAGCGGGCACTCGATGCGCAGCCGCCAGACGCGCATCGACGCGGGGTCCCACCCACGCCTGCGGTGCACCAGCTCGAGCAACTCGTCGACGCCCGGTGCATCCGCGCAGTGCAGGCCCCGATGGACCGGATCGATCCGCGTCAGCTGGTAGGACTGCTCGATCAGATCGAACTCCGATGCCTCGGGCCCGAGCGTCGAGAGGGGGAACGGGTTCCCCGCCAGCCGAGATTCGATCACCGGCTCGGCGTCCGGGTAGACGTCCTCGTGCAGGAGCAAATCGGCGACCAGCACGCGTGTCGGACGGCGCGTCGTGATCCAGAAGTACTCCCACGAATTCTCGTCCGTCCCAGTCCGCGGCGCCGTCCCGACGCTCCACGACCCCTGCGCGATGTTCACGCTCTGGCCCAGCACGGGCATGTCGCCCTCCAGCATCAGGCCCAGCATCCGGTCGCTCTTGTGCAGCGCGATCCGATCGCACGGCGCGGTCGTGAACTCCGGGATCAGCAGACGGCTCGGGTCGTTCCCGATCGGATCGCCGGACATGCTGTAGCGCTGCAGGTCCGTGGGGCTGAGCGTCGAGTTGATGCCGCCGACGAGCAGCCGGCTCTCGTTCCCGTGCCGGCGCAGGCCGTAGGTCCACCCGACCCAGGCGTTGTCGCAGGTGTCGGGCGCGCCCTCGCTGGGGACGTACCAGTAGGCGGTGTAGAAGCAGTCGAGCTCGAACCCGGTCAGCCGGGCCATAGCGCCGAGAATCGATCGGCGCGCCCGGAGGTCGCTCACCTGTCGGCGCGCCGGCACCTGGAACGCGAGGGACGTCTCCAGTGCTTGCCGCCCCCCAGGGAACGCGTCGATGAACCCGTCGAGACGCTCGGCGATCGCGCCCAGCGCCGCAACCCGCTCGGGCGGGGCACCCGTGCCCGCCGCGGCCTCGGCAACCATCCTGAGGCCCGCGGGCGACGGCGCATCCAGCAGCACCTCCACAGGATTGGCAAGCCTCGCGCACCGGGCCGTCTTGCTCGCGAGCGACTTATCCAGGCCTAATGCCCGGGCCAATGTCATTGCACGCAGCTCGGCGTCGATGGGGCTCAGAAGCCGGATGAGGGCGGCCTGCAGCTCGGCCCCAATGGAGATTGCTATATCTAGATTTGACGCCGAATCGGGCATAGCGGCATCCTAGACGCCAATCACCCCCACTCGGTGCGAAATAGGCACGACGACAGGGCAAAATGTAACAACTCTTGAATCATCTTTCAAAGAATTTGAACGGTGGGGTGTAACCAGAAACATGCACCCTAAAAACCTGCCCTCGAGAGAAGCACTGCACAACCCAAAACTGTGTCCTGAATCGGACTTGCACTCGTCACCGTGTGGCGTCGGCCGGATCGGCATCTCGCTCCTCCTGAGGATCAGCGGTGCCTGGCCGCTTCCCCCGGCCGGCTTCCATGCATGAATCTTCAACTTCGAAGAACGGGGTCTGATCAGAAACGGATCATCGAGTGGCGGCGGATGCCCGCGCGGAAACGCGCGGGCGTCGTGCCGTAGTGCGAGGCGAACGCCCGCCCGAAGTGGCTCTGATCGCAGAAGCCCGCGTCGAGGGCGACCGCCGCGATCGGCGTGTCGGTCGTCACGAGCGCATCGGCGGCGATCTGCAGACGGCGCACCCGGGCGAACGAGCCAACGGTGCGCCCGAACCGCTCGCGGAACGTCCGCGCCAGGTGGGCCGGGTGCACGCCCGCCTCGAGCGCGAGCTCACCAAGTGTTGGCAGATCACCCGGCGCCTCGAAGAGACGCTGGCGGACACGCAGCGCCCACGCTGGGGTTGCGCCCTCGGAGCGCGCGCCACCGACGAGCGATGCGGACAGCTCGGCGCACGCCGACTCGATCTCGAGAAGCGAGGGGGCATCACCAGCGCTGAGAGCGCGCAGAGCCGCCAGCATCGGACGGGGGTCGGGCTCAGCGAGCACATCGGCTCCCGCGGTCGCCGAGGCATCGGACACCGCGTGCAGAACCACAGCGCCGCCCGGGCCGAACTCGGTCTCGTGCCCCACGCCCGGGGCGTAGTACTGCGCGGTCCCCGAGAGCTTTCCGCGGTCGACCTTCCAGTAGCGCTCCCTGCTCGCGCCGCGGACGGTGAGATGGAACGACGCGTGCTCGTGGGCGTGCCAGCGCAGCCCGTTGCCCGCCGGGTAGTGCGCGAGAGCGACCAGCCAAGGGCCAGCGCGGTCGGCCCAGAGCGTCCGCGTCCCCGCGGGCTCGATCCGCAACGAATGGGTCAGCGATCCCGGGCTCATCACCCTGAGCGTACCCCATCGGACTCCATGTTTGAACCCCCGCGCAACTGAGGTTCTATCGCTGCGATGGGCGGGCCACGACGATGGAACCAGACACGAATCCAGAACACCAAAGGAGATCGCCATGCGACGCACCCTCGCCCTCGCCGCCCCGCTCACCCTGCTCGCCCCCGCCGCTTCGGCCCAGACCTGCGCCGAACTCGACATCAACGGGTGCGGCTGCCTGAACTTCATCCAGTTCAACGCGATGATCGCTCTTGTCGCCTCCGGGGACCCCGCCGACAGCCCGTCCGGCAACGGTGACTACGACAACGACGGCGATGTCGACGGCGCGGATCTCGCCTTCTGGCTCGCCAACTTCGTCTCGTGCTCGTCCGACATCTTCGCCCCCACCCGCACCACGTACCCCGAGACCGGCACCGTGAGCCTCGTGGTCCGCCGAACGTCGCCCACCGGCGGTGCCGCGGCGCAGCACGAGCTCCTCGCACAGCTCGAAAGCCCGCTCGACGAGGTCATCGCTGTCACCCGCTTCGAACTCACCGGGCCCGACGGCACACCCGCCGGCTTTGCCGACCCGAACCAGGACGGCCCCACCCCGAGCGCGAGCCCCCTCGGACAGCCGGCCTACGACACGCTCGGGATCGATGCGGACACGTACGTCGCCATCGGTGATCGCACCGACGAGCCATCGCCCTACATGCCGCTGGTCCTCGATCTCGACGCACAGGC
>JANQQZ010000056.1 GCA_028284805.1 Phycisphaerales bacterium
CGTCGATTTCATCCTCGAGGGCCAGCCCGAGCCGCCCGTCTACTTCGCGGCGATGAAACGCGACAACAAGCATGGGCCCCGCGTGCTCGGCGGGCTGACCATCCCTCCCCGCGTCACCGCCGAGGCGCTCGCGGGCGTCGACGCCTCGGCCCAGGTCATCCTCGACACCAGGCCGTGGGACGCCTTCCGCGACGCCCACCTGCCAGGCTCGCTCTCGTTCCCGCTCACACGCACATTCAACACCGACGCGGGCTCGATGGTCAGCGACACCGATGCCATCTGGATCGTCGCGGAGCCAGAGCGTGTCGAGGAAGCGGTGCGCGACCTGATCCGCATCGGGCTCGACGATCTCCGGGGCTGGTGCACGCCCGACGACCTGCACGCCTGGTTCGCCTCGGGCAACACCTCGGCGAGCATCAACGAGATCTCTGCCACCGAGGCGGCCTCCGTTCTCGAATCGGGCGGGGCGAACGCCCTCGACGTGCGCCGGGCGACCGAGTTTGAGGGCGGGCACCTGCCCGGGGCGGTGAACGTCGCGCACACGCGCCTCGGCGCTCGTCTCGACGAGGTGCCGGGCGAGGGCACGCTGCTCGTGAACTGCCGGAGCGGCGTCAGGTCGGCCCGCGCGAGCGCCTACCTCCAGCGATTGGGCCGCGACGTGGTGAATCTCCGCGGCGGCTACATCGCCTGGGCCCAGCACTCCGAGACCTCCGGCGCCAAGGAGAACCAGCGATGACCACGACCACCGCGCCCAACCCGCCTGCCGTCACCGATATCGACCCGGGCACGCTCGCAAGCTGGCTCGAGCGAGGCGAGGCCCTGCTCGTCGACGTCCGCGAAGACTTCGAGTACGCCGAGGAGCACATCCGGGGCTCGATCCACACGCCTCTGTCGAAGCTCGATCCGGCCACGCTCCGAGCGAGGCTGGGCGATGCGCGCCCGGTCTTCCAGTGCCGATCGGGTAAGCGCTCCGCCGTCGCGGCACACAAGTACCGCTCGGGCGACGAGCCGCTCTTTCATCTTGCCGGGGGCATCGAGGCCTGGAAACAGGCCGGCAAGCCCGTGGTGAAGCCCGCCTCGGGCCCGAAGATCCCCGTGATGCGTCAGGTGCAGATCACCGCGGGCTCGCTCGTCACGCTCGGTGTCGCCCTCGGTGCCTTCGTGCACCCGGGCTTCCTCGCGCTCGCCGCGTTCATCGGCGTGGGCCTCGTCTTCGCCGGCGCGAGCGGCTGGTGCGGCATGGCGCTGCTACTCGCCAAGATGCCCTGGAACCGATCGCCCGGCGGTGCGTCGTGCTGATCGCCCGCCCGCTGTGAGCGCCTCCATCGCATGGGCGGCGCTCGGCGCGATCGCGGTCGGGCTCTCGCTGGGCATCTTCGGCTCGGGCGGGTCGATCCTCACCGTCCCGGTCCTCACCTACCTGCTGCACCACGAGAGCAAGGTCGCCATCGCAGAATCGCTCGGCATCGTCGGCGCGATCGCGCTCATCGGTGCGATCCCCTACGCCCGCGACCGCCTCGTCGACTGGCGCACCGCGGTCCTCTTCGGCGTGCCGGGCATGCTGGGCACCCTCGCCGGCGCCTGGATCGCGGGCCTGGTCCCGGGCTACGCCCAGATGATCGTCTTCGGCCTGGTCATGGCGACCGCCGCCGTCTCGATGTGGCGCCGCAGCGCAAAGAGGGACACCCCGGACACTGAGCGAGCCCAGCGCCGACCGCCGGTCGGCCTCGCGGGGGTGCAGGGCATCGGTGTCGGTGTGATGACGGGCTTCGTCGGCGTTGGCGGCGGGTTCCTGATCGTGCCCGCGCTCGTGATGATCGCGGGTCTGCCCATGCGCCGTGCGGTCGCGACGAGCCTCGTCGTCATCACGATGAACTGCGTGGTCGGCCTCGCGAAGCACCACCACGCGCTCACCGACGCCGGGGTCTCGCCCGACTGGGCGGTCATCGCGGTGTTCATCGCGGTGGGGGGGCTGGGGTCCTTCATGGGCAGGCGCATCCAGGCGAAGATCGACCAGCGCGCCCTCCGCCGGGGGTTTGCGGCGTTCCTGCTCGTCGTGGCCGCAGTGATCCTCGTTCGCGAGACGACCGCGATGGCGCGCCAGGCCCCCGCGCCCAGCAATCAGGTCGGAGTCGATCCGGCGTCCCAGCCCTGATGGGTGTCACCGATCCCGGACCGCGAAGACCGTGACGCTCCCGCTGACCTCGTGCGTCGCGATGAGCAGAGGCTCGCCCGTGGGGCTGTCCGCAGCATCGATGAACACCAACCCCTCGGGCGCGAGATCGCCCGCCGTCCCATGCTCGGGATCGCCCTTGAAGTCGCGCGTGGTCGTGTATCCCACGAACCCGGGGCTGCCTGGATCGGAGAGGTCGAGCGTCACGATCCCCCCCATGCGCTCGAGCCCGACGAACGCGAGCGTCCGCCCGCTCACCACGCCCACGGCGAGCGCCTCGGGCTCCGGACCTCGGACGTCGGATCTGGAATCGAAGCTGCCGTTCTTTTTTCCGTCGCTGTTGAAGTGCTCTGGAAGCCGCTCCGCCGTGACGCGCTCGAAGAGCGAGCCGGTATCGGCAACCAGACGACCCTCGGTGGTGAAGACCGAGAGGCTCCTGGCTCCGAACGCGAAGAGCCGGTCGAAGTCGCCATCACCGTCGTCGTCACCGAGCGTGCGGGTGACCTGCAGCCTTCCCAGGTTCTCATCGCGTTGCAATCCGTGGGCATCCGGGAACGCGTCCTGGTCGAGCGTGAGTTTGCCCACGCGCACCGCCTCGTCGTACGTGTCGTACGAGCGAGGATCCCCCTCGTTTGCAGTGAGGATGTATGTGTTCCCTTCGATCGTGCACGCCGCGATCGTGTCGGGCTGACGCATGCCCAGCACGGGCCAGCCTCGAAGGTTCACACCAGCGTCGCGGTCGGACGCGTCGAGCTCTTGCCCAGGCAGGGCTTGATCGGCCGCGCCCAGCGGCAGCAACTCGGTCACCTCGCCTCGCACGATGTCGACGACCGCGATCGCGTTGTTCTCTTGCAGCGAGACGTACGCCGTCCGCGAGTCGGGCGCGAATGTGACGTACTCGGGCTCGAGATCCTGGCTCGGCTTCGCATTCGGTCCGAACACGCGCACGCCCTCGGGCACGCCGATCTCGTCGAAGCGATCGAACGACGCGTGCCGCACCCTGCCTGGCCTTCCGTCGACCAGCTCGATGATTGTCACGGAACCGGGCGGGTCGATGCTGTAGTCGTCGTTGGGCTCGCCCTCGTCGGCGGTCAGCAGCCATCGCCCGTCGGGCGAGAACGCGATCATGTCCGGTAACGCTCCGGTTTCGATCGTCGCCAGATGCGATCCGTCGGTGTTGAACAGCAAGGCACTCCCGGCGTCGGTCTTCGTCCGAGCCCCGATGGCGACCGCGACGGCGCCGTTCCTCACCGCGACGGAGTTCACCCCCCCGCCAAAGCTGCCCAGCGCGATCGAGAACTCGAGAGCGGGTTCGCTCGGGTCCGCAAGGTCGAGCACGTCGAGGGCGTTCGTCGCAGCATTGGTCACGAACAGCCGCCGGCTCTCGGGGTCGTACGCCGCGATCTCGGCTGCGGATTTGTTGAAGATGCCGGTCTCGTAGCGCCCGATCGGCTCGAGCACGGGCTGGGTCGAGGCAGCGCCAAGGCAGAGCAGGTGAAGCAGCATGAGCGAGGGTACGAGGCGGGTGACATCGAAACACGTGATTCCCGGTCGGACCCGCGGTAGGCTACTCGGAGACGCACGGCGGGTCCGCCGTCAGTGCACGCGACCAGAGGGGGAACCGAATGAGCATGCACACCGTGGGAATCGGCAGGCTGGCCCTGCTGCTCGTCGCCGTCATGGCGAGCCTGAGCGTCGCGCCGTCGGCACTGGGCGATGTCGAGAAGGTCAACGGCCTGCTCCGGCGCGCCGAGACGAACCTCGAATCGGTCGCGTCGAGCATCCGCGGCCGCACCGAACCCCCGCGAGGCTCCGCCGGCAAGCTGCTCGCCAACCGACTCCAGCAGGTGCTCGACGACCTCACGCCCGCCAAGCAACTCCTCGAGCAGATCCCCGCGGGGACCGAGGGACGCGACGAGGCCGCTGCCCGCTACACCGCTGCCGCCGAGGAGTACAACCGCCTCCGTGCCTTCCTCACGGGCTCCGACGCCCCCGCCGAGCCCGCACCCGAGGGCACGCCCCTGAACTACCAGCAGGAAGAGCTGCTCAAGAACGCCAACTTCCACGTGCGCGAGGTCGAGGGCAACGCCCAGCAGCTCACCGAGGCGACCGAGCGCCTCCGCGCCGTCGAGGACCAGCTCGGGATCGACCACCGCGAGGTAATCGGTCTGCGGGGTGTCGTCGACAACGCCCGCCGCAAGTCGGGTTTCGCCACCGACACGCTCGCGCAGTTGCCCGAGGACGGCCGGGGCGTTGCCGAGGTGCGTCAGCGGCTGGTCAACGCCGACGCCAAGGTCGTGACCGCTGCCGACTACCTCAACCCGCTGCACGCCCAGCTCCAGGACCTGATCAACCCCGCGAACTACCCCGAGTTCGAGGCCGACCGCAAGCGGCTCCGCGAGCTGTCGGTGATGTTCGGCGACCCGATGCTGCTCAAGACCAACCGCCCGATGGCCGCCGAGTCGCTTGCGCAGTCCGAGGCCGCTAAGGCCGAGTGCATCCGCATCGCGCAGCAGTACGCCCGGCTCATGCAGCAGCAGACCGACCAGGGCAAGACGATCGAGGGCGTGGGCAACGGGTTCCTGCGCAACCATGCCGAGTTCATGGCCGCCGCCGAGGCCGAGGGCCAGGCCCTGCCCGCGTCGATCCGCGAGGAGCTCGCGCAGGCGCGCCAGTACGCGGCCGACGCGGTCGCAGAGCAGAAGCCGCTCTGGTTCACGGGCGGCATCCCCCAGACCATGAGCTTCGCACAGGACAACCTGCTGCTGCTCGAGGCGATCGACCCCGCCGCCGCGGCCCCGCTCCGCGCCGAGATCGACCAGACCCAGGCCCAGCTCAAGGAGCAGGCCGACTCCCTCCGCGAGCTGATCATCCGAGAGAACCGCATGCCTGCCGACCGCTTCACGGGCGACGACCGCAACAAGGCGATCGAGACCGCCAAGAGCGCCTGGACCGTGCAGCAGGCCGAGTTCGACCTGCTCGCCGTGCGCATCCCCTCAGAGAACTGGGCCCGCGAGACCAAGTGGACCTACAGCAACGGCACGTGGTACTTCTCCGACAAGTCGAAGCTCCAGGTCCGGCTCTTCGTCGCCGACCACGAGAACCCGGAGCTCGTCATCGACCGCCCGATCAACGTGTGGAAGGACCATCAGAAGGGTGACTCGATGTACGGCACGCCGCTCTGGGGCTTCGAGGACGCGCTCCAGCCGGGCGACTACCTGCTCCGGACCAACGTCGAGTAGGCCTGCTCGTCCGATCAGCGGATGCGAGGGAAGAAGTTGATCAGCTCGCGGGTCTGCGGGTTGCGGAGCACGAGTGCGCCGTCGGGCTCGAAGCCATAGGCGAAGACCGATCGCGTCCCGTCGTCCCACTTCACGGTGAGGAAGCCGTCCTTCGCGCTCCACGCGCCGCTGCGGACGTCGCCCGCGTTCTCGCCGTGGGCGGTCCAGACCAGCTCCTGGTTGTAGTCGCGCTTGTGGGCGGACATCGCGGACTGCGCACCGAAGTACACGCGCCCGTCGGCGCCGATCGCGTACACGAGCTGGGTGTTGATGTACATGCCCTCGACGCTGTTGTTGAGCACCTCACCCTGGAACATGCCGATGAGCCGGCGGTCGTCGGTGTCCGCCTCGCCCTCCGGGGCCGGCCCAGCGTTCTCGCCCGAGTCCTCGCGGACGGACTCGAACATGCCCCGCAGCACCGGCAGCCGCTCGGTGGTCCGCTCTTCGTCCGCCAGGATGCCCATCGCGACCGCGTTCCCGCCGATGATGCGCACATGCATCGTGCAGATGCCGCGCCGCCCGTCGGGCATCTGCCCGGCGTATCGGTAGCTGGCGGCCGAGCCCTCGTCGACCTCGATCCGCTCCGGTGCGCCCTGGCGCGCGAACGTCGGGGCCTGGGCACGCATCACCATGTCGAGGTTCTGCTGCGCGGCCGGCGAGGCCGGGTCGGTCTCGCCCTGCGCGGGCGCGCCGAAGCCGAAGAGCAGCTCGCGGTCGGCGTCGAAGCCCGCCGGGATGATCTGCAGCCCCTGCGCCGTGCTCTCGATCCTCCAGTCCGCCGGGTGCCGGAACGCCAAGCCAGACGGCGCGTGGCTGTACGTCGACCACCCGTCGTTATCCGTGACCGGCTCCGTCGAGGTCGCCTTCGGTGCCCGGGGCGACGCTCCGTCGTCGAACGTGATCGCGGTTTTCTGCGTGATGGTGCCCTCGCCCTCGATCGTCGTCGTGACGCCGCCCATGTCGCTCTCGCCGCTCGATGTCATCGGGCCCGAGAGCACAGACGAGACCGGCAGCCCGGTCGCGAGGTCGATGACCACCTCGCCCGTGAGATCGGCTGCGAAGCTGATGCCTTCCGCTTCCGATGACACCCGGCCCTGGGCGTGGACCGTTGCCGCGCCGCCGTCGACCGATCGCAGCGTGAAGGTGTACTCCGGACGGATCGGTTCGTTCGGCGAGCCGAGCATCGCGGTCCACGAGTCGCCGACGCCGATGGGCCCCGCAGGCGGGAACGCCGGGTCCGGGATCGCGATGCTGCGCACGAGCTGGGTCGTATCGGGCATGAGGTTGGGCAGCATGTCGCCGCCCTCATCGGCGATCCTCAGCGAGCCGTCCGCCTGCACGGTCGCGATGATTGTGCGCCCCGCAAGCTCGAACCGCGCACCCTGCGGCTGGGGCATCGCGCTGCTCGTCATGGTCGTGCCGCTGGTGTGGTCGAACGTCACCCGCGCGACCGTCGTCACGCCGTCCGCGACTTCGAGCACCTCGATGGAGCCCCGCGCCACCTGGTCCGACGCTTGGTCCATCTGCATCTGCTGCCAGCCCGAGTTCATCTCGAGGTCCATCTGCATGGAGATGGTCTGCTCGAAGGCGTACGTCAGCCCCGGCTCGATGTCGTAGCGCAGCGTGTGCTGCCCGGACTCGTTCTGACAGAGCACTGGCTGCGCGAACGCGAGGAGCAGGGCGGACACACGGATCTGGCTCATCATGCGGCCTCTCCTGAGCGGGGTTCCCCCGCTCACGCTATCCGAAATCTCGTCCCGGCTGTGACACACATGTACGAATTCACGAAACAAAGGCCGTGCCGCCGTTTCGCTGCCGGGCTTATCCCGAGGCCGAGGACACGACAAGCTCGTACGTCGTCGGTGCATCGGGCCCGACAGGCAAGCCCAGCACGAAGACCCACAGGTAAAAGAGCAGCGTCCACCCGATCAGCAGCGCGATCGAGTAGGGCAGCATGGTCGCCACCATCGTGCCGATGCCCAGGTCCCGCTTGTACCGCGTCGCGACGGCCAGGATGAGCCCGAAGTAGCTCATCATGGGGGTGATGATGTTGGTGGTGCTGTCGCCGATGCGGTAGGCCGCCTGGATCACCTCGGGGCTGTACCCGATGGTCATGAGCATGGGCACGAAGATCGGCGCGGTGATCGCCCACTGGGCGCTGGCCGAGCCCAGCACCAGGTTCACGAAGCAGCACATCAGGATGAAGGGGACGAACACCGCGGGGTTGTCCAGGTTCATCGCGATCAGCAGGTCGGCGCCCCTGACCGCCAGGATCTGGCCCAGGCCCGAGTAGCCGAAGAACGCGACGAACTGAGCGGCGAAGAACACGAGCACGATGTAGAGCCCCATGCTCCGCATCGCGCTGGCCATCGCGTTGATGATGTCCTTGTCGTTCCTCATCGTGCCGACGATGCGCCCGTACACGAACGAGGGCACCACGAAGAAGACCACGATCATCGGGACCACGCTGCGCAAGAGCGGGCGGAATCGCTCGGCGCCCGCCGCGTCGGGGTCCGGGTTCTGCAGCACACCCCAGCCCGGCAGCCAGCCGAGCACGCCGCGCACGGGCTCGCCCCCCGGGCCCGCGAGCACCACGATCCCCAGCGTCACGATCACACAGGCGAGCCCGGCCCACGCGATGCCGACCCACTCGCGACGCGAGACCGGCTTCATCTCCGCCGCCGCCTCACCCGAGGCCAGGCGGAGGTCGTCCTCGGCCTCGCTGACGTCGTACGCGCCGAGCCTGGGCTCGACGATGAACGTCGTCACCGCCCAGCACACGCCCGTCACCAGAAAGGTGCTGGCGATCATGAAGTACCAGTTGACCGCGGGGTGGACCTCGTAAGCCGGGTCGATCAGCCGCGCCGCTTCCTCGGTAATCCCCGCCAGCAGCGGGTCGACCGTGCCGATCAGCAGGTTCGCGCTGTACCCGCCCGAGACGCCCGCGAAGGCGGCCGCCATCCCCGCGAACGGGTGCCGACCCAGCGAGTGATAGATCGCCATCGCCAGCGGGATGAGCACGACGTAGCCCATCTCGCTCGCCGTGTTGCTCAGGACACCCGCGAACACGACGACGGCGGTGACCAGCCTGGGCGGCGCGCCGAGCACCATCCCCCGCACGATCGCGGTCAGCAGCCCCGATTTCTCGGCGACGCCCACGCCCAGCATCGCGACCAGCACGGTCCCCAGCGGCGCAAAGCCCGCGAAGTTGCTCACGATGTTCTGGCTCATCCAGCGCACGCCCTCGCCCGAGAGCAGGCTGGTCACCACGAACACCTCGCCCTCGTTCCCGGGGCGCGGGTCCTCGGCGCTCAGCCCCGTCCACGACAGGATGGCGCTCGCGATCACAACGCCCACCGCAAAGAGCGCGAAAAGCGACACCGGGTGCGGCAGCAGATTTCCCAGCCACTCCACGAAGCCCAGGAACCGGCCCATCGGGCCCGGCGGCCGACCGCCGCCCGAGCCCCCCGTCTCCCTCTCCAGCACTGGTGCACTCCCGTCGGCCATGCGGCCAAGGTAGCACGCGCGACGCATGCCGGCTTGAACACGAACCACGAGCGGATCGCTCTGGAGGGCCATGCCGACCCCCGCCGCCGGTCATCCCATCAGACGGCCCTGGGGCGCCGTGGGGCCGCTATCGGTCCCACGAGCGGTGCGAGTCGGCTGAGACCCGGTCGCATTTGCCCGAAGCGGCCCATGTTCGTCTTGTGCTTCGCATCACCTCACTCGACAATGCCGTACCCAACCGCAGGAGGTTCACATGCTCACGATCCAAGACGGTCAATGCGGCACGTGTGCTCATTTCGGAGCCGACGATGCCGGTTCGGAGAAGCTGATCCAGATCCGCATCACGCATCAGGCGCCGCCCGATGTCGTCGAGCCCTGCGGCCACCCCGAGAACGCTCCGCGCGATCTCAAGGTATCCCCAGTCAGCACCTGCGCCGGTTACACACCCGCCAACGTCGCGTGACCGCGGCAGGCATCCTGCCCGAGCATCAAGAAACGCGAGCAAGCCTCGTCATGCGGTCCGAGACACACTCGGCCTCGTGCTCATCATGCGTCACCATGACCGTTGCGATGCCCCGTTCCCTGAGGATGCGGAGCACGTCGCCTCGCACGCCCTGACGCAGCTCCGCATCAAGCCCGTCGAACGCTTCGTCGAGCAGCATCACGTTTGGCTCAGGGCCCAGTGCTCTCGCGAGCGCCACGCGCCGCCTTTGCCCGCCGCTGAGTTCGCCGGGCGCGCGCTCCGCCTCGTCGCGGATGCCCACGAGTTCAAGAAGAGCACACGCGCGTGCCCGCACGTCCCGGCGTGAGCCTCGCATGCCGAACATCACGTTCCCCAGCGCCGATCGGTTCGGGAAGAGCCCCAAGTCCTGAAAGACGAAGCCAACCCCGCGACGGTGGGGCGGGACCGACCTGGACTCACTCGCCACGGTGCGCCCCGCGAGCTCGATGCTCCCGCCGCTGGGATGTTCCAGACCCGCAATGAGGCGGAGCAACGTCGATTTCCCGCACCCCGAGGGCCCGAGCACCGCGTGCACCCCGCCCGCGTGTGCCTCGAGGGACAGCCCTCGGAGCAACTCCGAGCCGCCGGGATACCCGAACCGGAGCGATGTCACTCGGAGGGCGGGTTGTTCGGTGTCCCTGCTCATTTCCGATCGTCCGATGCGGTTCGTGTGTGCGTCAGGCGTGCGAGGTACTGACCGAGCAGCGCCGCCGGAAGCACGCCGAAGGCGATGAGCGCGAGACACGCACCCGCCGCTTCGTCGAGCCGCTCCTCGGACGCGAGTTGGTATGTTCGCACCGCGAGCGTGTCAAAGTTGAACGGACGAAGCATGAGCGTGATGGGCAGCTCCTTGGCAACATCCGCGACCAGCACGATGAAAGCGACGATCAGGCCGGCCCGCATCATCGGAACGTGCACCCGGAGCAGCAGCCCGAGCGATCCGACGCGGAGTGTGCGGGCGGCATCATCGACGCGGGGATGCACCCGGTCGAATGCGGCGCGAACATATGCGATGGCGACGCCGAGGAACCGGGTCTGATACCCGAGCACGAGTGCCACGAGGGAGCCAACCGCGATCAGCCCCGCCGCCCGGTCGAGGCCGAACGAGCGGAGCAGGCTGCTGAGGCCCGACACCGCTGCGATCACGCCGATCGCGATCACCGGTCCGGGCACCGCGTATCCGAACCGAGCTATGCCCCCGAAACCCCGGGACAGCCGCCCCGGGGCGAAGCGCCGCGACGCCGCGAGCATCACCGCGAGCACCACCCCGATCCCCGCCGCGATGCAGGAGACCGTGAGCGTGTGCTGGGCGGCATCAATGACCGAGACCTCGCCTGACGAGCCACGATCACCAAACGCGAGAAGCGCGAGGTGCACAACGGGAATGCCGAAGCCCAGCAGGAGCGGGAGCACGCAGACCAGCATCGCTCCCAGCCCGAGCAAGCCGCGGAGCGGCGCACGCGGGTCTCCCATCAGCCGGCACCCCGGATCCGTCGTGACGCGTCGCCGACGAATCCATGACTCGAAGGCCACGATCAGCAGCAATGCTCCGATCACCACGGTTGAGAGCTGCGCCGCACCGATCTCGGATCCGAACCCGAGCCATGTGCGGTACACACCCGTCGCGAACGTATCGACGGCGCAGTAGTCAGCCGTCCCGAAGTCTGCGACGGTTTCCATCAGCACGAGGATGAGCCCCGCCCCGATCGCCGGTGCAGTAAGCGGGAGTTCCACCCGAAGCAGCGTCGCGACGGGCCCCGCGCCGAGCACCCGGCTCGACTCGACCGCGGCCGCAGGCTGTTCCCGGAACGCGACCCGGGCGGCGAAGTACACATACGGAAACAGTGTTGACGACAGCACCACCGCCGCACCACCCATCGTGCGCATGTCCGGTACCAGCCACCCGATTGACGACGAGAGCCCTCGCTCCCGCAGGAACCCGTGCACCGGTCCGGCAACCGAGAACAGGTCTGTGTACGCGTACGCCGCGACGTACCCGGGCACCGCGAGCGGCAGAAGCATGGCTGGCGAAAGCAGCCGCGACATCGGGAAGCGGTACCGGGAAAGCAGCCACGCACTTGGAACGGCGAGCAGGAACGCGCCCGTGCAGACCAACGCCGCGAGCACTGCGGTCCCGGTGGCGTAGGCCCGCAGTCGTGTGGCTGCGAGATGCTCCCAGACATCGCCGGAGTCCTGAAACACGCTCGCTACGACGCGGAGGAGGGGCACAGCGACGATCGCGCACACGCAGGCGCTCGCGGCGATCCACGCGAAGCGCTCGCGCTGTGACACCACACCCCGGCCGATCTGCACGCTCAGGCCTCGATGCCGAGCGATTGCGCCGCGTCCGCGATCGCGTCACGCAGGCGCATGCTCGCGTCGCCCATGGCGCGTCGCTCGCTGATGCCGACTTTGCTGTACGGCGTGCCTGCCGCCGAGCCGGGCCCGAAGTGGGGCTCGACCAGGTCGCTCGCCGCCGCGTACGCCGATTCGACCGCCTCGGCCCGCGTCGACGACGCCGTCTGCACGAGCGGAGCGAACGGGCGGTATTGGCTGTACACGCCCGCCCAGTTCGAACGGAAGATCAGCAGCGACTGGTCGGACCAGGTCTCTTCCTCGCTCGAGATCTTCTTCGCGGCGACCTCGGTCGTGAGCGCGAGCATGCCCCCGAACTGACCGGCCGCGGAGAACCGATCGCGCTCCCCGAGTTGCCGCGCGAGCGTGCGGATGCTCTCGACGAGCGTGGTCGCGTAGGGCAGCGCCGCCTCGGTGTCGCCGTCCGCGTACAGCAGCACCTCGATGCGGTGGAAGCCGCGGAAATCGGGCGACGATTCGCCCTCATCGAACGCATAAGGCCTCGCATCGATGTCGCGGTCGGTGTCCTCGAACGATGCCGCGAGTGTCTCGATCTCTTCGTACGGCGGGCGCGACTCAACGTATGCGCGCTTCGCCGCCTTGAGATCGCCCGACTTGATCGCGTTCTCGAGGTCGATCACCAGGGGCAGCTGGTCCTGACACCGCTCGCTGAAGTACGCGATGCCCTCGTCGACGGCGCGTGCCCAGTGGGCCGGGTCGTCCGAGTTGACTTGCGATGGAGAACTCCGTCTGCCCGCGGTCGCGCCAAGAGCCAGACCCGCGTACGAGCCCGCCGCGGCCGCGAGCACACCCCGTCGTGAAATCGTGTTCATCGCCATCCCGCCCTATCCATGATCCTGACAGCCTCGGCGTTGTTGCGTCCGAGCGCCGCGACGTTGACCGTGTCGGCCTTGAACTGCCCGAGCAGCTTGAGAGTCGGGTCAACCTCCACACCGTTGGCCACAGGGTACTCCTGATTTCCGGATGCGAAGACGCGCTGGGCCTCGTCACTCAGCAGGAACTCGATGAAGCGGATCGCGTTCTCACGGTTCGGAGCGGTCGCGATGACCCCGGCGCCGCAGATGTTCACGTGCGTGCCGCGGTTGCCCTGGTTCGGGAAGATCACGCGCACCTTGGCGGCCGCCGCCCGGTCGCTCTCCGAGCCTGCGAGCATCCGCATGTAGTAGTAGTGGTTCGCGATCGCGACATCGCCCTCGCCCGCGGCGAGCGCGCGGATCTGATCGGTGTCGCCTCCCTGGGGCTTGCGAGCGAAGTTCTGCGCCAGCCCCTTGCACCACGCCTCCGTCGCATCCGCGCCCAGCGTCTCGATCATCGACGCGACCAGCGACTGGTTGTACACGTTCGACGAGCTCCGCACGAGCACGCTGCCCTTCCATTCGGGCTTCGCGAGGTCCTCGTAGTCGAGCGTGACATCGTCGCCCACGCGTTCGCGCGAGGCGAAGATCACGCGCGCCCGTGTGGTCAGACCGAACCAGAGGCCCTCGGGGTGCCTGAGCGATTCGGGAACGTCGATGTCCATCTCGCCCGACGAGATCGGCTGGAACACGCCCTGGTCCTGGGCCCGCTGGAGCCGCGCCGCGTCCACCGCGATGAACACGTCCGCCGGGCTCGCGTCGCCCTCGCTGCGCAGGCGGGTCAGCAACTCGTCCGACTTCGCCTCGAGCAGGTTCACCTCGATGCCGGTCTCTTCGGTAAACCGCTCGTAGATCGATCGATCGGTGTCGTAGTGACGCGCCGAGTAGACGTTCACGACTCCCTGCCCGATCGCGGGCGATGCCACGATCCATGCCAGCAGGCAGAGAAACAGCTCTTTAGTCTTCACAGAAGGCTCCTTGTTGAGACCGGGTCTCAATTGTATTCCTCGGCGGAGGGTCCGAAGCGGCGGCACGGCAAGGAAATCTGACAGCAGGCCTTTGCCCCGTCGAATCGGGAACTCCCGCAACGGCAACTCACGCTCAGATGCCTGGCTGATGAATTCTCAGAGGCGAACTGGGATCAACTCTGAGTGCTGTGGACCTCGGAGCCGCTGCCATCCATGCCTCGGCAGCGACTCCTCACGGTGCCGACTCGAGCCATCGACGGCTACTGGGTTCGATACCGCGCTGAACGCGAAACGGTGGGCGATGTCGATATCCGACGTGATCGCCGCCCTCGCGGAGCACCGGCGAGCCCGTCAGCCCGAGCGGCGACGAGCACCTCGGTCGAATCGCGCGACTCCCTCTGGGCGTCAGGTACCCGGCGTGTCGCGATTCAGGCAACGCCCGGAAGTGTCGAGCGGATTGAGCTGACCCTCGGGCTGCACCGCTCCCACCTGGGCGGGCACGCTATCTCAAGCGTTCGGCGGTGCTTGCGGAAAGTGGAGACGATCGGGCTCGAACCGACGACCTCTTCCATGCCATGGAAGCGCTCTACCAGACTGAGCTACGTCCCCAGATGTACCGCTGGCGATCGCGCCAGCGGAGCGAATAGTAAGGCCAACGGCCTTCCGGTCAACCAATCGGTGCACACCGGGCCTCAGTTCACCCCGCCTGCACCTCCGAGAACCCGCGCCAACGCGTCCTCGACCCGGTCCAGCCCGATCCGGTCCACCCGGCACCGCTCCGGATGATCGTTCGCCGACTCCGAAGCCGGAAGCCCCGGGTCGGCGGTCAGGATCATCTCGGGCCCGCCCGGACGCGTCGGGATGCTCGTCCAGCGGTGGTCGGTCGGCCCGAACAGCGTCACCAGCGGCGTGCCCAGGGCGGCAGCGAAGTGCCGGGGGCCCGTGTCGTTCGTCACCAGCACCGCCGCCCGGCGGACCAGCGCCTTCAGCCCCCCGAGTGTCCCGCCGACCCCTGGCAGGCTCACCGGGTCGGTCTCCGCGAGCTCCGCGATCTCACCCGCGAGTTCGGCCTCCGCGGGTGAGCCGTTGACCAACACCGCCATGCCATGCTCGCGCGCGAGCACGTTGGCGAGCTCCGCAAACCGCTCGGCGGGCCATCGCTTCGCCGGGTTGTTCCCGCCCGGGTTCAGGATCGCGTACCGCTCGTCATCGATGCCCGCCGCGCGGAGCAGCTCGTCCGCCTTGGCCTCGTCCGCGTCGCTCACGCCGAGCTCCATGAACGCTTCGTCGGGCAGCCGATGGTCACCCGCGGCGTTCGCGGGTTCGAGGTCGTGTGTCGCATCGCCGCAGGAGGTGTTCAGCAGCGCGCTCGCCGCGTGCCAGTAGTAGTCCACAGCAGGCACCATCGCCCACGCGCTGCCGTTCTTCGGCGCCTTCAGCTTGTGCGTGAGCAGCATGCCCCGGCCGTCGCGGTCGTATCCGATCCGACGCGGGATGCCCGCCATCCGCGTCGTGAGCGCGGTGGAGAACGAGTTGGTCAGCAGGAGGGCGGTGTCGAACTGGCGCTGCCTGAGCTTGGCCGCAGAGTGCTTGTGTCCCATCATGCCGCCCGGGTGGGCCGCGATCAGCTCGTCGAACGAGTCCAGGCCTTCCAAGACCGCTCCGACACCAGGCTTATGCAGCACGCCGATCGTCGCGCCGGGCAGCGCGTCGCGGATCCGGCGCAGCGTGGGTGTCGCCATCACGACGTCCCCCACCCAGCTCGGGGCGACGACCAGCAGGCGCAGCGGCGTCTCGGGCGGTCTCGGCACGCACGCAGCATAGAAGCCGCCAATCGCGGGGCCGCGTCTGGCATACTGAGCGAACCCGGGGCGTACTCGCCGTGCTAGACCGATCCCAGCACGACGTTTGCCGCGTCCAGCACCGTCGCGTGATCGCCTTCCGGCCCGCACAGCAGGCACTGCGCCGCCGGTAGACCCGCGTTCACGCCCGCCTCGCAGTCCCGAGGCATGTCGCCGATCAGCCAGCTGCGCGACAGATCCAGATCCAGGTCCTCCGCCGCAGCCAGCAGCATCCCGGGCTGGGGCTTGCGCCACGGGTGCTCGCGCGTGTACTCGGGCACGAACCCGTTGGGGTGATACGGCACGTAGTACACCCGCTCGATCAACGCCCCGCCGTCCTCGCCAACCAGTAGCTCGCGCACGCGCGCGTTGACCGCCTCGACCTGCTCGATCGTCGCCGACCCCCGCGCGACGCACCCCTGGTTCGTCACGATCACCAACGCAAAGCCCGCGTCGTGCAGCCCCCGGCACGCCTTGAGTGCGCCGGGCATCAGCTCCACCCGCTCCGGGTCGTACAGATCCCCGGGCTTCCACCCCGAGGGCGGGTCCGCGGGCGCGGGCAGCGTCCGGTTGAAGATCAGCGTGTCGTCACGATCGAGAAACACACAGCGTCGCATGACGCCAGCCTAGCCGATGCGAACCCCTGCCACGCTCGCCCGTATGCTCAGTCGATGCCGGTGTGGATCTGGACCGGGATTGGATGGGCGTTGGTGGCGATGGGCCTCTTGGGCGTTCTGTGGGCGTTCTTCGGCGACCGCGACCGTCGTCGCCCGCATTGCCGACGCTGCTGGTACACACTCACCCCGCACGTCGAGCGAGCCGGCCTGCCCGTCACCTGCCCCGAGTGCGGCTCGGAGCACCGAAGCCTCCGCCAGCTCCGGAAACCCCGGAGACGCTACTGGCAGGCGCGCCTGGCGGTCGTGGTCGTCCTGCTCGGCTGGGTCGTTGCCGGCAAGCCGGCCGCCGACGCCAGAGGCTGGCGCGCGTACGTCCCGACCGCGGCGCTCGTCGCCGCCGCGCCGCTGCTCGAGACCGTGGCCCCCGCCCCGCCTCCAGCGAACCTCCTGCCTGTGAGCCCATGGACCGACTTCGTCCGCTCGGAGGGCCGGATCAACGCCGGGCGGTCAAACTCGCTGGGCGAGGAGCTGCGGCTGCGCTGGAGACACGCGATCCGGAACGAGCCGCCGTCGGCCTGGACGTCGTGGGCGACGGCGTACTGGCGCGAGCTCGGCTGCGAGCCAACCCCGGGCGTCACCGAGCGTGAGGCGTTCGAGATGGGTATGCCTCTGAGCGATTGGCTCCTGCGCGACGAGCTCGTCCGGGGGCGTGCGGCGCACGAGGCTTGCATGGACAGGCTCCGGGGGCGGCTGCACGGGCTCATCCTCGGCGCGACCGAGTACGACGCTGACGACGGGCTGCGGCTGGCCTTCGTCGCGCGCCTGCACGAGCAATGCAGCATCGAGGGCACGCGGCTCGACCGCGCGAGCGTCCGTCTCGGGTCGCGTGACGACTGGACCGTGTTCGACGCCTCGCCCGGCGCTGGCGCGAAACCCGAGGGCGTCCGCTACCGATACGACGGACCACCCTTGCCCCAAGGGAGGTGCGGCGGGGACCTGCACCGCTTTACCGTTCCGGTCTGGAGCACCGGCTTGCGTCTGCCCAGCCAGTTGCCACCCTACCCGATCGACCGGATGCAGTTGAGGCTCGAGGGGAGTGCTGCGAACGAGCCCTTCGACCTGATCCTCTCGTGCCGGAGCGCAACGCCCATCCCTCGCACGATCACCGGACGGCTCCCGGGGCACCCGGTCCAGATGCAGGTCATCAACGTCAGTCCCAATCGCCCGTAAGCCGGGCGTGGGTTCAGATCCGGAACGCCGCCCCGATCTTTACCGTCGCCTCGCGCTCGGCCGACCGCAGCTCCGTGCCCTCGACGTCGTACCCCTCGTTGTACACGACGAAGATCTCCGAGCCCGGCTCGTACTCCCAGCGCACCCGGCTGTTCAGCCCCGCCCGGTCGCTCTGGTTGTCCCACTGCACCACCGTGCTCCAGGTCAGGTCGGGCGAGAACTGCACGTCCGCACGCGTGCGCAGGATCTCGACCTCGAAGTCGCCCTGCGGCAGGTTCACGTCGTTGTACACGAACTCCGCCTCTCCCGTGAACAACGGGGCGGGGCGCCACTCGGCGCCGATGCTCGCGTCGTAACGCTCCCCTTCGTAGAACCCGCGGGCCCCGAGGCCCCCGAAGACCGAGAGCGGCCTCGTCTCTGCCGTGCCCGCGTCGAAGTCGACGCCGAACGTGTCGTAGGTGTCGGGCGGCACGATCACGCCGTCGACGATCTCGAACGGCTCGTTCAGGTTGTCGCGCTCCCACTCGAGCTCGGCGCTGATGAAGTCGCCCGCCGCCGAGCGGATCGTGATGTCGGGGAACGCGAGCTCCGCCGTGCGCACGATGTCCGATTCGCTCGTGAACACGTCCGCGAACGCTCGCACGTCGATCTCGCGCACCCACACACCCTGAGGCCTGCGGAACGTCCGCGTGAGCGACGCGATGTGCTCGCGCTCGCCGGGCCTCGACACGAACCCGAGCCCGGGGCGGAAGTTGTCGTCGACCTGCGCCATGAACCCAAAGAACCGCCAGCGGTCGCTCGTGTACTCGACCCGTCCGCCCACGGCGTACCCCAGCGCCTCGTCGCCCCCGGTCGGGTCATCGAACGTGCCCTGCGCCCAGCCGCTGACGACCAGCGCCCCGCCCGCGAACTCGGTCTGCACCAGGTTGAAATCGGCGCCGAGCAGCGTGTTGCGGCCGCGGGCGTCGGGGCGTCCGTTCGTGGCGATCAGCCCGATCGTCGAGTTGTCGAGCACGTCGCGCACGATCCGGGCGACGCCCAGGTTCTTGCGCCCCAACTCGTCGTCGTCCTGCATCTGCACGTTGAGCACGCCGAAGCGGTTCTGCCCCGCACGCCCGGTGACACGGGCACCCACGAGGATGTCGCGTTCCGTGCCTTCGACGATCCCGATGCGCCGGCTGAAGTAGGGGCGTGGGCTCCGGTTGATGCCGCCGAACTCGAAGATGCCCGCGTCCTCGAGGAAGAAGTCCCGACGTTCCTCGAAGAACAGCGGGAAGCGGGTCAGGTTCACACGGCGCTGGTCCACCTCCGCCTCGGCAAAGTCCGTGTTGAACGTGATCGCGGCGCTGACCTTGGGTGTCACGCGGTAGAACAGATCGAAGCCTGCCTCGGCATCCGGTGCGTTGCCCCCGAAGCCCCCGCTGAGCAGGCCGAAGGGCTTGAAGGTCAGCCCGAAGCCCTGCTGCTGCGTGCCGTCGAAGCCTTCGAGCACACCAGCGGTGTCGAGGTCGGTCACCTCACGCTCGCGACGCGCACCCGCCCAGCGCACGATCTCCCCGGTCCGCGGCTCGCGCCGCTCCACGTTGAAACCCCACGAATCGGCCTCGGGGTCGAAGGGCACCGAGTCGAATGGGATCGCAAACTCCGCCGACCACCCGTCCGCGTCGACGCTTGTTTCGCCCCGCCAGATGCCGTCCCACTCGAAGCTCTCGCGCCCGCCCTCGAGGATCGCGTCGATCCGTGCGCCGCCCGCAGCCAGCGCGAACAGGTACCCGTTGCGTCCGTCGCGGAAGGGGTCGATCACGACGAGCACGGTGTCGTCGCCGTCGAGGCTGCCGTCGCGGGCCATCTCGACCGCGCGCACCTCGCCCCTGTCCTCGCACCGGACGGCGATGTAGAGCGTCCCCTCGTCGTACGCCGCCCGCACGATCGTCCGGCGCTCCGGCGCCGCACCCTCCACGGGCTCGATCTGCACGAACGCGTCCGAGCCCGGGAGAGATGCCCACAGCGCGTCGTCGAGACGCCCGTCGATCCGAGGCGGCTCGTCGGTCTTCACCAGCGGGAGTTGAGGCTGCGCACACGCGATACCGGAGCACACCGTCGCCAGCATCACGGAAGCCCAACGCATCGCGGCGATCGTAGCTCCCGGCCTTACCCCGTGGGTTTCTACCATGCCCCCGTGACCGACGCGCAGAGCCCGAAGCACAACGACGATCAGGCGGAGCCGCGAGCCGAGCGGCTCGCCCGTCTCCTCGAGCAGGCCCGCGACCTGCCCGCTGCGCCCGGCGTCTACCTGATGAAGGACGAGGCCGGCGTCGTGATCTATGTAGGCAAGGCCGCACGCCTGCCCGACCGCGTCTCGAGCTACTTCGTTCCGTCGGCCGATCTCGGTCCCAAGAAGCAGCCCATGCTCGACATCGTCGCCGGCTTCGACATCATCGAGTGCGAGACCGAGTGGGAGGCCCTGCTCACCGAGAACAGGCTCATCAAGGACACCCGCCCTCGGTTCAACGAACGCCTCGTCGACGACAAGACCTTCCCCTACCTCGTCGTCACCCAGAACGAGGACTACCCGCGCGTCTTCGTCACCCGCAACCCGGGAGGCGTCGACGAGAAGACCGGCGCGCGACACGGCTACATGAAGAACGCGAGGGTCTTCGGCCCGTTCACCAACGCGGGCGCACTCCGCGAGGCCCTCCAGATCATGCAGCGCGTCTTCAGGTTCCGAACCTGCAAGCTCGACATCGAGGCGGGGCACCCCAGGAACCGCCGCTTCCGCCCCTGCCTGCTCTACTCGATCGGGCAGTGCACCGCGCCCTGCGCTGACAAGATCCAGGTCACGCTCTACCGCCAGGACATCGAACGCTTTACCAAGTTCCTGGGCACCAAGCGCAGCGCCATGCTGCGTGAGATGCGAGCCGAGATGGAGCGCTCGAGCGCCGATCTCGAGTTCGAGAAGGCCGCGACGCTCCGTGACCAGATCAAGGCGATCGAGCGCCTCGACGACCGCGCCTCCACCCGCGACGGCTGGCAGCCGGAAACCGAGATCGGCTACGTCGACCCCGCCAAAGGTGCCAAAAGCCTCCAGAAGACCCTCGGGCTCGACGAACCCATCCGGTGCGTCGAGGGCTTCGACATCGCTCATCTCCAGGGAAACGAGACCGTCGGCAGCAAGGTCTGCTTCATCGACGGCAAGCCCTTCAAGGACGAGTACCGACGCTACAAGATCGGCAGCGTCGACAACGACGACTACCGCGCCCTGCAGGAGGTCGTGAGCCGGCGCTACCGTGAGGCAGGGAAGGGCCACGAGCTCTATCCCGAGGTCATCCTGATCGACGGCGGCCTGGGCCAGCTCAACGCCGCGATGGAGGTCTTCGACTCGCTCGATGTCCCCCCGCCCATGGTGGTCGGGCTCGCCAAGAAAGAAGAGCTGATCTACGTCCAGCGGCGCACGGAGCCGATCAAGCTCGGGCGCGACAACCTGGGTCTGAAGCTCCTCCAGCGTGTCCGCGACGAGGCCCACCGCTTCGCGCAGCACTATCATCACATCCTGCGACGCAAAAAGACGATCGGCGAGTAGTTCGATCGGAGGAGCGTGCCATGACGCAGACCAAGGTGAACGAGCCGAAGCGAGAGATGCCGGTGCACGTCAAGGAGCTCCCGAGCCCGCACGGCACGCCGCCGTTCAAGGGAATCCTGGTTCATCAGCCCGGCAAGGTCGGCAGCACGAGCATCTTCGAGTCGATTCTGTATTCCGTTCCGCTGCCGGTCTACCAGACCCACTCGATGAACCGAGATCTCCCCTACCTCTCCGACGAAGAGGTCGACCGCTTCGATGACAAGGATTCGAAGTGGCCCATCCACATCCGCAAGGCCCAGCGTTTCGTCTTTCACTACATCAGGCCAGGCCGGCCGATCGCCGTCATCACGCTCGTCCGGGACCCGATCGCGCGAAGTGTGTCCGACTTCTTCCAGAACCTCAGCCGTTACCCAGAGCTCGCGGATCTATCCAATCCAGCCCCGATCGAGGACTACCGGCAAACGTACCTCGAGAAGCACGACCACGAGTTCATGGATCGATGGTTTGACCATCACATCAAAGAACCGTTCGGGGTCGACTGGTTCGACGGCCCGTTCGATCCGAGCGCCGGCCACGCGACGCGGACCAACGGCAAGAACGCCTACCTGCTCATGCAGCTCGAACTCCCCGACGAGACCAAGCAGCGGGTCGTCCGCGACTTCCTGGGTTTCGATGGCTTCAACCTCAACATCACCGCCAATGTCGGCGAGCAGAAGGACTACGCCGAGATCTACCGCGCGTTCCGTGAGATTCCATTCCCACGAGATTACCTCGACCGGATGTGCGGCTCGCGCGTCGCGCGACACTTCTACACACCCCAGCAGCTCGCCGCGTTCCGAGCCAAGTGGGAGTGATCAGCCGGCGAACGAGATCAGGTGCCCCGTCCACAGCCCCGTCGGCACGATCTCGACGCTGGTCGCGCCGTGCTGCTCGGCCAGCATCGTCAGCCCCTCATGGCTGAAGTGCACGACGTGCACGTCCTGATCGAAGAAAGGCGTCTGCTCCAGGAACGGGTCCGGGTCGTCGATGAAGTGCCAGCGGTCGCGCTCCAGGTACGGCACGCTGATGAACGCGCGCGCCTTCTCGCGCCTGCACCGCTCGGCGACCTGCGCGAACAGCCCACGCGGCTCGGGGATGTGCTCGAACACGCTGATGCACACGAACAGATCGAACGCGCCGCAGTCCGTGTCCGCGGTCCACAGCTCGTCGCGGAGGTCCAGCCCGTAGGTCTCGCGTCCCCACGCGCACGCCAGCGGGTTCACGTCGTAGCCGATGCCGTCGATCCCGCGTGAGCGGGCCACGTCAAGGAGCGTGCCCGTGCCTCCACCGATCTCGAGCACACGCTTGGGCTTCACCCGCCGCTTCGCCAGGGCTTCAAAGAGCGCGTTCGACGCCTCGACGTTGCGATCGACCACACGCTTGAGGAACTCCAGATCTCGGGCGAGCTGCTGCTCGTCTTCCTTGTACCCGCTCGGGTTGAAGAAACTCCGGCACTCCAGGCACGCGAACATCGGGATCAGACGCTTGGTCCGGCGTGCGGGCGTGTGCCTGATGTAGCCCACACACGACGAGTCGCACACCGGGCACGACCCGGGCATGCGCAGCCCGCCCAGATCGGGCGGGGGCAGATCTCGGAGCTGTTGCCGACGGCGGAGCTGGCGCTGGAGTCGTTCTGTCATCATGGGATCGTACCGCCCCCGCCCCTGCCCTCGCGTGCTTCGGCCATCCCGAGGCACCACGCCGGCCCGATGAGCTCCTGGCCCACGCCGATCCGGATCGCACGCCGGCCGCCGAAGCGTTTGCCCGGGAGCAGATCGACATCGTCCCACTTCATGCTGACCCGCTCCATGCCGAGCCAGCGGAAAGGCCTCGCCGGGATCAGGTGCAGGGAATCAGCATCGGCCGCGACGTGGATCGACCAGGTGAGGTTGAACAGACCCAGGTTGAAGCTCTGGAAGTTGCGGCGTTCCGCGTGGGCGAGCGGCGGCCTGGCGGGGTGCCTCGCGGCGAACGGTGTCCACTTGCTCCGGATCAGTGCGCGGATGAGCCATGCGTCGAAGATCGCGATTCCAACGATGAGAAGGCCGATCTGCCAACTTGTCATGACGATGTCATTGGGAGAACCGCTCGATCAATTCTCGACGCGGAGGAAGAAGGCCGTGTACCCGCGCTCGTCCTTTGAGACCACCACGGGCACCGTGTACGTCTCGGTCCGGAACCGCGTCCGGTCGTCGCCGTCGCGGTTCCGCCCCGAGCCGATGCTGTCGACGTACACCGTGCGGTCCACGATCGCGTCGGCCTTGCCCATGTACCGGTCGGACCAGACGACCAGGTCCGCGCCGATATCGTGCGCGAAGTCGGCCAGCCCGCCGTCCCAGGGGCGGACGATGTCCGTCGTCCGGAAGCTGCTGACACCCACGACACGCACGTCCGCCGCGTCCGCTTGCACCTGCAGGTTCCGAAGCAGTTCGCCCCGGGCCTCGAGCTTGGTCGGCTCGTCCCACTCCGAAGGGTGCACGTCGCTCGCTGCCGCACGGTCCTGCGCCGCCACGATCGCCCGCTCCATCCGTTCCCAGGGCACCTCGCGAAGCTCGATCGCATCGGATTCGGGCAGCGCCTCCACCACCCCGATCGGGCGGTAATGCTCGCGCCAGATGTTCGTGCACCCGCTCAGCCCGAGGGCTGAGGCGATCAGAGCCAGGGTCGTCAAACGTCGCATCATGGGGAGTCTATCGGCTCGCGGGCGACCCTGACATCGGTCAGGATTCTTCCAAGGCCTGGCGATACCGGGCCATGACCTTCTCCCGGCTGATCAGCCCGATCGGGCGAGGCGTCGAGCCGCCCGTCACGAGACACAGGCTGGAGATGTCGGTTTCCGCCATCTTGTCTACGACTGTGTCCAGCGACTCGTCGGGCGTCAGCGTGGGCAGGTCCGTCCGGAGCAGCTCCGCCACCAGCAGCAGCGGGATCGCCTCGCGGTCGATCAGCGCCGTCCGCAGGTCGCGGCCCGTGACCATGCCCAGGTACACGCCCTCCGCGTCGGTCACCGCGAAGTCGGGCACGTCGTGGCGCGCGTGCAGCGTGATCAGCTCCGCCAGCGGGTCGCTCGGGAACACCGGCTCGTCGGGCAGCGGTTCGATCGGCACGCTCGTCACCGGGATCCGACGCAGCAGCACGATGTCCCGCGCCGCCCCCAGCAGCACGCCCTCCCGGCGCAGCTTGAAGGTGTAGATGCTGTCGCGCTCGATCACGCTCGCGAAGATCGTCGCGACGGTCGCGGCCAGCATGATGGGCAGCAGCACGTACACATCGCGCGTCAGCTCGAAGAGGATCAGGATCGAGGTCAGCGTCGCGTGCGTCGAGCCCGCGACCACCGCCGCCATCCCCACCAGCGCGTACGCCGCGGGCGACCCGCCCTCGGGCATGAGCCCCGTCCGTTCGAGCAGCAGCCCGAACGCCGCGCCGGTCGTCGCGCCCAGGAACAGGCTCGGCGCAAAGACGCCCCCCGACCCGCCCGAGGCCAGCGTCAGCGTCGTCGCGAGCATCTTGAGGGCGACCAGCCATGCGAGCATGCCCACGGACTGCCCGATCAGATCCCCGCTGCCGTACTCGCTGGGCGTGAGCAGACTCGTGATCGTCTCGTAGCCCCCGCCGAAGAACCGAGGCACGCCCGATGATCCCGGGCTCACCGACTCGATCGCGACCACGGTCGCCACGCCCAGCATCCCCAGGCCGAGCGCCCCGGTCAGAGGCTTGAGCAGCGGGTGGATCTTCCACGCGTCGTACGCGTCCTCGCCCCAGTGCAGCAGCTTGTTGAACGCGACCGCAACCGCCCCGCACACGAGCCCGAGCACGACGTAGCCGGGCAGCTCGACGAAGCTGAACACGTACCCGTGCAGCTGCTCGGGGCTGGCGAACAGCGCGGTGTTCTCGCCCAGCACAGCCTGGGTCGTCGCCGCACTGAACACGCTCGCGACCAGGATCGGCGAGATTGCCCGCACCGAGAAATCGCGCAGAAGGATCTCGATCACGAAGAACACGCCCGCGATCGGGGCGTTGAAGATCGACGCGATGCCCGCCGCGGCACCGCACCCGACCAGCGTCGACATGTTCTCGCGGCTGATCTTCAGCACCTGCCCGATCACCGAGCCCGCGGTCGCGCCGATCTGCACGATCGGGCCCTCCGTGCCCGCCGACCCGCCCGTGCCCACGGTCAGGATCGAGGCAACGGTCTTCGTCGCGCCGATCGGCCAGCGGATGACCCCGTTGTTCTTGATGAGGGCCTTCATCACCTGCGGGACGCCGTGCCCCTTCGCCTCGCTCGCGAAGAGCCTGACCAGCACGCCCGTGAGGCCCATGCCGATCACGGGCCACACGATGAGCATCCACCGGCTCGATTCCTGCGAGTGGCGCACGAAGTGCTCGACCTCGTGCAGCACCCACGCGAACGCGACCGCCGCGAGCCCGGTCAGCACACCGATCGCGGCGCCGAGCGCCACCATCGACCAGTCGCCGAGCCCGCCGACGCTTGTCGGCAGCAGCCTGGACAGGCCCCGGCGCGTCAGGCTGATCACATCAAAGTTCACCTCGATGACTGTAGTCATCGGTGTCTGAAATCACAGCGCCGAAAACCCGACATCACCCACCGAAAAAATGACACTGCCCAGCACCTGAGGACGAAATACTGGCCACACGGGTCCGGCAGGTGACCCTGTCGAAGTTCTTTCATTCAGGAGCACATCAGATGAAGATGGTTTCAGGTATCGCGGCCGCTGGCGCTCTCGCTCTTCTCTCCGGCTGCGCGACCGGCCCGCTCGCGGGCCATTCGCACGGCTCGCATTCGGTGACCGAGGCTGATGTTGTTGCCGCCCAGCAGGAATGGGGCGAGGGGATTGTCGCGATCTCGCGCGTGCACAGCGATGGCGGCGACTACACCGCTCGCGCGACGGAGCACATCAACACGCTCTACGCCTACGGGGTTACCGATGTAATGTTCAAGCCGACTCTTGCTGCTGAAGACCAGTTCCGCGAGTCGTTCGACGAGGCCCTTTCCTACTTCGTAGGCCGCGAGGGCACCGAGGACGGCGGGTTCGCCATCAGCGGCTGGACCAACGTCCGCTGGCAGAACAACGCGGTCTACACCGACTCCGATTCCGCGATGGCGATGGGCAACTACTGGTTCACCGGTCCCGATGGCAACGAGACCAAGGTCGAGTACACCTTCGGCTACGTCGCCGACGCCGACGGCAATCTGCGCATCAACCTGCACCACTCGTCGCTGCCCTACAGCGCGGAGTAAACCGTGCGCGAACCACGGGCCGATCGGGCAATCTCCGGTCGGCCCGCTTTGCCTCGTGATGACCAGCATTTGGCACCGCCTTCGAAATCCATATCGATCTCTACATGTGTACGTCCGTTGCACGTCAGCACTGAAAATCCGACATGCGATGTCGGAAAATCGGTTGCGAGTTGACACCGGGTGTAGCACGCCATCGAAACACCGGTCAACCGGGTCCGGTAGCAGGGCCCGTCGAGAGGAAACCCGTTTAGGAGACGATCCATGATGTCACTGATGTTCGGAGCGATGGCGATCTCGCTCGCGTCCCTTGATGGCGCTGCCGCGGTGCAGCCCGAGAGCGGCGTGGTCACCGCCGAGGAACAGGCCGCGATGTCCCCCGAGCAGGTGCTCGCCGATCTCAAGGCCGGCAACGAGCGCTTCATCAGCGGCAACAGCACCAACCAGGACTGGCTCGCCCAGGCCGACACCACCGCTGCCGAGGGCCAGTTTCCCAAGGCCATCGTCCTGAGCTGCCTCGACAGCCGTGTCCCGGTCGAGATCGTGTTCGATCAGGGCATCGGCGATGTCTTCGTCGGGCGCGTCGCAGGCAACTTCGAGAACGTCGACATGCTGGGCTCGTTCGAGTTCGGCACCGCCGTCGCGGGCTCCAAGGTCATCGTGGTCCTGGGGCACACCGCCTGCGGCGCCGTCAAGGGCGCAATGGCGGGCGCCGAGCTCGGCAACCTCACCGCCACGCTCGACAACATCGAGCCCGCGATCGCCGACGCCGGGGGCGACGTCTCGGCCGACAACCCCAGCGACGTCACCCGCGTCGTCGAGGCCAACGTCCGCCGCACCATGAACGATCTGACCGAGCGCAGCGAGGTCCTCGCAGGCCTCGTCGACGAGGGCAAGCTCCTCATCGCGGGGGGCGTCTACGACCTCGCCACCGGGCAGATCAACTGGATCGAGAACTGATCGGGGCCTGAACCCCGGAGCAGACCACCCGAAGCCCGGCGCGACGCGTCGGGCTTTCTTTATGCGCTCGCGGCGGCCCCGCGCAACGCCTCGAGCTCCTCCTCGCTCCGGATCAGCAACTCGTCGACCTTCGGCGCCTCGGGCACGGGCTTGCCCTTGGCGTCCGTCAGAGGCCTGCCGTCGAGCGTCCGCAGGATCGGAAGCGGGTGGTCCTTCATGTGGTTCTTGAGCTTGAGCTCGAGGTCCTTCTGCTGCGCCTCGTCCAGCTCGCTCCACTTGCCCCGTCCCCGGCACTTCGGGAACCGGCTGCACCCGAGCCAGGGCCCGCGCGCCCCGTCGCGCAGGTTCAGCGGGCTCTCGCAGACCGGGCAGGGCAAATCCGTCTCGAGCGGAGGCGGCGCCTTGGGCACCGCGAAGCCCTTCTTGTCGATGTTGACGATCACGCCGACCTCGTCCGCAGTCTCGCCCTCTTCGAGCGGCGTCGCCAGGAAGTCTCCGAACCGACCCGACTTCTTGATCATGGGCCGACCCGTCGCCGGGCACGCGATGTTGACGTACTCCGCGAACTTGGGCCTGCCGTCTCGATCGCACGGCACCGCGTAGTTGCAGTCGGGATAGGTCGAGCAGCTCAGGAACCGCCCGTTCTTGCCGAATCGATACACCAGCGTCGACCCACAGGTCTCGCAGCGGTACTCATCGGGCGCGGGCACCAGCTCCGCCTTGGCGTGCTGGAGTTCCTCGTGCGCCCGCTCGAGCGATTCCTTGAACGGGCCGTAGAACTTCTGGAGCATGTCGATCCAGTCGAGGTGCTCCTCCTCGACCTTGTCGAGCTGGCTCTCCATGTCGCGGGTGTACCCGAGGTCCATGATGTTGGGGAACGCCTCGACGAGCTTGTCGGTCACCACCTCACCCAGGTCCGTCGCATGGAAGCGGCGCTGCAGCTGCTCCACGTAGTTGCGGTCCTGGATCACGCTGATGATGCTCGCGTACGTCGAGGGCCTGCCGATCCCCTCGCTCTCGAGCGTCTTGATCAGGCTCGCCTCGGTGTACCGAGGCGGGGGGCTCGTGAACTTCTGGACCGGCTCGACCGCGAACGCGCTGAGGTCCTTGCCCTCGTCTACGGCGGGAAGCGTCTGCTCGTCGCTCGATACAGGCACGCCCGCGACCTTGTAGAACCCGTCGAACACCAGCACACGCCCCGAGGCCTTGAAGGTCAGGGGCCGCTTTGCGTCGGTACCGCCCGTGATGAACACCCCCGTCGAGTCCCACTTCGCGGGCGTCATCTGGCACGACACGAACCGCTCCCAGATCAGCTTGTAGACCTTGAACTGGTCCTCGGTCAGCGCCCGCTTCACCTTGTCGGGGGTGCGGCTCGGGTCCGTGGGGCGGATCGCCTCGTGCGCTTCCTGCGCGGCCTTGTTGCTGCTGCTATAGAAGTTGGGCTTCTCGGGCAGATACTTATCGCCGAACGTGACGTTGATGTACGCCCGCGCCGCGTTGAGCGCCTCGCCCGCGATGTGCGTCGAGTCGGTACGCATGTACGTAATCAGGCCCACCGGGCCCTCGCCCGGGATGTTCACGCCCTCATACAGGCCCTGCGCTGCTCGCATCGTCCGCTGCGCGCCGAACCCGATGCGGTTGCTCGCCGCCTGCTGGAGCGTCGACGTGATGAACGGAGGCGGGGGCCGCGAACTCGTCCGCTTCGTCTCGATCTTGCTGATCGACCAGGGCACGCCCGGGTCGGCGGTGCCCGACACCGTCCGCAGGTACCGCGCCGGGCCCTTGCCGTTCGTGTCTTCCTTGACCGCCGACTCGATGTCGGTGAGGCCCGCGAGCCGCGCCACCTCGGTCACGCGCTCGGTCAGATCGGTGCCGGCGTCGCCCGCAGCAGAGATATCGAACTTGTCGCCCGCGAACTCGACCAGCTCTGCTCGGATCGCGCCCTCGCCCGCGAGCCAGGCGTTCCGGTCCTTGACGGTTGGGCCGTTGCCCTTCTCGTCGCGCTGCGATGCGAACGCACGCCACGCATCGACCAGCCCAGCGGCCTTGGCCTGATCCAGCGAGAAGTTCGCGGTCATCTCCCAGCGCTCGTCGGGCGTGAACGCGTGGATCTCTCGCTCGCGCTCGACGACCAGGCGAACCGCGACGCTCTGCACGCGTCCGGCGCTCAGCCCCCGCGCCACCTTCTTCCAGAGCAGGGGCGAGACCTGGTAGCCCACGATCCGATCGAGGATCCGGCGCGCCTGCTGCGCGTTCACGCGGTCCACGTCGATCGGGTGCGGGTTGTCGAACGCCTTGGCGATCTCGTTCTTGGTGATCGCCGCGAAGATCACCCGCTTGGCCTGGCGGGGCTCGATGCCCAGCTCCTGCGCCAGGTGCCACGCGATCGCCTCGCCCTCACGATCGAGGTCGGTCGCGAACCAGACGTCCCCGCCGGTCTTGAGGACTTCCTTCGCGGCCTTCTTCAGGTCGCTGACCACCGCCTCCTTGCCGCTCAGCACCTCATAGCTCGGCGTGAACCGCTTCTCGATGTCCACGCCCGGGACGGGCTGCTTGCTGCCCTTGGGCGCCTTGCTGGGCAGATCGCGGACGTGCCCGACGCTCGCCAGCACCAGGTACTCGCTGCCCAGGTACTTGTTGATGGTCTTGGCCTTGGCGGGCGACTCGACGATCACCAGCGACCGCCCCTCGGCGTCGCCCTTCTTGAAGCCCAGTCCCTTGCCCCGGCTCGACCGCCGACCCGAGACCTTCTTGGTCGCGGCCTTCTTGGCGGTCTTCTTCGCCGTCTTTTTGGAGGTCTTCTTGGCCATGCCGCCTCGTCAATCGGTCGCTGATCGGGTTCGGGATCACACAACCCGCCCCCGCCAATGCCCCGGACCAAACGGCCCAGAGCCGGCGATGTCAAGCGTCACCGCACCGGAGTTTCTTCCCACGAGCGAGAAGGAAGCCCGCCTGCTTACTTCGTAAGCAGAGAATTTACAATAGTTTGGGCGTGCTTCCCCGGCTCGTCCCCACCGGGCCTCAGGGTGATCGCCCCGGGGGTCGCTGCCAGGCGCCGCATCCACGTCCGTTGGTTCTTGGCGAACCGTCGGGTCTCGATCTTGATCTGCTCGACCGCCTCCTCCAGCGTCCACTCGCCCGCCAGATGGCGAAGCAGCTGCTTGGTTCCGAGCGCCTCCCGAGCGGTGGGCCCGAGCCGATCGGCGAGCGCCCGTGTCTCGCCAAGCAGTCCGCTTTCAATCATCCGCCTGACACGCGCGTTAATCCGGGCGTTCAGTTCGGGCACGTCCCATTCCAGAATGACCAGCCGGCGGTCCGATCGATCGGGCTGCTGGCGGTCCCACTGGCGTTGCAGCTCGCTGATCGGGGTTCCGGTGATGCGGAACACCTCGAGCGCCCGGATCGTCCGACGCTCGTCGTTGGCGTGGATCCGTGCCGCGGCATCGGGATCGACGCGTTCGAGCTCGGCGCGCCGTTCTGCAGGGTCCATCGCCGCGAGACCGGAACGGATCGTCTCGTCCGCCTCGGGTCCCTCGAACAGACCGTCCAGCAGCGCCTTGACGTAGAGATGCGTCCCTCCCGCGACGATCGGCACCGCATCCCGCGCCCGGATCTCAGCGATCGCCTCCTCAGCCAGCCCGAGCCACCGGGCGACCGTGAACCGCTCGGCTACGTCCGCCACATCGATCAGATGGTGCGGCACCCCGTTCCGCTCAGCCGCTGTCGGTTTCGCACTCGCGATGTCCAGCTCGCGGTATACCTGGAACGCATCGGCCGAGACGACCTCGGCGGGCGTCCCCAGCTCGGCGAGCCCGAGCGCCACCGCTACCGCGAGATCGGTCTTGCCCGAGGCCGTTGGGCCGCAGATGACTGGGAACGGTGGGGGCGTCACTCACCGAGAGTAAGCGCGTAGCCCTCGGGTGCAAACTCCTCCCGCGACGGCGGGAACTCGGTCTCGATCGCGAACACGCCGTCGAACTGGTCGGGCCAGACCGCCTGCATCGTCATCTGCCCCAGGGGGGCCATCATCTCGGGCTCACGCAGCCAGTGGTCGGCGGGCAGCCCACGCAGGTCCGTGAACAGATACGGGTGCTCGATCGCCCCCAGCAGATGCTCGAATGACCCGACCGGTCTCGGCGGGATCCGCCCCATGCCCGCGCCGAAGACTGTCCGCACCTCGCCCCCCTCGGCGACGAACGCGATGTGGTACAGGTCATCACCCAGCTCGGTGTGTGCGGTGTTGCCCGCGGCAAACATCGTCTCGTACATGCGGGGGTTGAAGGGGGGCATGATGGCTCGCAGGTCGTACACCCCGTGGAACGTCGCCGCCCAGACGATCAGCTTGCGATCCGGGTACACCTCGTTGGCGAGGAACACCAGGTTGTCGCCCATCCGCCGGTCACGGTCGTTGAGAATCTCCGGCTCGATCCTGGTCGTGTCGTTGTTGGCCTCGATGAACGCGATGCGAGCACGCAGGAACGACGCCGCGTCGGCGAGCGAACGCTCGACGAAGCTCACGCGCCATGGCTCGTGCAGATCGATGAGTGCGGGTTCGGCTTCATCGATGATCTCAAGCGTTCGCTCGATCCACACGAGGGCTTCTCGGGCGGCGTCCAGATCACCCGTCTTCCAGAACACCTCGATCCAGTTCACGAACTCCAGCGCACCGTCCGGCATCTCACCCGCGGGCTCGAACAGGTCTTCGAGGTGCCTTTGCAGGATCGTGCTGCCCATGTCGCCGGTCAGCTGCGCGTCCATGCCGGCGGTCGTTATCGGCCGATCCGTCGACTGCGACTGCTTCACATACTCCAGCAGCGGGTGCACCTGCACGGCCTCGCTCCAGATCGTGAAGATGCTCCGGTTCGCCGCTTCGAGCGCGGTCAGGTCGGGGTCGCGCATCGCCTCGTCGACCAGCGGCCCGCTCGCCAGCCCCGCTTCCCACACGAGCACGTCGAAGCCCATCTCCTGGTGCAGGAACTTCACGAGCCGCCCCTTGGCCAGGAACGCCGCCCCCTCGCCGTGGCTCTGCTCGCCCAGCCAGACCACCCGCGCATCGCCGATGGCCCGCTTCAGCGGCAGGAGATCGGCAAAGGGATCATCCGCCAGCGTGGGATCGATCGACGTGATCTCGACCGACCGCGCCCGGAGGTCCGCGATCCGCTCGCCCTGCCCGAGGCTGAACGTCGCCTGACCCGCCGCGGGCGCCGCACAGGCGAGAACCGCGAGCAGGCTGACGAGCCCGGCGTACCCGCGTGAGTCGTTTCCTACCATCGCACCATGCCCCTTCCTCGCGTCGCGATCGTGGGCCGACCCAACGTCGGCAAGTCCTCCCTGGTCAACCTGATGGCCAAGGAGAAGGTTTCAATCGTCGACGATTTGCCGGGCGTGACACGCGACCGGGTCTCGGTGATCATCGACCTCGAGCACCCCGAGAACGCCGGGCCGACCAAGGCGATCGAGCTGATCGACACCGGAGGTTTCGGGGTCTACGCCGCCGAGGGCCAACAGATCGACGACGCGGGCAAGGACCTGGCCGCCCTCACCGACAAGATCGAGTGGCAGATCGCCGAGGCCGTCGGGACGGCCGACCTGGTGCTGTTCGCGATCGACGTGCAGGCGGGCATCACCCCGCGAGACGAAGAGATCGCCAAGATGCTCCGCGAGCAGAGGCTCGGTCGCGAGCGCAGGCGTGGGGCCGACGCCGTGCCCGTCGTCGTCGTCGGTACCAAGACCGACGGGCCCAAGTGGGAGGTACACGGCTACGAGCTGTCGGCGCTGGGCTTCGGCGAGCCTCTGATGATCAGCTCGACGAGCAACTACTTCAGGCGCGACTTCCTCGACAAGCTCTACGAGCTCGTTCCGGATGTTGTTGTCGAACCCGACGAACGACGCTCGAGTGATCTCAGGCTCGCGATCGTGGGCAAGCGCAACGCGGGGAAGAGCACGCTCATCAACCAGCTCGCGGGCGAGGAGCGCGTGATCGTCAGCGAGATCGCGGGCACCACGCGCGACGCGGTCGACGTCCGCTTCGACTTCGGCGACCGATCGATCACCGCGATCGACACCGCGGGTCTGCGCAAGAAGTCGTCGTTCTCGGGGCGCGTCGAGTGGTGGGCCCTCGACCGGCTCGAGAAATCGCTGAACCGCGCCGATGTCGCGCTGTTCATGGTCGACGCCACCGAGCGTTTGAGCCATGTCGACGACCAGCTCGCCAGAATGGTCATCGACGCTGGCACGCCCGTGGTCGTCGTGATCAACAAGTGGGACATCGCGGGCGGCACGATCGGCAAGAAGGGACGCCCCGTCACGCCCGAGGACTACGAGGAGTACCTCCGCAAGCACCTGCGGGGCCTCGGCTTCGCCCCCATGGCCTTCATGAGCGCCAAGGAGGGCACCAACGTCGAGGGCGTGATCGACCTGGCATTCGAGATGGCCGAGCAGGGACGCACCCGCGTCGGCACGGGCGAGCTGAACCGCCTCATCGGGCGGCTGATGGAAACCCGGGGCCCGTCGAACAAGCTGGGCCTGCGCGCCAAGATCTACTACGCCGCCCAGACCGGCACCCGTCCGCCCACGATCACCATGGTCGTCAACGACCCGACCATGTTCACGCCCATGTACCAGCGGTTCCTGATGAACCGCTTCCGCGAGGAGCTGCCCTTCGGCGAGGTGCCCATCCGCCTGCGGATCAAGGGGCGCAAGCGCGACGGCAAGGGCAAGACAAAGGCCTACGACCCGGTGACCGCCGACGAGTTCGCGCCCGAGATGTCCCCCGAGGCTGTTGAGGTCGACCTGAGCCAGGTCAGCGAGGACGACCTCGTGTTCAGTGACACGGACTGGGCCGACGAAACCGTCGACGCCGAGGCCTACTTCGAAGACGACTGACCCACGAGGAGCTTCCGATGCTGCACGCCGCGATTGGCATCATGACGGCCGCGCTGATCTCGGGCCCCGCGCCCCGGCCCGCGATTGCCGCGAGCGATCTCGAGTTCCTCGCCGGCACCTGGCGTGGCGCGGCCGGGCCAATGGTCTTCGAAGAAACCTGGCTCCCCCCGCGAGCCGGCAACCTGACCGGCACCTTCCGGATGACCGCCCCCGACGACGAAGGCGTGAGCCGCGTTAGCGTCGTCGAGATCATGACCATCACCGAGGACGACGAGTCGGGCGAGCTCGTCTACCGCCTCCGACACTTCGACACCTCGCTCGTGCCCTGGGCCAGCGAGGCGGACGGCCCGATCCAGGCGGTCGTGACCCTGGGCGGCGAGCAGCGCCTGCGATTCCATCCGACCGACCCCGAGGGCGACATCGAGTCGTTCGAGTACGCGGTCGAGGGTGAGACGCTGACCGCGATCGTCAACTTCAAGACCGAGGGGCGCGAGCCGTTCGAGCTCGTGTTCCGGCGCGTGCGCTGACCGGGCACCGGAGCAAAAAGCGAGAAGGCCCGGACGGGCCGGGCCTCCTCGGAAGGTGGATCACTCTATCGGTCGGCGATCAGCAGCCGGCGTTGTAGTTCTGGATCCAGGCGTTGAAGTCCGCGGGCGAGCAGACGGTGTCGCCGTTCTGATCGCACTCGGGGGCGTTGTTGTTGAACGCGACGATCCAGGCGTTGAAGTCGGCGGGCGTCAGCTCGCCGTCGCCGTTGGTGTCGGCCACGCACCCGGCGTCGCAGAAGAACGCGCCGATCGAGAAGTCATCGACGCCCGACTCGGTGATCGAGGCGTTGGGCTCGTCCTGCGTGAAGAACTGCAGCTGGACCTGCGAGCTTGCGCTCACGAAGTCGGAGACGCGGAAGCTCCGCTCCTCCCAGCCCGCGGTCGAGCTGATCACCTCGACGGTCGTCCAGGTCGCGCCGCCGTTGTCGGAGATCTGGATCGTCAGCTGGTCGTTGGCCGGGTCGTTGGTGGCGTGCCAGACCTGGAACGACACCTCGGGCTCGTCGATCGCGGTCACGTCGTAGATGTCGGAGAGCAGGAAGACCGGCCCGCCGTCGACGTCCTCGTTGGCCGTGTTGCCCGTGACCCAGGCCGAGCCCGAGCCATCGGCATCGCTGCCCGGGTCGCTGCGTCCGAAGTTGCCCGGAACGCCGCGGTCCCACTGGCCCGTGGTCGCGGTGCCCGCGGTGGTCCAGCCGGCGGCGGTCTCCATGTCGAGCTCGACGACCGCGTTGAACCCGTCCGCGATCACGGCCTGCGCGTTCGCCGGCCCGTTGTACGTCTCGCCGTCGGTGCCCTGGATGCTGAACGCCATCGTGGCGATGTCGTTGCAGTCGCCGCCCGGGAGGGTGACGCTGTAGCTGTCGCCGCCGTTGTGAGTCAGCGGGATGTTCACGAAGCCCGTGCTCGTGGTGTAGAGCAGCGAGGCGGTCGACGGAACCGGGTTCACGTCATTGCCCGTGGTGACGGTTACGTCGATGTCGAGCCCGCTCTGCGGGATCAGGTCGGGCAGCCCCCCCGGGAAGCTGAACATCGGTCCCTGCGGCAGGCAGACGCCCGTCGGGTTCGCGAGCGCGGCCTGCAGGGCCGGGTGCCCGCCCCAGGTGCCCTGGTTCGAGCCGCCGCCCGAGTTGCAACCCGCGTGGGTGTGGATGCCGAAGGCGACGCCCGTGTCATCGTCGATGACGGGTGAGCCGGAGTTGCCCCCGGTGGTGTCCATCGCGTAGCGGATCAGGTTGCCCGAGAACGTGACGAACGGGCCGGCGTGGGTCTTCTGCACCGCGTACCACGAGCAGGGCGCAAGGCTCGAGGAGACCGAGCCGTACCCCGTCACGCGGGCGGTGGAGGCGGTGTCCGCCACGCCCGGGTCGAAGGTGAACCAGTCGCCCTGCGCCTGCCAGGGGAGCAGCCCGGTGTTCGAGTTCGGGAACGCTCCGAGGTAGCCCCAGTCGTTGCCCGTGCCCTGACCGCCGTTGGTCTGCTGGCTCGCTGGATCGACCGGGTACTGATCCTCCGGTCCCGGGTGGTTGATGCCGCCGAAGGTGCAGGAGTTGTCCGACAGGGGCACGTTGAACTGGAGCACGTTGATGCTGCTGTTGCCGCTCGGGTTGCAGTGCCCCGCGGTCAGGAAGCAGCGCTCGCTGTCGTCGAACATCCATGCCGTGCACCCGATGGGCAGCGCGCGTGCGGCGCGCGGGTCGCTCGACAGCGTCCGGTCGTCGGTCGAGCCGCAGATCGACTCGACGGGCACCTGCACGGGCTCGCCCGCGATCACCGAGTTCATCGTCAGCTCGTTGTCGCCCGAGCCCGGGTGGGCGATCAGCTCGATGATCACCGTATCGCCGTTGAAGTACGCCGAGGTGTAGCCCCACTGACGCACCGAGTCCCGGTCGAGGTACTGCACTGCACCGTCCTCGATCGAGGTGATCTTCAGGTACGACCCGTTGCCCGTGTCCTTCGAGCCCGCGAGCGTGACCTCGTTGAAGCGGAGCCGCAGCCAATCGGCGTTCTGCACGCTCACGATCTCCGTGAAGATCGTCGCGATCGCCTCGCCGTTGTTCTGGATCAGCCCCGAATCCACCGCGATCTCAGCGTCGAACTGACGCAGGGGATCGGTCGGAGGGTTCAACTGACCGGTTGCGGTGCCGCAGAGCGCGACCAGCGCCGCGCACGTCCCCAAAGCCCTGTACATGGTGCAATGCCTTTCGTCGTACCGGCGCACATGAACGCGCCCGGCGGGCACGCCCGCCGAATGAACCAGACTCTTCACCCGCGCCACGCGACGCGAACAACGGGCTCGTGCGCGAGTCGCGCACCGGCCCGTTGCCGCAGCTTACCACACGCAGGTAGATATTGGAACCGGTTTATCAACTCGGATCGGCGGGCGGATCCTGCGAAGATATGGTGGATTTCCGGGTCCGATCATCTGATTCGTCGACCCGACCCAGATACCCTGGAAGCTCCACGCCAGCCTGCTTCGCGAGCTCGTGCACCGGGGGCAACGCCCCGATCAGCCCGCTCAGGAAGTCGCTCGTCGAGCCGCCCGAGCCCTTGCCCTCGATCGACGAGCCCGCACGCCCCGAGTCCCAGACCGTGATCTTGTCGATCCGCAGGTTCTGGATCGCCTTCACCTGCTCGGCGACCAGCTGCGGGAGCTGCTCGATCAGCAGCAGCGTCGGCGCCACCTGCGGGTTGTCCGCTGCCGCCTCCATGAGCCTGCGGTAGCCCTCGGCCTTGGCCTCGAGCACCTGACGGACGCCCTCCGCCTCGGCCTGGTACTTCGCCAGCGTTGCGTCCGCCTCGCCCTTCGCCTCGCGCCGCTGCTTCTCCGCCTCCGCCTCGGCCGCGATCTCGATCCGCTGCTTCTCGATCTCCTGCGGCGCCAGCTCTTCCTTGGCGAGCCGCGCCAGCTCCTGCTCGCGCTCGGCCCGCAGGATCGCCTCGGCGGCCTCGGCCGCCGCGACGTCCGATCGCCGCGTCGCATCCGCCTTGATCTCAGCGAGCTTGGCGTTCGAGTCGGCAATCTGCGCGCGGCTCGTGTTCTCGCCCTCGACCGCTTTCGCCTCCGCCTCCGCGACCTGCACACGCTGGCTCTGCTCGGCGCGCTTGCTCGCCGCCGCCGTCTCCGCGTTGCGCTCGGCGATCGCGATGTCCTGGTCGCGCTTGCTCTCGGCCTCGCCCGAGATCGCCTGCGCCTCGAGCTCGGCGACCGCCACACGCTTGGTCTGCTCGGCCGCCTTCTTGCCCTTCTCGGAGCTCGCCATCTCCTGCGCGACGCTCACCGTCTTCTCGCGGATCGCGATCGCCTCGCCCGTCTCGCCGTCGCGGTCGGCCTGCGCCACCTCGACCTTGGCCTGGTTGATCGCCTCGGCAGCCGCACGCTGCCCGATGGCCCGGATGTAGCCCGACTCGTCGGTGATGTCGCGGATGTTCACGTTGATCAGCTCGAGGCCGATCTTGTTGATCTCCTGGGTCACGTTCTCGTTGATGAGACCCATGAACTTCTCGCGGTCCTTGTTGATCTCCTCGATCGACAGGGTCGCGATCACGAGGCGCAGCTGGCCCAGGATGATGTCCTGCGCCTGCTCGCGGATCGCCTGCGGGGGCAAGCCCAGCAACCGCTCGGCCGCGTTGGCCATCAGCACGGGGTCCGTCGCGATGCCCACCGTAAAGGTCGAGGGCACGTTCACGCGGATGTTGTTCAAGGACAGCGCGCCCTCGAGCGGGATGTCGATGACCAGAGGCTCGAGCGAGAGGTACCCGAAGTCCTCGATCACGGGCCAGACGAACTGGCCGCCGCCGTGGTAGCACCGCGCGCTCTGCTTCCCGCTCTTGCCCCAGATCACGAGCACGCGGTTCGAAGGGCAGCGCCGGTAGCGCGTCGCGAAGAACACGAGCGCGAAGAAGAGCAGGAAGACCGCAACACCGATGCCCACCAGCACCAGCCCGCCGAGCCCGCTCTCCTCGCCGGCCTGCGCCAGCACCGGATCGACCAGAATCATCCCGTTCACAAGAGCCACTGCCGTCATCAAGCGTCCTCCCCGATCCGTTCCACCGTGATCGTGTTCGTGGTCGTGTCCACCCCCGACACGCGCACCATCGTTCTCGAAGCGATCGGCTCGCCTGCGCCGTCTCCGGGGGCCTGCACCGCGTCGAACACGCGACGCCGCCCCTCGAGGACCACCTTCACGCGCCCGCGTCCGGCATCGGCCCGGGGCACCGCGATGTACACCTCGCCTGTCAGGCCGACCGCCGAGCCGATCGACACGTTGCCCGACGACTGCAGCTTGTACAGCGCCTTGAACACCGTCGCCAGCAGCCACGCGACCCCGAGCCCCGTGAGCACCGCGACGATCACCGCGCCGGTGAAGCCCAGGTCGGTCAGGCGGTACGCCGCCAGACCCATCCACCCCGCGCCCATCGCGAACGCGCTGATGGTCTGCAGGCTGATCACGCGGAACTCGCCGCCAGGGTCGTCGGCAGTGACATCGATGTCCCCGTCCAGGTCCACGTCGACGTCACCCCCCAACCCGCCCAGCACGAGCGAGATCAGGAAGTACAGCGATCCCGCGACCGCGGGTGCGCTGAACCACAGCGCGTGATCGTCGATCAACCCCCCGAGCAGCGCGAGCGTCGTGGGCGTCATGGCGTCGGACCTCCCCGGGCAAGCCGCCCGGCCAATGGGCAAGCGCTCGGTGCGAGCGTTCGCGCCGAGTCTACCGATCCGGGGGCTTCCGGGTCGGACCGTCCGAGCCTGATTGAGTGTGGCCCCCGCCAGATGTGTATTGGGATTCGCCGGCGTGGGTTTTCGCGTCCGGCAGGGTCAGCAGCCGGCGTTGAAGTTCAGGACCCAGGCGTTGAAGTCGGCGGGCGTGCAGGCACCGTCGGCGTTCTGGTCGCACCCGGGCCCGCCCGCGTCGAACGCCGCGAGCCACGCGCCGAGATCTGCGGGCGTCAGATCGCCGTCCCGGTCCACGTCGGCCGCACACGCCGAGTCCGCGCAGGTGTTCTCGATCACCGATAGGTACCCCGCGAGCAGATCGGTGTCGCCGTCACCATCGACATCCGTCGCGATCGGCCGCAGGCTCCTGTGGTTGCGGCCGAACCCTTCCTCGCTCATGTAGAGCCGCGGCTCGTCCCACGTGAGCGGTGCCGTGCCGAATGCCACCGCGACCGCTGGTCTGACGATGTACGCGAGATCGGGCAGCCCATCGAGGTTGAAGTCCTCGACGACGGGGTCGTTCGCACCCGCCGGGGCGTCGATGGTCATCGCGGCGAACGCGCCGGCGCCGTCGTTGAGGAAGATGCGGATCGCCGGCTCATCGGTGATCGCCGAGAGCACGTCCGCGTCGCCGTCGCCATCGGCGTCGCCCGTCGAGAGCACAAGGCCGCCCGCGTCGCCCACGGGCAGCGGCGGGCCGAACGTGCCGTCACCCAGCCCGCGCGACCAGGTGATCGCGCCGCCGGTGGAGAGAACGACGTCATGCACCCCATCGCCGTCGATGTCATCGTGCGTCGCGGTGAACCCGTCGGGTAGCGAGACGACCAGCGGCTCGTCGGCGAAGCCATTCTCGGTGCCGAGGTACACCTCCCAGACCGGATCGCCGTCGTGCCCGTAGAACCAGGGCTGCGTGCGCAGCAGCAGGTCGTCGCGCCCGTCGTTGTTCATGTCGAACGGGCGCACGGGCGACAGACTCTGGCTCCCGTAGTCGATCCGGCGCGACTCGTTCCAGGTGGCCCCGTTGTTGGTGAGCAGATAGATTCTGTTGTCCAGTAAACCCGGTTCCGGTCCACCTCGTGACGAGATCACCACCGCATCGCTCCGCCCGGTTCCCCGAATGTCACCGAAGACGACCTCCTGCGGAATCAGCGGGCTGATCCGGGTGCTCGGTCCAAGGAAGAATGTGCCGTCTCCGGCGCTGATCGCGGCGACTAGACCCGCGTTTTCGTCGAAGAGTACATCGAGCAGCCCGTCGCCGTTGAAATCGCCCGGTGAGCGTATGTCATACACGTAGCCCACCTCGATCACACGGCGTGAGACGTCGAGGCCCTGCTCGCCCTGCCCCGCGATGATCCGTACCTGTCCCGGCCTGGTCAGAGGTGCGACCCCGACAAGGTCCAGATTCCCGTCGCGTGTGAACTCACCGAAGCCGGCGAGTCCGAACAGATCAAATCGGTCAAAACCTCTCTGGCGACTGATCTCCGAGAAGGTCGCGTCCCCGTCGTTGCGATAGAGAATGATCTCGCCGTCGATGATCGACAGCACGTCGAGCAGCCCATCGCCGGTGAGGTCGGCGACCGATCCGACGCCGAACGCTTCTTCACTCGTCGGCACGGGCGGGCTGAGCCAAGCGTCCGCATCGCCGAAGTACGCGAAGCTATCGTTGCGCAGCAGGTCCAACCGCCCGTCGCCGTTCAGATCGAGCGAGCGGACCGATCGCATCGCTTTGTCGTCCCGGTACTCGAACAGGTCGGTCAGCGACCCGTCCCGCTCGATCCGTTGCACGCGCAGAAGACCGTCGGGTGCATCGGGGTGGTGCACCTGGCTGGTCGAGATCAATTCCGAGAGACCGTCCCCGTCGAGGTCGATCGCGATTGCGTTGAGAAACCGCTGCTCGATCGGGGAGGTCAGCATCGGACCAAAGGTGCCGAGCGCGTCACCAAAACGAACCACCTGAAGCCAAGTGTGCCCCTCTCTGCTCAGGCCAGCCAGATCCGCGAGCCCGTCGCCGTCAAAGTCGCCGACGGCCCTCCAACTGGTGCCTGGCAGCGTCCCCGAAGCCGGTGAGACCAGAGCCGGGCCGACCGTGCCGGTCGCGCTGCCGAAGACGACCGAGGCCGTCCCGAGTTCTTCCGCGACCACCAGGTCGTCGATCGCGTCACCATCGGCATCGACCACGAACAGACGAACCAGGAAGTTCCCGTCCGGCGGCGCCTCACCCGCCAGCACCGGCGGCCCGAACTCCAGCGCCCC
>JANQQZ010000064.1 GCA_028284805.1 Phycisphaerales bacterium
GATCAACCCGCGCGACTTCAAGGCGAACATGAACCTCGGGCTGGCGTTCGTGCAACTCGGGCGGGCCGAGCAGGGCCTGCCCCACGCCGAACGGGCGACGCGCCTGAATCCGGACTCGGGGCCCGCCCACCACAACCTGGGCGTGTGCTACGCGGCGGTGGGTCGCCACGAAGAGGCGATCAACAGCTACCGGCGCGCGAGCGAGGATCTGGGACTCGTGCCCCAGCTGCTGCTCGCGATCGCCGACAGCCAGGCGGCGCTGGAAGACCACCGCGCCGCGGCAACGACGCTCGAACGCCTCATCAACGTGGAGCCCAGCGCCGACGCGTGGCGCCGGCTCGGCGCGGCACGCTTCCGGGTCCGCGAGTACACCGAGTCACTCCAGGCCTTCCAGACCGCCCTCGACTACGACCCGGCGCACTACCCCGCGCTCAACGGCGTCGCGGTCTGCAAGCTCAACGACTACCTCTGGTCGGACAAGACCGACCTCGAGGCTCTCGAACAGGCCGTCACCGCGATGCGCCAGAGCCTGCGGATCAAGCGTGACCAGCCCAAGATCGTCGAGTTGCTCACGCGCTTCGGCTGAGTCGTCCGCGGGCGGTCCTACGATCGCCCATGCCCGACCCAAGCCTTCTCGAGACCTTCCCAACGCCCGCCGAAACGCCCTTCGTCGTCGAGCACGTGCAGGAGGAGTTCACCAGCGTCTGCCCGGAGACGGGACACCCCGACTTCGGCGAGGTGACCGTGCTCTTCGAGCCCCGCTCGAAGTCCGCCGGCGGCGTGTGCGTCGAGCTCAAGAGCCTGAAGCTGTATCTCCAGAGCTTCCGCAACGAGGGGATCTACTACGAGGCGGTGACCAACCGCATCCGCGACGATCTCGCGGCGTGCATGGGGCCTGCGTGGCTGCTGATCGTGACCGACTGGAAGGGACGGGGCGGGATCCGATCAACGATCCGCGCGGCACACGGCGAGGTGCCGATCGAGTGGATGCGCTGAGCATTCCGTGTCGTCGCTCGCAATGGGGTCTTGGCTGCTGTAGCATGAGCGCTTGCAGCCTGTGTCCTGGGGGGACCGCATGACGACCATGAGCACCGACCGACGCTACATCAACGAGTTGAAGCCCAACGAGCGGATCGAGGGCGCGTTCGCGATCGCGAACGCCCAGCTCGGCAAGACCCGCCAGGACAAGCCCTACCTCCGGTGTCTCATCAGCGACAAGACGGGCGAGCTGCCCGGGCGGATGTGGTCGATCGACGAGGCGACGTTCCGGCGTCTGCCCACCGAGGGGTTCGTCTGGCTCGAGGGCGAGACGCAGCCCTATCAGGGCGAGCTGCAGCTGATCATCCACGCGATCGACCCGGTCGACCCCTCGCCCGAGCAGATGACCGAGCTGCTGCCCAGCACCGAGAACGACATCGGAGCGATGTTCGACGAGGTCGTCGAGATCCTGGGGCGCCTGCGGCACCCGGCGATGCAGGCGCTCGCGGAGACGTACCTGGCCGACGACTTCCTCATGCAGCAGTTCCGCCAGGCCCCCGCCGCCAAGAGCATGCACCACGCCTACCTGGGCGGGCTGCTCGAGCACACGCTGAACCTGATGCGACTCGCCGAGCGGGTCTGCCCGCTCTACCCCAGGATCAACCAGGACCTCGTCGTGTTCGGCCTCTTCATCCATGACCTGGGCAAGACGCGCGAGCTGATCTACGACCGGACCTTCGGGTACAGCGACCGGGGCGAGCTCGTCGGGCACATCGTCGAGGGTGCCTTCATGCTCCGCGACAAGGTGCAGGAGACGATGCACCGCACCGGCCAACGCCTGCCCGCGGGCGCGGCGCTCGTGCTCGAGCACATCGTGCTCAGCCACCACGGCATCCCCGAGTACGGCGCCGCCAAGATCCCGGGCACGCCCGAGGCGATCCTCGTCTCGATGCTCGACAACGTCGACGCCAAGACGACCATCGCGCTCTCGGCCGCCCGCCCCGACCGCGAGGCGCTCGACCTGGGCGGGAACTTCACGCAGAAGCAGTGGGCGTTGGACACCAAGCTCTACCGCCCCGATCCCCTCGCCGACTGAAGCAGTCGGACTGAAACCGAGCCCGGCGCTGCCCGAAAGGGATGGCATGTCCGACGACATCGACGTCCGCGTGAACTTCGGCAGGCCCATGCCGCTCTTCCCGATCGATGGGCTGGTGATGCTCCCGCAGCAGGTCGTCCCGCTGCACGTCTTCGAGGAGCGGTACCGCCAGATGATGGGGCACGTGCTCGATGGCCCGGGGCAGATCGCGATGGCGGTGTTCCGGGGCAGCAGTTGGCAGTCGGACTACGAGGGACGCCCCCCGCTCCGCCCGAGCGTGTGCGTGGGCCAGATCGTGCAGCACGAGAAACTCGACGATGGGCGGTACAACGTGCTGCTGCAGGGCGTCTGCCGTGCGCGGATCGTCGAGGAGGTCCCGCCCACACCAACGAGGCTCTTCCGCGAGGCGATGCTGGAGCCGGTCGAACGCGAGCCGGCCGATGACGTGGTGCTCCAGCACCACCGCGAGTGGCTCGAGCGAGAGCTGGGCGAGGGAGAGCTGAGCCGGCTCCGCGCCTCAGAGGATCTGCTCGAGTACGTGCGGAACGACGACGTCCCGACGACGATCCTGTTCGAGCTGCTGTCGTTCACGCTCCTGACCGATCAGGAGCTGCGCTACGGCCTGCTCGCCGAGCCCGACCCGCTGCGCCGCGCCGAGTTGGTGCGGGATGACCTCGATCGGTTCCGACGCATGATCCGGCTCGCAGACCGCCAGGGATCGGACGAGTGGCCCAAGGGCGTCAGCTGGAACTAACCCCGAAAGACTCGGCCTGGGCTCAGAACGAGAACGGGTGATCGGCACCGCGCCGGCGGGGCGCCGGCGGGGCGGGCTCGCGCATCGCGTCGCGGGACGCGTCGGCGAGATGCTGGTGCAGCTTCTCGTGCTCGGGCACCGCGTCGAGACGCTCGATCAGATCTTCGACCCGATGGGCAGCGGGCCAGGCGGGATCGACCGATGCAAAGCCTGCATCGCCCAGTGCTTCGGCGGCGGCCTCGAACCAGTCCTTCGGGATGCCATCCTTCACACGGTCACGCGTCGGGCTCGCGTCGTCGGGCTCGACACCGGGTGGCGGCTCGACCTTCGTCCGCACGCTGATGGATGACACGCCCACGATCGGCCAGAGCCCGGCATCGGTCCTCGGCTCGCGCGCGAGCACGAACACGGGCACGCGACGCTTCTCTGCACTCACGCGGAACGCCCGGGCCTCGGCACCGATCAGCGGGGGCTGGACGAGGTAGCAGCCCGGCTCGGCGGGCCGGCGGAGCTGGGCCTGTGTGTCGAGGATCCGAACGGTCGGCACGTCGACCGCGAGCTGGCGGATCTGGCGCCGGGCCTCCTGGAGCGGCAGCGCGATCCGGGCGACGCGGTCCCAGTCCGACGCCTTGACAGCGAGCGTGAGTGCTCGGACGCAGAGCTCGACAACGTCGAAGTACGACGTCTCGAGCAGCCGAGTGCTGGCCGCTTCCATCAGCTCATCGATGATCGACGGCCGATCGGCCGCCACGGGATCCGCCAACGTCTCGCTCCCGTCCAGTCTCTCACGCCCGTCCAGCCGCATCGCGGAGCAGGGTCACCCAGTGCTCCGCCATCGGCTCCAATTCATAGCCGACCACATCCGCGACGGCTGCAAGATCCTGGTCGCCCAGCGCGCGTTTGATCTCGCGCAGCTCGACCGCGAGCCGCTCGACCATCTGCTCGACCGAGTCGGCGCCGGCGTTGGCGGGCACCTTCAGCTCACTCGGGTCACGTCCGAGAAGCATCCAGCCCCGGGTCAGGACGTCCTGCGCCGCCTGCCAGACCTGGAGCGTCGAAGAGAGCTGCTCGAGCGCGGGGCCGGTCTCACCCGCCTGCAGGCCCTCGGCGATCGCCGCGTGCTGCGCCCGGGTCGATTCAAGGGCCTCGGCCGCGTCGAGCAGCGTGGTCGTCACGAGCGACACGGGATCCGTGCTCGTGAGCCTGACCTCGGCGCCATCGATCGAGTCCGATGAAGGCTGCTCCAACCGATCGCCCACCACCGGCTGGCCGTCGACCGCGACCTCGATGATCGCACGCCCCGCGGCCTCCGCGGCGGCGCGACCCGCGTCGATTGCGCCCGCGAGTGTCGGCTCGCGCGCCTGCACCTCATTGCCGTCAAGCAGCACCCGCATCGGCCGGCTCCTGTGTCTGGGGGGGAGTGGTCTGGTTCGCAGAGTCTTCGGCGGCGCGCCGGCGGTCCCGGCGCTTCTGCTTCTTGATGAGACGAAGGTTCCGGGCGTAGATCACCACACCCGTCGACTGCCCGAGCACACCCACGACGTCCACACGCCAGACGAAGTACGTGAACAGGCAGACCCCGCCGATGAAGCTGAGCCACCAGAACAGCTCGGGCACCTGGCTCTGGCGGCTCTTCTCGCTCACGACCCACTGGATGAACATGCGCCCGAAGAACGCGACCTGCCCGCCGAGGCCGATCGCGAGCCAGACGAAGTTGCCCCAGCTCGAGATGTTGAAGAACCCGAGCAGTGTGCGTTCGAAGGCGGGGCGCGCGTTCCACGCGGCGGTCTGCTCGTCGACCAACGCCCAGAAATCCTCGGGCGCGAGTGGTGCCTCCGTGCGATACGCCGCGGGGCCGGTGATGCTGTAGCGGTTCGCGGTCTCGTCCTTCACCACGAGCAGCTCGCTCTCGCCGGTGTCGACGATCATGTCGAACGACCCGCGGGCGAGCGTGGGCTGTAGAACGAGGGCCATGCCGACCAGCAGCAGAGCGATCATCGCCAGGATCGGGCCCGACTTCACGCGTGGGCCTCGACGGCCTCTGCCGCGTTGGACTCGGCAGCACCGATCTCGGTCACCCGCTCGGGCACGCGCCGCCTGGCACCCATCCAGCGGATGGCGAAGCAATCGATCAGCCCGGGGATGGCCCGCTTGCTGATGCCGACGCCGTACTTGGGCTCGCCCGCGAACCGCTCGCGGTGCGACACCGGGAACTCGACGACGGTGTACCCGAGTTGGCGGGCCGTGACGGGGATGAACCGGTGCGCTCCCTTGAACTCCAGCGGCAGTCGCAACGCGATCTCGCGCTTCAGGATCCGCAGCGAGCAGCCGGTATCGCGGATGGTGTCTCCCAGCAGCACGCGCCGGAACCACCGACCGATGACGGAAGTCACCTGGCGGATCCAGGCGTCGCCCTCGCGGCGGGCCGCCGAGCGGTCGCCCTGCACGAAGTCGGCACCGGTGCGATCGAGTTCGGCGAGCAGGCGGGGCAGATCAGCGGGGTCGTTCTGGAGATCGGCGTCGAGCGAGCCCACGAGCTCGCCCCGGGCCGCGGCGAAGCCCGCCTTGAAGGCGGCGGACTGCCCGTTGCCCCCGCCCGCACCGGGCCTCGAGAGGGACACGATCCGCAGCCAAGGCCTGCTGTCGGCGAGCGACTCGGCGATCCGCACCGTTTCGTCTGTCGAGGCGTCGTCGACGAGGATGAACTCGAAGGCGACGCCCGCAAGCGCCGTCCCGATCTCATCGACCAGACGCTCGACGTTGCCCGCCTCGTTGTGCGCGGGCGCGATCACCGAGAGCCGGATCGGCTCGTGATCGGTCGGGGCTTCGGCTAGGGGTTCGTCCATGAGCGTCAACACTAGCGAGATGGATCGGCCGAACCCCGGGTTCTCGGCCAGATCCGGCGGTTTCGGGGGACCGCCCGGGGCGCTCGACACCGCATCCGGGCCAGCCTTCAATGGCGAAGTACTTTAGAGTCATTCCAAACAGTCCACCTGCGCGGGCAGAATCCGAGGCCACCCCCATGCACCTGCGACACTCCGATGCCGACCACGGGCCCAAGACCGTCGACGTGACCTACATCGTCGAGGACCCCGAGTCGCTCATCGACGACGAGCACTTCACGGGCGACGATCCCACGGCGACCGAGCACACCTTCAAGGCGGCCAAGGGCGAGCATCTGCTCGAGGTCGCGGTCGAGAACGGGATCAACATCGAGCACGCCTGCGGCGCGGTGTGCGCGTGCTCGACCTGCCACGTGTACATCGAGCAGGGCGAGGAGCAGCTTTCGGAGCCGACTGAGGCCGAGGACGACCGCGTCGAAGAAGCCCCGGGTCTGCAGCGGAACAGCCGGCTGAGCTGCCAGTGCGAGATCGAGGGAGATGGCCCGATCGTGGTCCGCATCCCGGCATGGAACCGCAACGCGGTGAAGGAAGTGCCCCACTAGCGGACCACCATCGCATCCGGCGAGGGCTTCTGATCGGAATCGACCCGAGTCGCACGCACGCGACGGGGAGATGCCCTGATGCTGAGTTTGGTCCTCGCTGTCGCTTCGATCACGATACAGCCGCACGCCGAGCCGGATGCACACACCGAGCCTGGCGAGCGGATCTGGCGCGTTGCACCGCCGACGGGAGAGGACGTGATCGAGCGTCCAGGACCCGAGGGCCTGCTGTACCGCGCAGGGCCCGTGCTCACGGACACCAAGCTCCCGGTCGGCTACCCGAGACCCACGCCTCCCGGTGCGATCGAGATCAAGACGTATCCCTCGGTGCGCCAAGCCGAGGTGAGCGGAAGCGGATCGGGCGATCGGTCGAGCCGCAACGGGTTCTGGCCCCTCTTCCAGCACATCTCGCGGAATGACATCGCGATGACCGCGCCTGTCGAGATGCGCTACAGCGACACCGACGGCGACGAGCAGACCGACCGCTGGACGATGGCGTTCCTGTACCACGTACCCGAGAACGGGCCGACGGGCACGGACGAGGCGGACGGACGCGTCGAGGTGATCGACACCGAGCCGCTGACCGTTGTCGCGATCGGGCTGCGCGGCTCCTCCGAGTTCGGCACGCTACAAGAGGCCGAGGAGCGGCTCGAGGCCTGGCTCGGCGAGACCAGCGAATGGGAGCCCGCGGGCGATGTGCGACGCCTCGGGTACAACGGGCCCAACATCCGCCCGGCCAACCGCTGGTGGGAGGTGCAGATCCCGATCCGTCGGGTTGATGCCGCCGACACGGATTCCGAGGACGCGGCAACCAACGAGACCATCTGAACTACACTCGCCCGTGGCGCGGCGGGTCCTGCACGACGAGTACTTCAAGAAGGCGAAGGCCGATGGTTATGCCGCGCGATCCGCGTACAAGCTGCTCGAGATTCAGAAGCGACACAGGCTCCTCCGCGAGGGCGACCGCGTGCTCGACATCGGGTGCGCCCCCGGCTCGTGGATGCAGGTAACGAGCGAGATCATCGGCGACGCAGGGCGGATCGTCGGCGTTGACCTCAAGCCTGTCCGCCTCGCGCTGGCGCCGAACGTGACCACGGTCGTGGGCGATATCGAGCAGACCGACCCGCAGGAGCTCTTCGATATTGCGGGCGGGGCGTTCGACGTCGTGCTGAGCGACATGGCGCCCAACACGTCGGGTCACGGCGACGATCTGGTCTCCGCGAGGCTCTGCAGAGAAGTCCTGGCAGTCGCGATGAAGACACTCCGCGAGGGGGGCAAGCTCGCGATGAAGATCCTTGAGGGCTCGGAGTACCCCGCGGTGCTCAGCGAGACAAAGGCGGTCTTCCGCGTCGCGAAGGGGCTGAAACCGAAGGCGACACGGGACGCCTCGCGCGAGATGTTCATCATCGCCGAGGGCTTCCGGTCTCCGGGGCTCGACTCGTGACGCTGCTCGCGCCCTGGAACGCGGTCGCGGCGGTCGCTATCGCGGCCCCCCTGCTGCTGCTGCTCTACTTCCTGAAGCTCCGCCGTAAGCGCCTGCGGGTGAGCTCGACGATGCTCTGGGAGCGCGCAGTCGACGATCTCCAGGTGAACGAGCCCTTCCGCTGGCTGCGTACCTCGTGGCTGCTGGTGCTGCAGATGCTCGCGCTGGCGTGCCTCGCGCTCGCGCTGGGCCGCCCGACGATCCCGGGCGGCGGGCTGCTCGACGACCGGGTGCTGGTCGTGATCGACGCCTCCGCGTCGATGAGCGCCACCGACAGCCCTACCGACGAGAGCCGGCTCGCCGAGGCCAAGCGTCGCGCCATCGATCTGGTCGAAGACCTGCCCGGAGATGCGGCGGTGCAGGTCATGGTGTTCGCATCGGAGCCGGCGGTGCTGACCGGCATGTCGACCGATCACGGCGCGGCGTTGCGCGCGATCCGAAGCATCGAACCGACGGATCAGCCGGGCGATCTGGCGGAGGCGGTCCGCCTCGCGGGCGCGCTCACCGGGTCGAGCGGACAGGAAGACATGACCGAGGCGACGCGGGTCGTGCTCGTGACCGACGGCGGCTCGATCGAGGGGACCGACGCCCTCGCAGGCGAGCCCCTGCTGCTGCGTGTCGGGCCGGGTGTGGATGCACCCGTTGACAACATCGGCATCGTGGCGGCCCACGCCCGTCGAGATTACACCGACCCGGCGCGCCTCGGCGTGTTCCTGAGGCTGCAATCCACACTCGCGTCCGAGACCGCGGTATCGCTGGCGATCGAGCTCGACGGCGCCATCGTCGAGCGGACAGCAGTCACGGTGCCCGGCAGGGTCGGCGACGAGCCCGGGAGCAAGGCGCTGACCGTGAACCTGCTCCCGGAATCGGCACGCCGGCTCCGAGTCTCGGTGCGCCGCGACGACGCGCTCGGAGCGGACAACACGGTGTGGTCGGTGCTGCCCGAGCAGGCCCAGACGCGTGCGCTTCTCGTGACACCGGGCGACGAGATCGCGTGGGTCGTGGGCGACGTGCTGCGGGCCCTGCCGCGCGTCGAACTCCGCCAGGTCGGCGTGGGCGGCCTCCGAGAACTCTTGAGCGAGCCCGAGGCCTTGGACGCGTTCGACATCGCGGTGCTCGACCGCGTCGGAGATCCGTCGTCGCTCCCTGTCCCCACGCTGTCGTTCGGCGTGCGCGTCGGCGATCAACTCGAAGTCGCAAACGACGACGCCCCGGGCTCCGATCGATTCGTGACCTGGGAGCGCGCGAGCCCGGCGATGCGGGACCTGGCCCTCGACGGCGTGTCGATCGCCTCGCCCTCCTGGTTCATCGGGCCAGATGCGGAGAGGGGCGTGCTGGCCCGGGGTCGTACCGGGCCGCTGGTTGTCGAGACATCCGACCGCCGCCCGCGCCGCATCGCGGTCTCGTTCGCACCGGCGGAGTCGACCTGGCCGATCGAGGTGAGCTTCCCGCTGTTCGTCGCCCAGGCGGTGGAGTCGCTGTCGCTTCAGAGCGAAGCGGCACGCGGCTCGATCAGGACCGGACAGTCTGTGAGCCTCCCGCTCGGCTCGAATCTTGATCCGGTCTTAACCGGTCCGACGACCCTCACGGGCAGACGGACCGGCGAAGATGCAATCGGCGATCGGGTGACCGTTTCGTTTCCCCCGCCGACCCGAGTCGGGCAGTACGCGTCTTCGGACGGCGCAGCGGTCGTGGGCGTGAACCTGCTCGACCCAGCGGAGTCCTCGATCCGCGTGTCGGACCGCCTGACTCTCGGGGGAAGCCCGCTCGTCGCGGGCAGCGGTGAGGCGGGGCGCAGAGAGATCTGGCCCTGGCTCGTGGTGATCGGTGCGGCGCTGCTCGTGCTGGAGTGGGTGGTTTTCGTGGTACGGTCTCGGGTGTGAACGGAGCAGAGACGATGAAGCAACCGGCGACAGCGATCGATCGACGCGGCGTGCTCGGGCTCGGCGCCGCGGGTGTCGCCGCGAGCATGCTGCCAACGGGAGCTGCTTCGGCATCGCGTCGCCGACGCCGCACAGGCGGGAAGGCGACGAACATCATTTTCGTGGTCTCCGACGGCATGAGCATGGGCACGTTCACGCTCGCCGAGATGATGCGCGACGTTCGGGGCCAAGGCCCGTCCCACTGGACCCGGCTGTGGTCGAGGCCGGGCGTTCGGCGGGCGATGTGCACCACACACTCGGCCGACGGGTGGGTGACCGACTCCGCGGCAGCGGGCTCGGCGTGGGGCATCGGCGAGCACGTCAACAATGGCGCCATCAACTTCACGCCCGACGAACGCCTCCCCGAGCCCATTCTGGTGACCGCCAAGCGGATGGGCAAGGCCACGGGTCTCGTCACGACCACGAGGCTCACGCACGCGACGCCCGCCTCGTTTATCGCCAACGTGCCCAAGCGGAGCATGGAAGACGAGATCGCGGCGCAGATGATCGGTCGCGGCGTGGACATCATGCTGGGCGGGGGTGAGAAGCACTTCGCCGCCCTCATCGAGGCCATGCGGGCGCAGGATTTCAAGGGACTGAGCGTCGCACGGACCCGAGTCGAACTCACGGAGAGTGTCGAGGGCGATGGGCGCCTGCTCGGCTTGTTCGACAACGACCACATGCGGTACGAACTCGATCGCCCGGACGATCAGCCGACGCTCGCGGAGATGACGCGCGTCGCTCTGGACCGGCTCGAGGCCGCGCCCG
>JANQQZ010000067.1 GCA_028284805.1 Phycisphaerales bacterium
ACGCCGTCCGACGGGCTCAGTGTAGCGTCGAGCCGCCGGCCTGTCCCGATGGAATCCGGTCCTCCGTGCTCCTGCTACGGATCGCACCCGAGACCAGATCCCCCCCCGGGCTCAACGCCCCGCAGAATCCCCGCCGCGGCCGACACCCGAACGCGTCCGGAACGGTCCTCCATCATCCGTGCCAGCCGGTCCAGATCCCGCGAGCGGGCAGTCAACCCATAGACCGCGGCCGAGTCTGCTCGGAGCACCTCTCGCGGCGAGTCCCAGAACTCATCGGCGATGAACCACCCCTGGCGGTCGCCCAGCTTGGCCATCGACAGCGCCACGGCGAGCTGCACCTCGGGGGGCATCGACTGGCCCGCGTTGTCCCGCGTCTCGGAGATCTGCACCAGCCGTCCGCGCGACGAACGGTCTCCCACCTCGCCCACGATCTGCACCGCGAGCAGCATGGCCTCCAGATCGCCCGGCTGCGACGGGAAGAGCGCCGCCCTCACCGGGCCGAGCTGCTGCAACTCTCCCAGCTTGATCATCGCTTCGCTGAGCTGCAGCTCCACGACCCGTCGCTCGGCCTGCGACGCGAGCTCCATCGGTGCTTCTGCCGCCGAGCGGAGCAGATCGACCGCCGAGGCGTCGCCGAGCTCACCGAGCAGATACGCCGTGTGCCCTCGCAGCCCGGGCGGGTCGCCCTGGAGCAAGAAGCCCGCGAGCGGGCTGCGGTCCACGTCGTGCCCGAGCTTCGCGAGGGCGAAGATCGCCGACGCTCTCGCGTACGCAGATTCGTCAGCGAGCATCGCGTGCAAACCCGGTTCGTGCCCGCGCACACCGGCCTGCCCGATCGAGACCGCCGCGATGCTGCGTACGCCGATGTTCTCGTCCAGCAGTCCCGCTCCCACGACCTGCCCGAGCGTGTCCGGGGCGACGATCAGAGACTCGTACGCGTTTGCTCGGGTCAGTGCGTCACCCCAGCGAGTCGCATCGACCAGCAGGGCGAGCGCATCCCGACGGAGATCCCCGAGCTCGACCGATCGGCGCTGGTCCTCGCGGATGTCACTCGCCGATCGACCATCGAAGTCGAGCGGCGCATCGGGTCCGCCCGAGCACCCGCCCGACAACACCACTACCGCAACGCTCACACAGCACGCGATCCGCATCATCCCCGATCTCCTTGTGCCTCAGATTGCGTTTCAGAGGTGTGCTTCGCTGGACGACGAATCGTCAGCACCAGCCCGAAGAGCGTCGCACCCGCGCACACCCAGCCAACCGTATCACCGACCGACTGATACGCGGTCGGTCTGCCGCCGAGTTCGGTCTCCGCGATCAACGCACCCGGCTGCCCGGGCCCGAGCGACGCCGTCACCCTGCCGCGACGATCGATCAGGGCAGAGACGCCCGTGTTCGCGCATCGCACCATGGGCAACCCGTGCTCGATACACCGCCACCGCGCCTGGAGCAGGTGCATCGACCGCCCCGCATTGAAGGATCCGAACCACCCGTCGTTGGTCACCACGCAGAGCAGCTCGCTGGGACGGCCCGACGCGCGTGCCGCGTTGACAAGCCGACGCACGGTCGGCGCCATCGAAGACTCGAAACAGATCGGCACGGTCACGACCACCTCGCGGTCCCCATTCGGCACCGAGAAGCTCACCGGATCGCGCCCGGGCGTCAGCCCGAAGTCCATGCCCGAGGCGCCGAGCCCGACCTGCAGCACCCAGTCTCGGAGCCAGGGCAGCGACTGCACATAGGGCAGCGTCTCGCCGAAGGGCGTCGGACGCAGCTTGTCGTAGCGAGGCCCGCGGACGCCGCCGTCCGCCAGCAGGAACACCGAGTTGTACGTGTCGTCCCACACCACACGCTCGCCCTCGACCCGCACCCCGCCCAGGTTCGTGCATCCGACGAGCATGGGCACGCCCAGCCGCCCCTGTTCCGCCAGCAAGGCCTCGCCGTACGGCTCCGGGATCACCGCCCGCGCGTCCGGGTCGAGCAGCCCGCCAGGCAGCACCGTCTCGGGTGTCACCAGCAGCTCGGCACCACCCGCGACGGCTTCCTCGCCCAGCGATACCAGAGTTCGGAAGTCGGCGACCAACTGCTCACGCGTCGGGGTGATCTTGTTGCTCTGCGGCACGTTGGTCTGCAACGCCCCCACGCGCAAGCGCTCGCCCGAGCCGCCCGAACGGGGCAGCACCACCGACAGAATCAGCAGGGCAACCAGCAGCCCGGAAACACCGAGCCCGACGCGCCGCGGGCGGGGACCACCGACCCGTTTGGCGAGGAGCACGCCGCTCAACGCGACTACGAGCCACGAGATCAGATACACCCCGCCCACTGACGCCGCCCTGGAGACCGTCACCGACTCGATCATCGGGTGTCCTGCCATGAACCAGGGGTAGCCCCCGAACGCCAGCTCGCCCCGGATGAACTCGAGCCCCACCCAGCCCGTCGGCACCACCACCGCGGGCCCGACCCAGCCCGACACTTTCCGGAGCCGAGCCAGCACCACCACGGCCAGCCCGATCCACACCGCGAGGTACCCCACTAGCGGGAACACGCCAGCGAACGACACGTCCGCGATCCATGCGTGGTGATAGATCCACAGGGGCAGGGAACCGATCGCAACGCCGAGCCCACCGAGCCAGGGGCGGGGTGTCGCCCAGCCAACCACGACGACCGGCAAGGGTGCTACCAAACCGCACCACCACCACGAGACCGGCGGGAGCGAAAGGAACGTGAGCAAGGCCCAAGCAAGCCCAGCGCCGGTTGCGAGACCAAGAGGACGGAGCCTGGACGCCCACGCCTGACGAGCATCACGACGCTCGGCCCTGGGCTTCGGAACGCTCACCGCCCGGCGAAGTCTATCAGGCGTGCGATCTCGGTCCGCAGCTCGTGACGAGGCACGACGCGATCGACCATGCCGCACTGGCGCAGGAACTCCGAACGCTGGAACCCTTCGGGCAGGTCTTGACGGATCGTCTGTTTGATGACGCGGGGCCCGGCGAAGCCGATCAGCGCCTCGGGCTCGGCCAGGATCACGTCGCCCAGCATCGCGAAGCTCGCGGTCACACCGCCGGTCGTCGGGTCGGTGAGCACGCTGATGAACAGCCCGCCCGCGTCGTCGTAGCGCGCGAGCGCTGCGCTGGTCTTGGCCATCTGCATGAGCGACAGCCCGGACTCCTGCATCCGCGCCCCGCCCGAGCAGCTCACGATCACGAGCGGGAGGCTCTCCGCGAGAGCCGTCTCGATCGAGCGGGTCAGCGTCTCCCCAACGACCGAGCCCATCGAGCCCATCATGAACGTCAGGTCCAGGCAAGCCAGCACGGCCTGACGTCCGCGGACGAAGCCGATCCCCGCCATCACCGCGTCCTGCCGGCCCGACTTGATCTGCTCCGCGAGCAGGCGGTCGCGGTACGACTTCAGATCGTTGAACGCGAGCGGATCCGTGGAGACGAGGTTGGAGTGGATGGGCTCGAAGGTGCCGTCATCCACGAGCTGCGCGACGCGCGTCGATGCGCCGATGCGGAAGTGATGAGAGCACTCGGGGCAGACCGAGAGGTTCGCCTCCATCTGCTTGCGGTAGATCATCCCACTGCAGCCCGGACAGCGGAGCCAGAGTCCCTCAGGAATCGCCGATCGCTTCTGCACCACGCTCCCGCGGGTTGTGTCCTGCGTCGCCGCTTGTGTCATCTGCGCGTCTCCGGGCGAGGCCGACCACGACCTGCCCCGGTCTCTACTCGATTCAGCCACCGACCCCGGCCCCCTCACGGGCCTCGCGGAGTCTCGCACGGGACACCTCGCACCACTCGTGCGCCGCCCCGCCTTCGGGCACCGTGACCGCCGACACGTCCTCTCCGGTCAGCCACGCAAGGACCAACGAAAAAGACATCGGGCGAAGCACCACACCCACGCCAGGATCCGGGTGACGCAGCTTGTCGAGTGCGCGCCCCAACGCCCCGATCAGCCGATCGGTCGCCTCACGCATGGGCTCGCCCTCGGGCACGCTCACGCTTGCCGGGCGCTCGCGCCACTGGCGGTACGCAGAGGGGAACTTCTCCTCGAGCTCCTGCGTCCGGAGCCCCTCCCAGAGGCCCATCCCGACATCCATCAGTTCGGGCACGCGCTTGAGCTTGCCGCCCGTCACCCGCGACACCGCCTCAGCAGTCGCGATCAGACACTGGTCCGGGCCGTGCAACACCGCGCTGAGCTGCGTGCCGTCCAGGCTCCCGACCGAGCCCGTGAGCCCATCCGCGCTCGCCGGTGCCAGCGGCAGATCGACGCGACCCACGATCCGATGGGCGCGATCCCACTCCGTCTCGCCGCAGCGGATCAGCACAACGTTGTAGATTTCAGTCTTGCCCATGCGGAACCAGGAACTCCGTCCGACCGAGTGTCGGCCGCAGTCGCACGAAACGACGCGGATCTCGACAGGCCGGGAGTTTAGCACGCTCCCATCGCACACCGGTGTTCACGACAACAAAACCAAACAAACTGCTACTTTGCTGGATGGCCGCGCAACCCCGAGACCACCGCAGGCCAATCGGCCCGATCCCGCCCGTAGAACGCCGACCCGGCCACGAGCACGTCACACCCCGCCTCGCGGACCAGACCTGCATTGTCGAGCCCGAGCCCACCGTCCATCTGAATCCACAGATCCGACGCCTCGCTCGCCCGAGCGACACGGGTCTTCTCGACAACCTCACCGATGAACGCCTGCCCCGCGAAACCGGGGTGGACGCTCATCACAAGCAGCATCTCGAACGCATCCAACCAGCCGCGAACAGACTCGTAGGGAGTGTCCGGGTTGATCGCCAGACCCGCGGTGCACCCGAGATCGCGGACCCGCCCCGCCAGCGACCTCGCCTCTGCCTCATCGAGCACCTCGGCATGGAAGGTGATGTGATCCGCTCCAGCCTCCGCGAACGGCTCGACGAAGTCCGCCGGGTCGGTCACCATCAGGTGCGCGTCGAGGCACACGTTGGGCAACGCGTCTCGCAGGTTCCTGACCAGAGCCGGCCCGAACGTCAGATTCGGGACGAAGTGCCCGTCCATCACGTCGAGATGGAGCACCGTCGCCCCGGCCTCGACCGACGCCCGGCACTCGTCGGCCAAGTGCCCGAAGTCGGCGGCCAGGATCGAGGGCGCCACATGCACCGCGCCCGTTCGGATCCGCAGCACGTCCCGACCCACCGCCTGTCCAGTGCTTGCCATGGACAAACTGTAACCGCGCCCGCCCTTCCCGTACGATGCGGCTCACCAAGCCCGAGGAGACCTTCCATGCCGTCGATCGACGACCTGCGTCCCACGCTCGAAGCCGCCAACCAGGCCCACCTGCTCACCTTCGCCGACCAGCTCTCGGCAAATGAACGTGATTCGCTGCTCTCCCAGATCGCCGCGATCGACCTCGCGAAGCTGCCCGAGCTGATCCACGAGTACGTGCTCAACAAGCCCACGTTCGAACTCCCCGAGGGCGTCGACGCCGCCCCCTACTACCCGGCCGACCCGACCGAGAGCTTCAAGCCCTACGACGCCAAGAAGTACCACGCCGCGGGCCAGGACCTGCTCCGAGCGGGCAAGATCGCCTGCTTCGTCGTCGCGGGGGGCCAGGGCTCGCGCCTGGGCTACGAGGGGCCCAAGGGCTGCTACCCCGCGGGCGCGGTCACCAAGAAGCCGCTGTTCCAAATCTTCGCCGAGAACATCCTCGCGACCGCCAAGAAGTACGGCGCCACCGTGCCCTGGTACATCATGACCAGCCCGCTTAACCACGACGCCACCGTCGCCTTCTTCAACGAGCACGGCCACTTCGGGCTCGACCCGGCCGATGTCATGTTCTTCCCACAGGGCACGATGCCCAGCTTCGACATGGCCTCGGGCAAGATCCTGCTCACCGACAGGCACCAGCTTGCCACCAACCCCGACGGGCACGGCGGCTCCCTCACCGCCCTCCACACCTCCGGCGCCCTCGACGACATGGCCCGGCGCGGCATCGAGCACTTCAGCTACTTCCAGGTCGACAACGCGACCATCCGCATCACCGACCCGCTCTTCCTGGGCCTGCACGCGGCCGCGCCCGACAGCTCCGCCGAGATCTCGAGCAAGATGCTCCCCAAGGCCTTCCCCGAGGAACGCGTCGGCCTGTTCGCCACCGCGGGCGGTCGGACCCACGTGATCGAGTACTCCGACATGCCCATCGAACTCCAGCGCGAAACGGGCGCCGATGGCCGCCTCCGCTTCCTCGCAGGCAGCCCGGCGATTCACGTCTTCGGCCGGGCGTTCGTCGAGAAGGTCAACACCGATGCAGGCTTCGACCTGCCCTACCACCGCGCCGAGAAGAAGATCCCCCACGTCGACCTCGCCACCGGCGAGCGGGTGTCACCCGACGCGCCCAACGGCGTGAAGCTCGAGCGTTTCGTCTTCGATGCCCTGCCCTTGGCCGAGCGCTCGATCATCCTCGAAACGAGCCGCGTCGAGGACTTCGCGCCGATCAAGAACGCCGAAGGCACCGACAGCCCGGCCAGCAGCGCCGAGCTCCAGACCCAGAAGGCCGCCAACTGGCTCGAAGCAGCCGGCGTCGAAATCCCAAAGAAGAGTGACGGCACCCCCGACTGCGTGCTGGAGATCAGCCCGCTAACGGCACTGGAGCCGGGGGATCTGAAGGGTGCTGATCTGCCGGCGAAGATCGAGGCAGGAAAGAGGCTGGCGCTGTGAGACTGCTGGTCGCGGGGATCCTGATCGTTGCCAACGCTGCCGCGGCGCAGACGGTGCAGGATCTCGCGGATGAAGCGGAGGCGATGCGGGCCGAAATGCTCGCGTTGTACCCGGAGCACCGAGGTGACGGACCGCCTTGGCTGATGGATGCCGTCGCGGACGCGCTTGCCGATGCCGAGGCGGCCGCGGAAGAAGCGAGAAGGGCCTTCTTTGCCGACAGAGGCGAACCGGGGCCTGATCGGCTCCTCGTGAGCGGCTTGATCGAGGACATGCTAACGCCACAAGGGGGCGGCTTTCACGGCTACTGGAGCGATGAGCTTCCGACGCTCGACTCCACGGCCGCTCGTCAGCTCGCGGAGCGCGTTCGTGATGCGGTCATCGCTTCGCGGTTCGAGAAGCGTCTGACCGACGCGATCACGCTGCCCGTCCGAACGGACCGAGCCGCTAAAGACCGCATGGATCGGAGTGGAGAGTGCTACAGAGCCGCACAATTAGTCGGTGCGCTAATGCGCGAGAGCTGGGCCAACGGCGACCGAGACGCAGCCGGTGAGCGATCCGTACAGCTCGCAAAGCTTGCAAACGCCCTCGAAGCAGACGCACATATGGTCTCATCGCTACACGGTGAATCGGCTTGGATGATCTACTGGGGATGGCTGCGTGGACGACTTGCGGCGGCTGACCTCGAAGTGACCGATGCGCAGACGCATCTGCGGCTTGTTCAGGCTCGCCTTACCTTGAATGCAGCTAGCATCGCGACACGCTACATCTCGATCTATCTCATAGAGCTTAATGACTATCCTGACAAGGTCAAACACATGTCGGCCGATGACCTAAAGCAGTATCGCGATCTCGTGATGACGCTCCGCGAACGCATGCGGAAGTCGATCGACGCGGACCCGACCTACAGGCTTGAGCACCGGGAACAGGCTGGCAACGAGTGGTTCGCGATGTCCTCGGCGATCGATGACTCGTCCGCTCGGGAATTCGATCATGCGGGTGGATACAACGCATTCGTTTCGATCGAGAACCGACGGCTCAACTACTGCCGGGCCCTCGAAGTTGCAATCGCGATCCGCCTGTTCGAGCTAGACCACGACTCGCTGCCGGATTCGCTCGATGCGCTTGTGCCGGAGTACCTCGACGCAGTGCCTATCGATGCGTTCTGCGGCGAGCCGCTGCGGTACGAACCCGGCGAGGAGGGGCGGTACGTCGTGTACTCCGTCGGCTGGGACGGCGTCGACAACGACGGCCGAACCCACCCCGAGCACAACCAGCGGGCGTCCCAGGCGCCCGGTTCGTTCTTCGGCGAGTTCCGGGACCCCACCGGCTACGACCACCGCCTCGACCCCTGGGCCCCCGACTAGCCGCCGCCACTACACTGCCTCTGCCATGACCGACACCCCTCCCCACCGCTACACCGCCGCGATGGCCAACGAGATCGAGCCCCGGTGGCAGGAGCACTGGGCCCAGCAGGGTGTCCACCGCACGCCCAACCCCGGGGACCCCGGTTTCGATGCCGCCAAGCCCAAGTTCTACGCGCTCGACATGTTCCCCTACCCCTCCGGCGCGGGCCTGCACGTGGGCCACCCCGAGGGCTACACCGCGACCGACATCGTGGGGCGCTACAAGCGGATGAAGGGCTTCAACGTCCTCCACCCGATGGGCTTCGACGCCTTCGGCCTGCCCGCCGAGCAGCACGCGATCAACACGGGCGAGCACCCCGCCTCGTTCACCCGAAAGACGATCGATACTTTCCGAGGCCAGCTCCAACGCTTCGGCTTCGCCTACGACTGGGACCGCGAGTTCGCGACCATCGACGAGGACTACTACAAGTGGACCCAGTGGATCTTCCTGCAGATCTACAACAGCTGGTTCGACCCCGAGACCAACAAGGCCAGGCCCATCGCCGACCTGGTCGCGCTGATGGAATCGGGCGCCGGACGCGTCGGTCCCGACGGCGAGCTCATGCGCATCGGCCCCAACCAGCGCGCCACCGAATCGCTCGGCGGCGAGCCCGGCCTCGCGCGCCAGTGGCACGAGCTGTCTGCTGACGACCAGCGCACCTTCATCGATAGCCAGCGCCTCGCCTACGTGGGGGAGCAGATCGTCAACTGGTGCCCCGCCCTGGGCACCGTGCTCGCCAACGAGGAGGTCATCGACGGACGCTCCGAGCGGGGCGGGCATCCTGTCCTCCGCAAGCCGCTCAAACAGTGGCTCTTCCGCATCACCGCCTACGCCGACCGGCTGCTCCAGGGCCTCAACGATCTCGACTGGCCCGAGTCGACCAAGACCCAGCAGCGCGAGTGGATCGGACGGAGCGAGGGAGCCGAGATCGACTTCCCGCTCGACATCGACACGGACGACCCCGACATCGACGCCGACCTGCCGCCCGCTCTGCGGGTCTTCACCACACGCCCCGACACGATCTTCGGCGCGACGTACATGGTCGTCGCACCCGAGCACGCGATGGTGGAAGCGGTGCTCGCCAACCCCCGCCCGGAAACACCGACCGATGACCTGAAGAAGTACGTCGAGTGGGCGAGCAACCGCTCCGACCTCGAACGCCAGGAGTCCAAGGAGAAAACCGGCTGCTTCACGGGCCTCTACGCGATCAACCCCGCGAACGGCGAGCGCATCCCGATCTGGACCGCGGACTACGTGCTTGTCTCCTATGGCTTCGGCGCGATCATGGCGGTGCCAGCGGGCGATGACCGCGATTACGAGTTCGCGAAGCAGTTCGATCTGCCGATCGTGGACGTGGTCTACCCGCGCACGATCTCGGCGATCGCCTATTACTGCGCACATGCGACGGACGAAGAGATCGACGAAGGCCGCTGGAAGCGCGTGCTCGCCGACTTCCTTGGACTCATCACCACCGCAAATCTCGAGCAGGATGTCTTCGCCGACGGGCTCCGATCCGTCCGAGTCCGCCGGAGTGATCCGAGCACGGAAGGCCCGAGCGCATCGGAACTCGCCGAGAAGGGCTACATCGGCGCCCGCGGCTCGATCCGTGCGGAGTACGAGTCCTCGATCGACGACATCGGTGTCGGGTCCTTCGATGAGCTGCGTGCGCTCTTCACAGAGAAACGCTACCTCTCGCATACTGGTGCCGCCTTTACTGGCGTGGGCGTCGCCGTGAACTCCGCGAACGACGCTCTCGCGCTCGACGGACTCGCAAAGGCCGACGCCATCGAGCGCACCATCGGCTGGCTCGAATCAACCGGCACCGGGCGACGCAGGATCAACTACCGGCTCCGCGACTGGCTCTTCAGCCGCCAGCGCTACTGGGGCGAGCCATTCCCGATCGTCTTTGACGAGCAGGGCAACCATCACGGCGTCGCCGAATCCACGCTGCCCGTCACGCTGCCCGCCCTCGACGATTACCAGCCCGCCGAGAGCGAGGACCCTCAGCCCCTGCTCGGCAAGGCGACCGAATGGGTCAACGTCACCGCGGGTGATGTTGGTGTCGAGGGGCTCGACCCGAGCACCCCGCTCGAGCGTGAGACCAACACCATGCCAGGCTGGGCCGGCAGCTGCTGGTACCACATCCGCTACTGCGACGCCAAAAACCCCGACCGCTTCATCGGCAACGACGCCGACGCCTACTGGCTGGGCGAGAACGGCGTCGATCTCTACATCGGTGGCGCCGAGCACGCGGTTCTTCACCTGCTTTACGCCCGCTTCTGGCACATGATCCTCCACGACCTCGGTCATCTGCGCAGCCCTGAGCCCTACCGCAAGCTGTTCCATCAGGGGCTCATCACCAGCCACGCCTTCCAGCGGAAGGACAAGTCGCTTGTCCCCATCGACGAGGTCGAAGAGCGCGACGGCGGCTTCGTGCACACCCCGACCGGCGACCCGGTCACGCAGACCATCGCCAAGATGTCCAAGAGCCTCAAGAACGTCGTCAACCCCGATGAGATCATCGAGCGCTTCGGTGTCGATACATTCCGCCTCTACGAGATGTACATGGGTCCGCTCGAGGCCAGCAAGCCCTGGAACACCGACGACACCGTCGGCCTCCACCGCTTCCTGCAACGCGTCTGGCGCATGTGCGTGGACGAGGAAACCGGGGCGCTGCGTCTGATCGACCCGGGCGACGAGACGCTGGAGAAGCTGCTGCACCGAACCATCGCCAAGGTCGGCGACGACATCGAGCGCCTGAGCTTCAACACCGCGATCGCAGCCATGATCGAGTTCGTCAACGCCGCCTCGAAGACGGGCCTGAGCGCCGACCAGACCGACCGGTTCATGCGCATCCTCTCTCCCTTCGCTCCGCACATCGCCGAGGAGGTCCGGCACCGCCTTGGCATCCCCGGAGCGATCGCCCACGCCGAGTGGCCGAGCTATGACGAAGCGATGCTCACCGACGACGAGGTCGAGATCCCGGTGCAGCTCATGGGCAAGGTCAAGGCCCGCTTGAAGATGCCCGCCAACGCCGACCAGGACACGATGAAGGCGATCGCGCTCGAGGCCCCCGAGATCAAGCAGTTGCTCGATGGCAAGACCGTCCGCAAGGTGATCGTCGTGCCGGGTCAGATCGTCAACATCGTCGCGAACTGAGATCGGGGCACCTCATGGACGACCGCTTCAAGCAGCTCCCGAGCGCCCTGCGCGAGCGGGCCCGACGCACGAGGCTCGCAGGCGTGCCCGCGCTCGTCGCGATCCCCGACCAAGCCCAGCCGGCTCCCGTCATGCTCTGGATGCACGGGCGGACGGTCGACAAGGAGCTCGACCCGGGGCGGTACCTGCGCTGGATCCGCGCCGGCATCGCCGCAGTCTCCCTCGACCTTCCGGGGCACGGCGAACGCGAGGGCCCCCGCCTGCACGACCCGGACTGCACGCCGAAGCTGCTCGCGCAGATGCTGGGTGAGATCGACGCGGTTCTGGATGCTCTGCGCGATCTGCCCGACGCCGCCTTGCTCGACTTCGATCGCGTCGGCATCGGGGGCATGTCCGCCGGGGGCATGGTGACGCTCCGTCGCCTGTGCGACGATCACCCGTTCGTCTGCGCCGCGGTCGAGTCGACCACGGGCTGGCTCGGTGAGCTCTACGAGCCCACGCTCACCGACGCGCCGACCTGGCCCGTCGACCACGACTCGGAGGTCGTCGAGCCGATCGACCCGAAGCGCCACCTCGGGGGCTTCCGCCCGATCCCGCTTCTCGTGCTTCACTCCGAGGCCGACCAGACCGTGCCCTGGGCGGGCATGCGGGCGTTCCTCGATGCACTCGGCGACCGCTACGAGCAGGGCGGGGCTTCGCGCGAGCTCGTCGAGATCACGACCTGGCCCGAGACCGGCGCCCCGTTCGAGCACGCGGGCTTCGGCAAGGTCGCCGCCCAGGCCAAGAACATCCAGACGGAGTTCCTGACCCGCCGCCTGCTCGACGCCTGACCCGCTACGCTGAATCGCGTGAAGCTCAAGCTCAATCCCTTCGCAGGCCTGCCCAACCCCAAGATCGTCTGGGCCTGGGGCATGTTCGACCTGGCCAACCAGTCCTTCACGCTGCTCATCAACACGCTGCTTTTCGCCATCTACTTCAAGGAGGTCGTCGTCGCCGACCCGGCCCGCGGCACCTCGCTCTGGTCGGTCGCCTTCTCGAGCAGCATGCTGCTCGTGGTCGTCTGCTCGCCCGTGCTCGGCGCGATCGCCGACGTGCGAGGCACGCGCAAGCTGGTGCTCATGACCGTGGGCGTGCTGTGCGCCACGCTGACGTGCGCCCTCTCGCTCGTCGAGCCCGGGTTGATTGCGCTCGCCATGCTGCTCTACATCCCCGCCAACTTCTGCTACCAGATCAGCGAGAACTTCCTCGCATCGTTCCTGCCCAGCGTCTCGACGCCCCGCAACATCGGGCGCATCAGCGCGACGGGGTGGGCCATGGGCTACGCCGGCGCGCTGATGCTCCTCGTGCTCACGCTCGGGGCGATGCTCACACTGGGCCTCGAGGACCCGCCCAACTGGAGGCCGCTCTTCGTCTTCGCGGGCCTCTGGTTCATGCTCAACATGCTCCCCTCGGCGCTGATCCTCCGTGAGCCCCCAACCGATCACGCGACTCATGGCACGGGCTCGCTCGTGGGCGAGGCCACCGCGCGGATGCGAGACACGCTCAGGAGCGCCTCGCAGTACCGTCAGTTGGTCACCTTCCTCACCGCGTTCTTCGTCTTCGGCATGGGCGTGCAGGTCATCATCGCCTTCGCGGCCATCCTCGCGGGCGACTTCGGCATCACAGGCACGGGCCTCGTGCTGTTCGTCCTCCAGATCACGCTGACCGCCGGGGCCGCCGCGGTCGTCACAGGCTTCTTTCAGGACACGATTGGTGCCAAGACCACCGTCATCGTGTACCTCGTGGTCTGGATGATCAGCGCCCTCGCCCTGCTCGGCATCAGCCTCGTCCCGAGCAAGCCCCAGTGGCTCTTCTGGATCGTCGGCAACGGCATCGGGTTCGGGATCGGGGGGATCGGCACCGCCAGCCGCTCGCTTGTGGGCAGGTTCACGCCCGCCCACAAGACCGCGGAGTTCTTCGGCCTGTGGGGCATGGTGTACAAGCTCGCGGGGGTGGTCGGCGTGCTGAGCTTCGGTCAGGTCAACGCATGGATCGGGATGTCCGCTTCGCTCGCGCTGCTGCTGGCCTTCTTCGCGGTCGGGCTCGTCATGACACTCGCGGTCCGAGAAACCGCGGGTCTGCGCGCCGCCCGGCGCGCAGAGCGATCCGCGAACCCGTCCGACGCGTAAACTCGCACGTCATGAGCGCAACCCCGATCTCTGCTGTTCCCAACGAACTGGGCCGTTTCGGCGACTACGGGGGCGTCTTCGTTCCCGAGACCCTCGTCGCCGCCCTGACCCAGCTCTCCGAGGTCTATGCCGAGGCGCGCATCGATCACGCCTTCTGGGACGAGCTCGAGCACCTGAACCGCACGTTCGTCGGGCGAGCCACCCCGCTCTACCGCGCCGATCGCCTCACGGAACACGCCCGCTCGATCTCCGCCAGTTCAGGCGGCGCCACCATCTGGCTCAAACGCGAGGATCTCGCCCACACGGGCGCCCACAAGATCAACAACACGCTCGGGCAGGGCCTGCTCACCAGACGCATGGGCAAGAAGCGCATCATCGCCGAGACCGGCGCGGGCCAGCACGGCGTCGCGTCCGCGACCGCCGCGGCCCATCTCGGTCTCGAGTGCGACGTCTACATGGGTGCCGAAGACGTCCGCCGCCAGCACCTCAACGTCGTCCGCATGAAGATGCTCGGCGCAAACGTGGTCCCGGTCGATTCCGGCTCGCGCACACTCAAGGACGCGACCAACGAAGCCATGCGCGACTGGATGGGTTCGGTCGACGGCACGCACTACATCATCGGCTCGGTCGTGGGCCCGCACCCGTTCCCGATGATCGTGCGCGACTTCCAGGCCGTCATCGGGCGCGAGACTCGCGACCAGTGCCGCGAGGCGTTCGGAGGCCTGCCCGATGCGGTCGTCGCCTGCGTGGGCGGTGGCTCCAACGCCGCAGGCATCTTCTACCCGTTCGTCGACGACACACACGTCGCACTCGTCGGCGTCGAAGCCGGCGGCCGATCAAGCGGCGCGGGCGACCATGCCGCTCCGCTCAGCCACGGCCAGCCAGGCGTCCTCCACGGCTCGCTCAGCTACGTCCTCCAAGACGATCAGGGTCAGACCTCCGACGTCCACTCCTGCTCCGCAGGCCTCGACTACCCGGGAGTTGGCCCCGAGCACGCCTACTGGAAGGACTCAGGGCGTGTCGAGTACACGAGCGTCTCCGATGCCGCGGCACTCGACGCCTTCACACAATTGGCTCGGACCGAGGGCATCATCCCCGCGCTCGAGACCGCGCACGCCGTCGCCGAGACGGTCTGCCGGGCCGCGAGCATGGCGCGCAACCAGCACATCGTCATGAACTGCTCGGGGCGTGGGGACAAGGACGTGCAAGAAGCCGCACGCCTGCTGGGTATGGGCGACTGACGACCGATCAACCTCGCCGCGATGGCCTCAGCATGAGCGCGATCCTGCCCACAAACGACCGAACCGCGTGCACACGCAGGTACGCCCGCAGGCGTCGCAGCCCGCGATCCTCACCGTCGACCTCAAGCCCGTGGCGCACCCAGTACCGTGCCCGGAAGAGCTCGCCGCGACGCAGGTGCGCGACAGCAAGGTTGTGCATCGGAGCCACGAAGTCGGGGCGCCGCTGCAGGGCGCGCCGAGCGGCTTCGATCCCATCGCACGTGCGTCCCGAGGACAGCAGCGCGACGCTCTGCAGATGATACCCGGACGCGTCGTCGGGTCGCTGCTCGACCATCAACTCGCCGGCCGTCTTCGCTTCATCCGCGAGCGAGAGCTCCAGCAGCAACCCAGCGAGTTCCTGCAGGGAGCTGTAGTCGTAATCCCCGGGCGAACGCCTGATCTCCGCGAGCTCCTGCTTCACGAACACCCTCGCCGCGCGCAGATCACCGCGGTCACGCTGGTCAGACTGCAACAAGACCCTGGCGAGCCGGAGGCGCACCGACCCGTAGGCCGCGTCGAGCTTCTCGACGACCGCGTAGTGACGATGCGCTAGATCCAGGTCGCGTCGCTCCTCCGCGAGCTCGCCAAGACTCAGGTGCGCGTCCAGATGATCCGGCACGAGCTCCAACGCGCGCCGGAGCTTCTCGTCCGCCTCGACCGGACGGTTCATGTCCATCAACAGCTGGCCGAAATCCACGATGGTGTCGGCATCGCCCGGGTTGGACCGGATCTCACGGAGATAGAGCTGACGCGCCCGCTCGAGCCGGCCTGTCAGCGAGCACGCGTACGCCAAGCGAGCAAACACCCGCGGCAGCCCCGGGTCGAGCTTCGCGGCTTCCTGCAAGCACCACATCGCGCGGTCCAGCTGGCGACGATCGATCAAGCTCTCCGCGAGCGTCGAATACGCCGAAGCGTTCTTGGGATCGAGCTGCACAGCCAGGTAGAAGTGCAGCTCCGCGTCCTCGTGCCTGTCGGCGAGGGCGTGCACGTCGATGAGCTGCACGTGCGCGTCGACACACTCCGGGTCGCGCTCCAGCGCCTGCTCGAGCCATGCCCGTGCTTCCTCGGAACGATCGAGCTCAAGCAGGAGCCCCGAGATCTCGAGGCAGGCCTGCGTCTCGAGCCCGTCTGCGAGCTCATGGGCCTCACGGAACGCCTCGATCGCGGGCTCGGACCGCCCCGCCGCTGCGAGCGTCAGGCCAAGATTGAAGTGCCACTCGGCCTGATACGGATTCAGCCGCAGGGCACGACGCAGGGCGGATTCCGCCTCGTCCCACCGACCCAGCTCATAGAGCTCGTGGGCCCGCTCGACGTGCTGCTCTGCCTCCTGCCACTCGTTCATCGCGGCTCCCGCGCTGTCAGCCCGCGGCAATCCGCCGCGGATCCGCTCCATACCCGAGTCCTTCGGGTCGAACCGATAGTAGTATCGACTGGCGGAACGTGTTCGCCGAAATCCGAGGCACCCATGCACGCCGAGCACCGCAAGATACCTTACAAAATACGATCGATTTTGCTCCGAGGATGCCTGATCGCATTGGCGATGTCGCTCGCGAGCGCCGCGCCGGGCGCACAGCCAAGCTCTGCCCGGGTCCTCGCCGACACGTCCGCCACCGATGAGGCGCGGCTCGCCGCGGCGAGCACGCTCGTCCGGAATGCCACCACCGAGAACGACGTCCGCGCCATCAACTCGCTGCTCTCGCGAGAAACCGACGGCACGACCCGACGCATCCTGATCGACGCGATCGCCAACGCCCCGCTCGTCGTCGACGGACTCGACGAGCCGCTCATCGGGCTGGTCGGGCTCGGCGCTCCTGCGGACCGTCCCGCTACGCTCCGCGCCCTCGGATCAACCGCGACCCAGCGCGCCGCCCGCGTGCTCGTCAACCACGCCGCACCGTTCATGCCATCGGAGGTGAGCGAGGCAGCCTTCGACAGCCTGATCCGGATGACCGGCCGGGCTGATCTGGGAACGGATCATGACACCTGGCGCGAGTGGTTCGACAGCGTCATCGACCTGGAAGAGCCGGAGTGGCACCGCGAGCTCCTGCGGGGCCTCCGCGGGCATGCCGACACGCTCAATCGCGACCTTGACTCCGCCTTCCTCGCGACCACCGATATCTACAAGCGCCACTTCCGCGTCGTGCCCTTCCAGGACCGCGACGGCCTGCTCGCCGAGATGCTCCGCGCCGGGGGCGCGCTGCAGCAGCTGGGCATCGAGCTGCTGTACCGCGAGATCGCAAGCAACCGCCAGATCGGCGACGCGGTGGGCGAAGCCGCCATCGAGATCCTCGCGAGTCACACGACCGAGACCAGGATCGAGGCCGCGCGTCTCCTGGCCACGCTCCGTCCCCGCGAGGCGGGCACACGCCTCACGCGCGCGCTGGAGATCGAGACCGAGCCGCCAGCCGCAAAGGCCCTCCTGGCGGCGTGCGCCCGCTGGCCCCGCGTCGCCGCAGTGCAGCCCGCGTTGCGCTGGCTCGAGTTCGGCAGCGAGACGCGTGACGAGGCCGCGGCGCTGCTCTTTGCGCTCGATGCCGAAGGCCTGCTGACCAGCCCGGCCGACCGTAGGCGGGTCGCGGCGGCCCTCCGATCCGCGGGCCCTGCCAAGCTCACACCCGACGGGCTCCGCCTCATGGTCCTAACCGGCAACGAGCTCGATCGCGAAGCCATCGCATCGCTGATCGACGACAGCGACGCGAGCACCCGCGGGGCCGCCGCCGCAGCTCTCGCAAAGCGCCCCGAGTTTGCGGGACGCGTCATCAACGCCGCGACCCTCGACCCGACGCTCTACCCCGCGGCCGTCACCGCGATCGCATCGCACCGACCGACGCCGCAGGGGTACGCCATGCTGCGTCAGATCCAGCCCCCCACGCCCGTTGCGGCGAACACCGGGCTTCTTGCCGTCGCCCGGTCGATGACACTCCCCGACCTGCTCGAGGCCGCCGAGACGCACGAGAGCGATCCCGAGATGCGCGTCGCCATTCTCTCGACCGTGGGCACGGCCGCCGCCTCTCCCGCCGAACGCGAGCTCATCAACCGCACGAAGCTCCTGCTCGCCGAGACCCAGCTCGAACTCGAGCACCCGGAGCCTGCGCTGGCCAGCCTGGCGCAGGTCGTGTCGTCCGACGACGCAACCACGAGCAGGGTCACCGAACTCCGAGTCACGAGCCTGCTCTGGCTCAACCGGATCGAAGAAGCCTCGGCTCTCGAAACGGGAGCCGAAACTTGGCTGCGCGCAATCGACCGGTTCGCGGACGAACCGCACGCACCGCAGATCGCCAACGCGACACTCGCGCGGTTCGAGGGTGTCTTGCAGCAAGAGGAGCGCGAGCGTCTCAGCGCGATCGTCCAGATCGCCGAAAGCGGGACGGACTCGGAGCAGACCGGCGGGTAGCTAGACGCCCGAGCGCCGGCGTGTAAAGCTGATCCGGCTCACCGAACGCTTCCCGCCGATCTCCACGACGGGGGTCTCGTCGAACACGCGACCGAGGGCTGCTCGCAGCTGTGCTGCAGAGGTGTACCCACGCGCCGGATCCAACCCCTCCGCGATGAACGCGTCCCAGCCCTCGGCGAGCCCGCTGACCAGGCGTGTCGGCGCAATGGGCTGCTCTCCGGGCGCGATGCCAGTCAGCAGCTCGTACCCGATCATCACCACGCTGCGCAGTTCGGCACGGCGCGCCTCCTCGAGAGGACGGCCGTCCGACACACCCAGCCCGGGCAACTCGACCAGCAGGCAACCGGCGCGGTCGATCTGGACGCAACCGAGCGAGAGCTCGCCGTGCGGCCCGCAGCTGCGCTGGATGATCTCAACGGCCTCGATCAGTTGCCCCAGGGCGCGGCTCACCTCGAGCGGCTCGAACTGCCCGCCCTTGTCTCCAAGCAGATCAGAGAGCAGGAGCAGCCCGTCGTGGTCGCCTGTGTAGGGCGAGATGATCCACGCAGACTCCCCGCCGGCAAACGCGAACTGTTCGATCGGCAGCACGTGCGGGCAGTCCACACGCGAAGCGATCGAGACCGCCTCGAGGAATCCTTCCCGCCCGTACCCCGCCGGGATCGGCAGGCGGAACGCCACATGATGCGTCGAACGCTCAGGGTCCACAACGAGGTACCGCTCGGCACGCGCACACGGACGCAGCGGGCGGACGATCTCGTACGCGCCAAAGCCGAGCGACATCGCACCCTGGTCACGGGGGTCCGAATCGGTCATCAAACGTATCTCCGTCGCCCGGCGCGGCTTCCTGCCATTCTGCGCCAGGCCGTCCCACGATCTCTGACCCGCACTAGAGCGGGATCTCCATCCCTGCGGGTCATGCCGAGCGGCCGGTTCAAGACCCAAGCGTAGACATCGGCCCACCCCCTCGGTCGACTTTGATTCAGAATACCTTTCATTCACCGTACACGAAACGCCACTCATTCGATACACTCATGATGAACCCGATTCGAGGAGAACCCCCGTGCGGACAAGCAACCCGGTCTTCAACAGCTCGGCCTACCAGAACGCCCCCACGATCAACCCGATCGCGGTCAGCGAGGAACGCTCCACCACGATGACGGTCCAGGGCACCGCTCTGAAGACCGCCCTTCTGGTCGGCATCACCATCTGCGTCGCCGCCTTCTCCTGGAACTTCTACAACAACAATCCCGACGCCATCGTCATGACCTCGATCATCTCCGTCTTCGGCGGGCTGATCGGCGGGATCATCATGTGCAAGAACCCCAAGGTTTCGCCCATCTTCGCGCCGGTCTTCGCCGTGAGCGAGGGCGCCTTCGTCGCGGCGATCAGCGTCGCGGTGGTGTCCTACTCGGGTCTGTCTAAGCACGTGGGAGGCGAGGCAGCGGGGCTCGCGATGGTCGGGCAGGCCGCCGGGCTGACCTTGGCGATCGCGCTCACGATGCTCGTCGGCTACGCGTCGGGCCTCATCCGCCTCCGGGGCGTCGCAGCGAAGGTCGTGCTCGTCATGACCGCGGGCGTGATGGTCTATTACCTCGGGGCCTGGATCGCCAACATGTTCCTGGGCCCGGTCGTGCCCCGCCTGGGCTGGGACGCCGGCCCGATCGGCATCGGCTTCAGCATCTTCGTCGTCGTCCTGGCATCGCTCAATCTCGTGCTCGATTTCCAGTTCGTCGAGGACGGCGTCCAGAAGGGCCTGCCCAAGCACTACGAGTGGCTCGCCGCCTTCGGCATCCTCACCACGCTCGTCTGGCTCTACATCGAGCTGCTCCGCCTGCTGGCCAAGCTGCGGAACAACTAGCGGGCTCTCCAACGGAGGAAGCGGACGGTATACAATCGGGCTCGGGACCTGGGCTCCCTCCATACATCCACCGCCCAAGAGCATCGGAGTGACATCATGACCTCGACCCCCACGCAGAGCGCGCCCGAGACCAGCGCCGCGCTGGAGAGCGATCCCCTTGCGCTCATCGACGTCGACCACGTCCGCTTCTACGTAGGCAACGCCAAGCAGGCGGCCTACTTCTACGCCCACACCTTCGGCTTCAACATCTCCCAGGTCGCCGACCTCACCACCGGCTCGCGCGACGAGGCCGACTACCTGCTCACCCAGGGCAACATCCGCCTCCTGCTCACCACGCCCCTGACCAAGGACCACCCGGCCTCCGAAGAAATCAAGCTCTACGGCGACGGCGTGAAGGACATCGCCCTCACCGTCTTCGACGCCACCAAGAGCTACGAGGCCGCAGTCGCCAACGGCGCCGAGTCCGCCGCAGAGCCACGCACCATCTCCGACGAGAAGGGCAGCGTCACGGTCGCCTCGATCAGGACCTACGGCCGCGCGATCCACACGTTCGTCAGCCGCACCGGCGAGTACGCCCTGCCCAACGTCAAGGACGGCGGCCTGTTCATGCCCGTCTTCAAGCACATGACCTCGCCCGTCAACGACTACAACAAGGCCAACCCCTGCGGTCTCAAGTACGTCGACCACTGCGTCGGCAACGTCGAAGAGGGCAAGATGAACTACTGGGTCGAGTGGTACGAGAACGTCATGGGCTTCAAGATGTTCAAGCACTTCGACGACGCCGACATCTCGACCGAGTACTCCGCGCTCATGTCCAAGGTCATGGCCAGCGGCAACCACCTCATCAAGATGCCCATCAACGAGCCCGCCGAGGGCAAGAAGAAAAGCCAGATCCAGGAGTACCTGGAGTGGCACGACATGACCCCGGGCGTGCAGCATCTCGCGCTCCGCACCGACGACGAGCTGCATTCTGTGGCCGCCCTGCGCCAGCGCGGCGTCGACTTCCTCAGCCTGCCCGACAGCTACTACGAAATCGTCTGGGACCGCGTCAACAAGACGCTGACCGAGCACGGCCACGACGTCGTGAAGGAAGACCACACCAAGATCAAGGATCTGGGCATCCTGGTCGACGCCGACGACGAGGGCTACCTGCTCCAGCTCTTCACCAAGCCCCTGCAGGACCGCCCGACGCTGTTCTTCGAGATCATCAGCCGCCACGGCAGCCAGAGCTTCGGCAAGGGCAACTTCAAGGCGCTGTTCGAGGCGCTCGAACTCGAGCAGGAGCGGCGAGGAAACTTGTAGCACTTGCATTCCAAGTTTCATTGCTGTACATTCTCGCCACCCCGAGAACCGGGCCCCGGAGAGTTGCAGCATGAAAACTCTAGCAGAGATATTGCATGATGAACGGTATCGCCTTTCCGGTTTCGCCAGACATGTCGAACAACTTCTTAGTGCCGAATTCAGCTATGAGGCGAAGGACAGTCCTCTTTACACAATAAAGTCACGCGTCAAGTCATATACCTCCGTCGCACAAAAACTACGGAAGATCGTCCAATCAGACGATCCCCAATCATCATCGGCTGAACGTCTGCTGTATGACGGTGGCCACTCGATCGACGAGTTGTTCGCGATAATCCCAGACTTGATTGGCATCCGAGCAGTATGGTTCTTTGAGCACGCCAAACAGCGAGCTGCGCTGCACTTCTTGGACAATTCTGCCGATTGGTTTATCGTCGATACGCGCGATGGCAAACCGTGGATCAAAGTCTTTAGACCGCATGGATCTCCTATAATTATGAAAGAGCTCGACCAGTTTGCGGTTGACCCAAAGCCATCCGGTTACACCAGCATTCACGTTGTAGGCCATCTGTCCGATCGAGACCTAATGGCTCGTGAGTACTCCGGATTTCACTGCGAGGTACAGCTTCGCACACTGCTAGAAGAGGCGTGGGGCGAACTGAGCCATTACCTTGAGTACAAAGGCCTCACGTCTCCAAATGCACTCAAAGCCGTGCGACAAGCCAAAGATCACCTTGGACCACTTGAAGCCCAGTTCGCTGCAATTCATGTCGAAACTAAATTTATTCGCACGCACAGACTCCACTTATCTCTGCAACTATCACACAACTACCCCGTCACATCTCGAGGCATTCTGGGAACCAGATTTACAAACGAATACAACCGCGCCTATGCAAAGCGTCAGTCGGGTGATTATGAAGGAAGCCGACGCATACTTCAGGCTATTGTCGAAAACAAGCAACCAAAGTATGTCCCAGAAGATCACGCGAATAAGTTGCAAAGACGACTTCTCTGCGACATAGCTGCGTGCTATCTTCACGAACGAAAGGTTGACGAAGCACAGACTGTCCTCGACCGAGCGAAAGACCACCTCGACGATGACCAGGAGAGCTTTTGGATTTATTTGCGATCGGCAGAGGTCTATCGCCAACTGGAACAATATGCCAACGCCCTGGAATGCTGCAGCAGGGCACACAGTCGACTAGAACGAGGCAAACTTGAGTGGTGCTCGACATTCGGAATGGAAGCGGACCTGCTGAGCTACACCGCATTCGTCCATTGGACCAAGGCGTACAAAGTAATAGCAGGAGACTGGAAACGATTCCGTGACATAGTCTGGCAGGGAATGCTGTCAAATGAAACAAACATAACTGGATCCTTTAACTCAGCAATTGACAATGCGAGGAGAGCGTATGACAAGGCTCATTCTGCACCATCAACTCATGAGGTACGACTACGTACTGCCACGCTGCTCTATTTGCTAACTACCTGGTCTGGGACAAAACATTCTGAAGCTAATGAACTACATGCCTACATCGAGTCTGCCAGAGGAAAGGGCCCGTTCGATCTTGCACAGCTTTCTTGGGGCCTCTTGACAGGGAACTCTCCAGAACACGATCCTGCCAAGTCTCTCACGTTGGCAAGAACCTATTGCACACAAGCAACGGAGCTCCTCCGAAGACAGGCCCCCCTCGTGCGAGATCGAATTTCAAAACGGCTGAATATTCTGGAACACATAGTTGATGAATTCGACCGATCGAAACGAACGTCTTGGCTGACTCCCGGCGAGTGGTTCGAAGCAATGCCCGGATAATGCATGCGCCTAGTCCAAGCCTCGTACTGGTTGTGTCAACTCCCATCCAGCGTAAACCCAACCTTCAGCTTCACCTGCCAGTGCTTGATCTTCTGATCCTCGATGTGGGCCCGCACCTCCTCGAGCACGGCCCACCGCATGTTGCGGACGGTCTGGGCCGCGTGCTGGATGGCCCAACGACCCGACCCCCAGAACCACTGACTCTCACCTCAGAGCCGACACCACCCGGAGGCCGCCCTGGGCCCTGAGAGGTCGGTCTCGCGGCGACTTGCGGCTTCTGTTCTGATTATGTACCCTGTCGCGGACTCTCTCGAACTTGACCGCGATGGAGACCGCGATGAAAGTTCCGGACAACATGCTCGTCAACGGGATCCCCGATCTGATCGAAGACCCGGTCCGCCTCGAGAACCTGCACCCCTACCGCTCGAAAGTTGAAAAAGTACATACGCTGAAACTCGGCGGCGTAGTGCTCGGCGTGTTTGCAGCGTTCGCCCTGCTCCGAGCCGGGATTCTGCAGTACGCGGATTCCACGCGAATCTTCATCACAGATATCCTGGATGCCCAGCTTATGGCTGCGGCGTTCCTCTGCCTCGCAGGGATGATCGCCATCCAGCAGGCGGTGCGCGGATTGCGTGCCCAACGTGAGAACGTCAAGCGGCAGATGCGAGAGCAAACGCTCCAGCACATCCGAGAAAAGCTCGCCGAGTTCCGAGCCGCCGAATCCAAAGTCATCCAGTGGATGCAGGACACGCTCAAGGAACAGGATCAGGTGTTCTATGCAAGGCACGCCGAAGAGGGGCCTCTTGCGAACGCGCCAAGACCGATCGATGAGAAGGTTCTGACGCTGCTTGATCGCGAGTTGCTCATCCGCTCCGATGTCCGGTCGATGCTCGAATCGCTCGAGCAGATCGGATCCGGCGTCGCCCGCGGGGTCTACGGCTTGGTTGTCGTCGACAACACCGTTGGTGCAACGATCATCGACACATGGCAACGCTGGCACCCGTTCGCTATGAAGCGGCGCGAGTCCCTCCCGATCCACTGCTTCTCGCTCGATCAACTCCAGTGGCTGGCCAGCGTGCTCCTGCACTGGCGACTGCTCCGGCGTGATCTCTCGCCCGAGGCTCGTGCGCAGCTCACGACGCTGGCTGGCCAGGATCACTTCCGGTTCGACGATCTCTACAACCCATCCTACATCGTCAGGTCCGAATCCGTGCTGCATCACCTGATGTGCATCGCGTCCGATCAGGTCGCGTTCAAGAGCGCGTGCGAAGCGGCGGCCAAGAAGGGCACCAAGGACCCGGAGTCTGTGCTCAAGGACGTCATGACACCCTCGCGCCATCCCGCTTCCCAGATCATCGAAACCAAGCCGTCGGGCTCAGCCGTCGCACAGGACTAGACACGCACCCGTGAAACCAGCGCCGCTTAAAGCGCACCGAGCCATCGCAAGGCCGGGCTTCTGAGGGCCGTTCGGCGGTGCGAGCGCCGTCGGAACCAACCGCTACCCTTTCGCATGAACCTCACCCAGAAACTCCGCCAGCTGCACGCCGACATCGCCGCCGCGAAGGACGGCTTCAAGATCGTCGACGCCTGGGCCCTCGCCGAGCGGCTCACGCTCCGCCTGCCCGTCGACCTCGACGAGGCCTCACGTGTCTTCAAGGAGAAGGACGCCGATGGCCTGCTCGCGCTCATCGATCGGCTCGAGAACCCGCCCAAGAAGCAAGAGGCCGAGCTTCCCGAGTTCCACCACGACGACCTGGCGGCCGCGATGCGGGCCTTCAAGAAGCGGCTCAAGGTCATCCGGCTCAACGACGAGTCCAGGCTGGGCGGGCGGTACACCTCGGGCGGGCGCACGTCCAAGGTCGACGCCATCCAGCCTCCGACCGAGGTCGACGCCAAAATCTGGAAGGTGCTGGCCCGCGACGGCCGACTCATCGACACAGGGGGCGGCTTCTACCAGCTCGCCAGCAACGAGTCCGAGCACTAGCTACACCCTGAGCCTGATCCCCGCGCGGGCGAGCCCCCACAGGATGCCCATCCACAGCAGCACCGTGAGCACCCCGAACGCGAGTGAAGCGTTCATGGGCCCGAGCCCGGTCTCAACGAGCCAGCCGTACGCGTGCCCCTTGAGCGTGTCGTCGCCGACGCGCACGTGGATCAGAACGCGCGCCAGCAGGCCCGAGCCGACGAACGCGGTGATGGCGTTCACACCCATCTGCTCGAACGGGCGGCCGATCCACCGCCGGCCCTGCATGTCGATCAGCCAGTACGCACCCGCGAAGCACACGCCCGCCAGGCCCGCGCTCAGCAGCACATAGCTGGGCGTCCACAAGGGCTTGTTGATGGGCAGCACCACGCCCCACAGCAGCCCGAGCCCAGCAAGCACCCCCGACTCGATCAGCACGCGATCGACCCGGCCGCCGTCTCGGATCAAGAGCCCCGCGCGGTACCCGAGCAGCGTGGTCACCACAGCCGGCAGCGTGCTGAGCAAGCCCTCCGGGTCGGTGCTCTCGCCGCTGCGATACAGATGGAACGGGCCGAACAAGGCATGGTCGATCGTGCGAGCAAGGTTCTCGTCGGGTGACATCCCCCACCGCCCGAGCACCCACCAGTACACAAGAAGCACCATCGCCCCCACCACGACCAGCATCCGCCCCGAGCACAGCACAACGAGCGGTGCCGCGATCAGGTACACCAGCCCGATCCGCTGGAGAACGCCTGGAAGCCGAACGCCAGCGAGGTCGAACGTCGGAAACGCGTTGAGCAGCAGCCCCAACCCGACCAGCAACGCGACCCGCCGTGTAACCCGGACCGCGAAACCACGCGAGACCCCCGCGCCGGCCTCACGGTACCGGCGCAGGCTCCACGCCATCGCTGCGCCCACGATGAACAGGAAGAACGGGAAGATCAGATCCGTGGGTGTCCACCCGTGCCACTCGGCGTGACGCAACGGCGCGTACACATGCGACCAGCTGCCCGGGTTGTTCACGAGCAGCATCGCCGCGATGGTTGCGCCGCGGAACGCGTCCAGCGAGATGAGGCGTTCGCCCTGCACGGCTCAAGGCTAGTGGCACAACTCGCAGCCTGACCGGCGGTGCCAACGGAGGCATCCACCCGGTTTCGGTGGATTCTCACCAGGAAATCCCCGATTCCGATGCGGTGCGGCCCGTCCGCCTGCCGATAGCCAACAATCAGCAGTTCTGCCCGAAGGACCCGAACGGAGAGCAGGCATCGCCGCGAACACCGACCCCATCCTCGTCACCGGTGCCGCCGGGTTTACGGGCGGGCATCTCGCGCGCCGGCTGCTGAACCAAGGGCAGCCCGTCCGCGTGCTCGTGCGCAATGACCCCCGCGCCGACGCGTTGGAAAGCGAAGGCTTCGAGGTCGTCCGCGGCGATCTGCTCGACGCCGATGCGATCGACCGCGCGGTCAAGGGCACCCGGCTGGTCTATCACATCGCCGCGCTGTTCCGCCCGAACAAGGACACCGACGACATGTTCCGCGCCGTCAACCGCGACGCGGTTGCGGTGCTCCTCGAGTCAGCACGCACGCACGGGATCGAGCGGTTTGTCCACTGCTCGACCTGCGGCGTGCACGGCGCACCAAAGAACGTCCCCACCGACGAGACCGAGCCCTTCGCACCGGCCGACATCTACCAGGAAACCAAACTCGAGGGCGAGTTGCTCGCGCAGGAAGCCAGCAAGCAGGGCCAGCCGATCTCGATCGTCAGGCCCGGGTCGATCTTCGGCGAGGGCGACACGCGCTTCGTCAAGTTCCTCAAGCCCATCCGCAACGGCACGTTCCGCATGTTCGGACCGGGCACCGCGCGCTTCCATCTCACACACGTCGACGATCTCGTCGATGGCTTCCTGCTGTGCGGAGAGAAGGAGGCCGCGCTGGGCGAGGTCTTCATCATCGCGGGCCCCGAGTACGTGACGATCTGGGATCTCGTACGCAAGGCCGCGGAAGCGATGGGCGTCGAGCCACCCAAGGGCTCGCTGCCGCTCACGCCCCTGCTCGTCGCGGCGACGATGATGGAATTCGCGTTCAAGCCCTTCGACATCACCCCTCCGCTCTACCGGAGGCGTTGCCATTTCTTCTACCACGACCGGGGCTGGATCACGAAGAAGGCGGAGGAACTCCTCGGCTACCGTCCCAGGATCTCAGTTCTGGAAGGGTTCCGACGCACGGCACAGTGGTACGTCGACCAGGGCTTCATCCAACCGACCGATCAAGTGCAGCGACAGGTCGAGTCTGAGATCCGGATCAGCGCAGTCTGAGTTCCTCAGATTCGATTTGAGACTGGATCATCAAACCCAGTTGTGTGCCCCGGGAAGCCTGACTTTTGCGATGGTAGGTGCCTGGAAACGTTCGGCATGGTATCTTGTTGGGTATGACGCCTGACCGTCCCGACTCTCACGGGGACATGCTCGGCAAACTGCATCAGTTGTTCGACGAAGACCCAGGCACGGGCTTCACACTGGTCAACCAGAAAGGCGTGGTCACGTTCACGAACGCACGCGCCGCGCATCTGTTCATCCGCGGTCGGCCCGAGGACGCCATCGGACGCTCGCTCGCCGAGATCTTCGGCGAAGACTGGGCCGCCGAAAGAATGAACGTCTTCCGACGGATTCACAAGACCGGCCAACCGGTGATCTCGCGTCACATCCGTCACGGCGTGCAGATCCAGAGCACAATCCGCCTCATCACAGAGCCCGATGAGAACGAGTTGACGTACCTCGTGCTCACTGTCGAAGGCGAGCACGACCCCTCCGACCCGGCTCAGTTCGAGATCATCGAGAGCAAGTACGTTCACCTCGGCCCGCTCGGCTCGCTGACCAAACGCGAGCTCGAGGTTCTCTCGCTCATCGGGCACGGGCTGAGCACCCCCGACATGGCCCGGGTGCTCTACCGTTCGCCGCGCACGATCGAACGGCACTGCGACTCCATCCGGACCAAGCTCAACGGCGCGAGCCGGGTGCAGATGGCCGAATTCGCGCACCGCGCGGGGCTCCGCCTCGAAGACGGCCAGCTCAAACGCCTGTAACGTCGGCGCCTTCCCCCGTCAACGATCGTGCAAGCAGCGTCAGCAGAAGACCCGAACTGTCCGGCGCGGGCTCCGCGGACTCGACATCCATCCGGAATGAGATATCGCCCACCGGGTGCCCTGTCCAGCGGAGGACGATCTCGCCCTCCCGGATCGAAACACCTTCGGACACGACCCTGATGCGAGGGGGCTCGATCGAGACGAGACGCACCATCGACCAGACTTGGCTGCCGACCTGGGCCACCATGAGCGACAGCCCACAGGTCACCCCCGGTGGAAGATCAGGCGGCCCCAACTCCCGCCGGATACTCTCGAGCCTCTCAAGCAACGCCTCGGCGCGTTGTACCCTGTCGTCCAAGAAGCAACCTCCCGTGACCAACTGCAAGAGTAAATATCGTCGTCCACAGACCTAGCAGCAAGACCGTAGATCCACGCATTTCTCTCCCACGATTCACATATGCTGGTCACCTCAACCGAGGAGGGACCCGCAGTGTCCGCACAGCCCCACACCGAGCCGCTCGCCGAGTACACGGACCAGCGGGAACACGAGTTCGACCTCATCGGGAACGAGCGCCGCCAAGAGCTCGAGCAGCTCGCGGGCTATGTCCGCTTGAAGCGAGGCAGGGGGGAGCCTGTCCAGCTCACGTTCGTGTGCACACACAACTCACGCCGGAGCCATCTGGCAATGATCTGGGCCGCGGTCGCCGCTTGGCACTACGGCATCGAAGGCGTCACCACATACTCGGGAGGCACGGAGGCAACCGCGTTCAACCCGAGGGCCGTCGGCGCCATCGAACGCGCTGGCCTCGCAGTAGAAATGACCACGCCCGAGCCCAACCCGATCTACCACGTCCGCTACAGCTCGGAAGCCCCGCCCCTGATCTGCTTCAGCAAGGTCTACGACGTCGCGCCCAACCCGAGCGAAGCCTTCGCCGCGATCATGGTCTGCGGGCACGCCGACGAGAACTGCCCCCACGTCCTTGGCGTCGAGATGCGATGCGCCATCCGGTACGAGGATCCAAAGATCAGCGACGGCACACCCGAGGAGGCCGCAACCTACGACGAACGCTGTGCCCAGATCGCCCGCGAGATGCTCTACGCCTTCTCCAGCGTCCAGTGACGACCTAGGCTTGGCATCGGACCGGATCCCCGCAGCCACGGAGCGGCCCCGCGGTGCAACTCGACCTGCTGCTGTCCAACCTGCTGAGCCCACCGGTGCTGTTCTTCGCCATCGGCATGCTCGCGACCGCGGCACGCTCCGACCTCACCATTCCTGAGCCCCTGCCCAAGCTCTTCAGCCTCTACCTGCTCTGGGCCATCGGCTTCAAGGGCGGCTACGAGTTGCAGCACGCCGGGCTTGGCTTCGACGTGGCGCTCCCGATCGTCGGGGCGATCGCGCTCAGCTGCGCCATGCCCGTCGCGGCGTTCCCGCTGCTCCGTCGGATGTTCAAGCCCGCCGACGCGTGCGCACTCGCCGCGTGCTACGGGTCGGTCTCAGTCGTGACGTTCATCACAGCCCAGAACTTTCTTGAGGCCCAGGGCGTCGAGTTCGGCGGCTACATGGTCGCGGCCCTCGCCCTGATGGAGGCCCCAGCGATCGTGGTTGCCGTGGTGCTCTACCGGGGTTATCTGCACAAGGCCGACCCGAGCACGACGCATCCAGGGCTCGGGCCCCTGCTGCGCGAGGCGGCGACGGGTGGCCCCGTGTTCCTGCTCCTGGGCTCGCTGCTGGCGGGTGTGCTCTCGGGCGAGCGGGGCTGGTCGACACTGCAGCCTTTCTGCGAGGACATCTTCCACGGCGTGCTGGTGCTCTTCCTCCTAGAAGCGGGCATGACCGCAAGCAGAAGGCTCCGCGAGCTCTCTGGGGCGAAGCGGAACGCTGTCGTGGTGGGACTCGTGACGCCGCTGATCGGTGCAGCAGCCGCGATCGCGATGAGCCGAGCGATGGGCCTGTCGGTTGGAGACGCGACGCTGCTGGCGGTGCTCTCGGCCTCGGCGAGCTACATCGCCGTCCCCGCCGCGATGCGGCTTGCCGTGCCCGAGGCCAACAGCGGGCTCTACCTGCCCATGAGCCTCGGGATCACCTTCCCTTTCAACATCGCGATCGGGATCCCGCTGTACCTCGGGGCCGTGAGGCTACTGTGGCCTGACTCCATCGGCTGAGCCGATGTCTGGGAGATGCGCACCCGGTGGGTGTGCGCCGGGAGGGATCGAGCATGGATGCTCCGGATGTTCACGTCACGCACGAGGCCCGAACGCTGCTGAGTCGGGCCGACCTCGCCAGCGGCCCGACGCCGCTCGTCGAGCTCACGGGCCTGAACGCGGGCCCCTGCCGCGTGCTGGCCAAGCTCGAATACCTCAACCCGACCGGGTCGATCAAGGACCGCGTCGCCGCGGAACTCATCGCCGACGCCGAGGCGTCGGGGCGCCTCCGCCCGGGCATGACCATCGTCGAGGGCAGCTCGGGCAACGCGACCATCGCGATCGGCGCCGTCGCCCGAAGGCGCGGGCACCGCGTCCTCGCCTTCCTGCCAGGCTCGATCACCGACGAGAAGCGACGCCTGCACCAGGCCCTGGGTGTGCAGTGCGAGTTCTTCTCGCCCGACCCCGAGCGCCCGTTCAACAACGTCCGCCGGGACGAGGCCGTTGCCCTCGCAGCCGCCCAGCCCGACCGGTACTGCTGCTTCGACCAGTTCTCCAACCCCGTCAACATCCGCGCTCACGAGCGCGCTACGGGTGCCGAGATCTGGAGACAGGTCCGCCAGATCGGTGGAGGCATCGACCACTACTTCGCCGGAGCGGGCACGGGCGGCTCGCTCGTGGGCGTCACCCGAGCCCTCAAGCGACCGGGGCGCCTCCCACGCATGGAGGTCACCATGGTTGACCCCGAGGGAAGCACGCTCACCGACCGCTTCCACAACCGCCAGCCCAGCGAGCGCCATCAGGACAAGCCCGACGGCCTCGGCGAGCGGTTCCTCCCGGGCAACCTCGACATGTCGCTCGTCGACCACGCCGTCTACGTCAGCCGCCAGGACGCGGTCGACTCGTGCGCCTCGCTCGTACGATCGGCGGGCATCCTGGGGGGCCCCTGCACCGGGTACACGCTCCACGCCGCACTCCAGTGGTGCCGAAGCCAGACCGAACGCAAGACCGTGCTCGTGCTCGTCTGCGACCGGGGCGAGAACTATCTCAGCGATGCGCAGTACGCCGAGGCCATCGCTTGCGCTCACGGAACCGCGACAACCCAGGCACGCGTCCCCGCCGCGGCAGGGTAAGCTCGAACCATGCCAGCGCTAGCACAGTCCATCCGAGACGCCCACTCCGCCCTTGATGCTTTCATCGCGAACGAGGCGAACCTCACCCGGCTCGAGACCGTCGCCCGGACTATGGCTGATGCGCTGAAATCGGGCAACAAGCTGCTCGCTGTCGGCAACGGGGGCTCCTGCTGCGATGCCATGCACTTCTGCGAGGAGCTCACGGGCCGGTTCCGCGACGAACGGCAGCCCCTCGCCGCCATCGCGTGCACCGACCCCGGTCACCTCACCTGCGTCGCCAACGACTACGGCTACGACGAGGTCTTCGCCCGCTGGGTCCGCGCTCTGGGCAAGCCAGGCGACGTCATCGTCCTGCTCTCGACCAGCGGCAACTCGGCCAACATCGTCCGCGCAAGCGAGGCCGCCGCAGAACTCGGCATCACTCGCGTCGCGCTGCTCGGTAAATCCGGCGGCACGCTCGCGGGCGCGTGCGAGCACGAGTGGGTCGTGCCCGGTACCACCGCCGACCGGATTCAGGAGATCCACATGCTCATCCTGCACACGCTGATCGAGGGAATCGAGCGCGAGCTGAGCGCGTCGTGATGACCGAGCAACCCGACCAGCAGAATGTCTCGCAGAGGGTCGACGAGAGGGTCGAAACACTCTTTGGCTTCGACGGAGATCCGGTGCTGCAAGGCGCGCTGCGCGCCGCACGCGAAGCCGGGCTGCCCGACATCGAGGTCAGCCCAACGCAGGGCAGGCTGCTCACGCTTCTGTGCCGCGCCGTCGGAGCGAAACGCGTGCTCGAAGTCGGCACCCTGGGCGGCTACAGCACCATCTGCCTCGCGCGGGGCGTCACGCCCGATGGCGAAGTCGTGACGCTCGAGCTCGAACCGACCCACGCCCAGGTCGCGAATGCCTCGATCGCGGCGGCCGGGCTCTCGGACATCTGCCGCGTCGAGGTCGGGCCCGCGATCGACACCCTCCAAGGCATGCTCAAGTCGTGCCCCGCGCCGTTCGACCTCGCGTTCATCGATGCCGACAAACAGGGCTACCCCGCGTACCTCGACCTGTGCGTGCGCCTGCTGCGACCGGGCGGGATGCTCATCGCCGACAACGTCGTCCGCGGCGGCCGCGTGCTCGATCCACCCGCGGACGACACCGCGGCGCAGGGAGCTGCTCGTTTCAACGAGCTGCTCGCAGCAGACGACCGCCTGGAAGCGACGATCGTGCAGACCACCGGCCGCAAGGGCCACGACGGCCTCGCGATCGCCATCCGCCGCGGCTGACCGCCTCGGGATCCCGCTACAATCGTGTATACAGCAACCGCCCTCCCGATCGGCTTCCGCCGGGCCGGGAAGAAAGAGGTCTTTGCGCGATGCCGTATTACACCAAGCTCGGAAACCTCCCCAAGAAGCGTCACGTCCAGTTCCGCAGGCCCGACGGCGCCCTGTACTCCGAAGAGCTCTTCGGCACCGAGGGCTTCGTTGGCCCGACCAGCACGCTCTACCACGTGCACCCGCCGACCCAGGTGTCGGGCTGGAAGGCCGTGTACAAGACCAAGCCCGAGTACGTTGAAGAGGACATCATGCGGATGCGTCACACGATGACGCAGAGCATCAAGCCGCAAGGAGATCCTGTCACAGGGCGGGTCGTTCTCTTCGGCAACACCGACGTCGAGATGGGCGTCTGCAATCCCGCCGAGGCGATGCCGTACCACTTCAAAAACGCCCAGGGCGACGAGTGCCTGTTCGTGCACTTCGGCTCGGGCACCGTGCGCACCATGTTCGGCACGCTCAAGTTCCGGCGCAAGGACTACATCGTCATCCCCAAGGGCACCATCTACCAGATGGAGTTCGACGAGCGACCCGATGACCGCACCGATCACGACGAGTTCGGCGGCTATCCCAAGGCCGAGATGCCCTACGGCAAGATGGTTACCTTCGAAACCGCGAACGGGAGCCACATCTTGCCCCCGCCCCGCTACATGAGCAAGCAGACGGCGCAGTTCCTCGAGCACGCCCCCTACTGCGAGCGTGATCTGGAGATCCCGTTCGAGAACGACGAGCACCCCATGTGCCTCGCCAAGGAGGACGGCTCCACCGACGGCGAGTTCGAGGTCCGCATCAAGGCCCGCGACACCGTGCACAGCTACATGTACGGCTACCACCCGCTCGACGTCGTCGGCTGGGACGGCTGCTACTACCCCTACACCTTCAACATCGACGAGTTCGCGCCCATCACGGGCAAGCTGCACATGCCCCCGCCTATCCATCAGACGTTCGAGGGGCACAACTTCGTGATCTGCTCGTTCTGCCCGCGGATGCTCGACTTCCACCCCGACGCGATCCCGGTGCCCTACAACCACAGCAACATCGATTCCGACGAGATCCTGTACTACGTCGAGGGCAACTACAAGGCCCGCCGCGGCATCAGCTCGGGCTCGATCAGCCTGCACCCGCAGGGCATCCCCCATGGCCCGCACCCGGGCACGGTCGAGGCCAGCCTGGGCAAGACCTACACCGACGAACTCGCCGTCATGTGCGACACCTTCCGGCCGATGTTTCCGACCAAGGCGGCGCTGCACCTCGACGATCCGAAATACCCCGACAGCTGGCGCGAGGATCACTTCGCGCCGCTTCAGAACGGGAAGGTAAAGTCTGGCGAGGAGACGGTGAATACGTGGGATTGACCGGCTCGCGACAAGCCGCCGCCATACTTGGACAAAGCGGTGCAGGACGTGGCGAACGTTGAGTCGGAACCCCTACGAGTCCGATGGCTGCCGCGTATGTGGCAGTGAATCCGAGGCCGCTGATGCCCATCGCGTATGCGCGGCCTGCTGGACCGAAATGACAGGGAGTACGCAACCGAAGGGCATTGATCGCTTCGAGTGGCAGCACGGCCCTCGCCAAAGGAACGTGTTCATTCTCATTGCCAGCCGCTTTGGCTGCCTCAGCGTGATCATCTTCGTGACCACGTGCACTCTTGGCGTGTTCGAAGCAGTTCCACTTGTCTTGATCGCGAGCACGCTGGCGATCGCTGTTCTGTCAGCAGTACTCGCCTATACGCGTGCCCGGCGGATGCGATCGCGAGCGGGGCCCGACTGGGTCAAGTCGATCGAAATCGACTGGGAAAGCCGAGTTGCAAAGATCGAGGAAGCGATCGGCGGATGTGATAGCTCTACCCGAGAATCAGAAGTCCCTCTTGCAGACATCCTGCGGACTGACACGGCCGAGTTCGAAGGGTGCTTCACGGTTCACACCCGAGGTCGGGCCTTCCTGATTCCGGAACCAATGGATACGACCGATTGGAACATGCTTGCGCTCCGGGTCATCGCGATCGCCATCCAGGAACCGGATTCCGAGAGGCGGCGATTCGCGAGGTTCCTGTTGCACCGACATGTTCGTTCAAAGTCAGCTCTAGACGAGTGACACAAGACATATCGCACGCTCGACGTCAAGCTACCAGACGCGCGAGGGGCCGACGCGGGCGACAAGACACCTACCTTTCAGTTACCGTTGGGGGCTTCGTGCTCGCGGCTTTCCTCATCGATGATCACAGCGTCCGAGAGTTGACTCTCGTCGCGCAGGGCGAGCACCTCCGACCTCAGCAGATTCACCTGCGTGTTCAGCGTCGTGACCTCTTCGCGGAGATCGTAGATCTCCTCGCGAAGCCCAACGATCTCGTTCTCGAGCGGGCCCAGGTCGGGCCGCCCAAGGAACACCACGATCAGCGCGATGATGATGAGCGTGCCGCAGCCGAGGCTGACCGCTTTGTCGCCGTGGCCGTCTGAGTCAGACATCCGAAACCTCCCCTTCGAGACCAAGGGCTTGTTCGGCCTCCAGCCTACCACCTTTCACCAAACAGCACGCCCCCGCCGATCGGCAGGGATCGGCGGGGGCGACGCGTTGGACTGGGTTGTGGTGCAGCCCAGACGAGAGGAGCGGATGAGGGTCAGTGCTCGAAGCACCCGCCCAGCGTGCGGAGGAAGAGGTAGAAGTCCTGGCCCGAGCGGACGCCGTCGCCGTTGAAGTCCGCCGCGTCACGCCGGGTGACGTACTGGAAAACGTACTTCCAGAAGTCACGCCCGTTCACGCGGTGGTCGTCGTTGGTGTCGGCACCCGAGCAGCCCGCGTCGGCGTTCACGAGCGCGTCACCAACGTCGGCGCCGGTCAGGTCGATGCTGGCCAAGCCGTTGTCCTGAAGGAAACCAGCGAACTCGGGGCTAACGAGCAGGTCGGCCTCGATGAGCAGGCCGTCGCCCCGGGCCTCGAGGGCCGAGGGGTTGGCAACGTCGAACAGGATCGCCGGGATGCCGACGGTGCTCTCGACGAAGAAACCGCTGGCGTCGCCGGTGATGCGGTGCGCGTCGAAGCCGATGGTGAAGTTGCCGACCTCGACCGTGTCCGAGTTGAAGAGCACCGAGCCCTCGTGCTCGATGGCGCCGAAGAACGAACCCAAGAAGTCGCCCAGGCTGTAGCCGAAGGTCGTGGGAATCAGGCCGCCCGAGGCGCTGCGCGAGTTGATCGGGAAGGCGACCGAGCCGTCGAAATCACCCGGGACGATCACGGCATCGGTCACACCCGACAGGTCGAGCGAGGCCAGGTCGCTCAGGGCCGCGGTGTCGAGGGCAACGCTCGTCTGCCCGGCGGAGATCCTGATCTCGTTGTCGGCGTGAGCGGCGGTAGCGGTGGCAAGAACAGCGGCAGCGGTCACGAGCTTCAGCATGAATGATCTCCTTGATGCGCACGTCGGAGTGCGTCTCTCCCCCCGAGTTGGGGTGTGCCGTAGCTTCGTGGACCAGGCTGAGAACAGATTCGCAGGATTCAAAACTCTCGGCGAACGAGCACCCGCTCGCATCGTGCATCGAGACCCAAACCGTCAGAAGTCCAGTCTGCGAAACCGCATACGTTTGCCGGGCTCATCAAACGCTGCTCAGGCTATCCTGCACCGCACGGATGCGCACAAGACTGATCTCCATCCTGTCACTCGCCCTGACCTTGCCCGCCGCAGGGCAGCCCGGTCTCGGCGGAGTCCGGCTTGCAGCCGAACCGATCGAGGGCACCGCATCGTTCGGGGCGCTGCGGGCCAACGCCTGGACCCTGGAAGACGGCACACAGCGGCTCAGCCTGGAGCGCGACGTCCGTCTCGATCTGGGCGGATACGACCTCACCGCCGATCGGGCGGCAATCTGGATCGCCCCCCGCCCAGACCTTGGCGATGAGTTCGTCCAGATGTTCATCTACGCCGAGGGGGTCGACACCCCGCTCGCGCAGCCCGCGGTCGCTGTCACCGCCGACGACCTGCGGATCCAGGGCGTGCTTGCGCTCGCGACCCCCGTCGTCCTCGCGACGGACGCGGTCGACCCGACCCCAGCGAGCGGGGCGTTCGAGGACCGCGCGACCGCATCGCTCGCCGAGGCCCTGGCGGACGCCGAGCCGCTCGTGCCTCTGATCGATGCGCAGCCCCCGGCTCCCGCGCCGGTGCCCACCGACGCATTGGTACGCGACGACGCGACCGAAGAGCTCCAGCCGCAGCGCCCCCCCGCCGAGCCGATCCTCAAGCCCGAGGGATACGTCACACTCGCCGCCGAGCGTGTAACACGCGTCGTGGACGACGACGACCGGGCCTCGGTCGTGCTCACCGGGGGCGTGCACGCGGCGTACACGATCCCGGGCGAGGACCGCGTGCTGGAGCTCACGGCGCAGCGCGCGGTCGTGTTCCTCAACGACAACAGCGATCCGTCCGGCGCGATCGGGGGCGTTCCGGCCTCTGGGATCGACGGGATCTATCTCGAGGGGGACGTTATCGCGACCGACGCCGGATACACCCTGCGTGGGCCGCGGGTGTACTACGACGTGGCGCAGGACAAGGCGCTCGTGCTCGACGCGGTGTTCAGCACCTACGACCAGTCGCGTGGGTACCCGCTCTACGTCCGCGCCTCGAGCGTCCGTCAGATCAGCCGGAACGAGTTCGTCGCAGACCGTGCGCGGCTCTCGAACACCGCGTTCGCGAGACCCAACATCACGCTCGGCACCCGAACGGTGACGCTGACCCGCGAGCCCCGGGGGCCCGAGCCCGACAGCCCGCCCCGCACGCTCGTCGACGCGAAGGGCATCACCCTCAACGCGGGCACGATCCCCGTCGCCTGGCTGCCCCGCTTCCGGGGCGACCCCGAGCGCATCCCGCTCCGCGAGATCTCATTCGTGAACGTCACGGATTCGGGCGGCGAGATCCGCACCCGGTGGGACGCGCTCACGCTGCTCGGGTTCGAGTCGCGCGACGACCTGGACGTCAGCCTGCTCGCCGACGCCATGTTCCAGCGCGGGCCGGGCCTGGGCATCGAGGCGGAGTGGGACACGCGTGTCCGCCGGGGCGGTCTGCTGACGTACTGGGTGATCGAGGACTCGGGTACCGACGTGCTCTCGAACAGCGTCCGCATCGAGCGAGACGGCGAGACCCGGGGCATCGTCCGGGGCGAGGATCGCAAAACCATCAACGAGCTCTGGACGATGCGCACCGAGATCGCGCACGTCTCCGACCCCGCGTTCACCGACAGCTTCTACGAGCCGCTCGCGGAGACCGGGCGCGAGTTCCAGACCCGCCTGCACCTGACCCGCATCGAAGAGAACACGATCTTCACGCTCGAGGTCTCGGGCCAGCTCGACGACTTCACGCCCAACGAGTACCTGCTCCAGTCGCAGGGCTACAGCGTCGAGCGGCTGCCCGAGGCAACGTACACCCGCCTCGCCGATGACCTGCTGCCAGGCCTGCCCGGACGCATCACCTACACCAGCCAGTCACGCGTCGGCCTGCTCCGGTTCGAAAACTACGACGCGACCCCCGCCGAGTTCGGATTCACGAGCAACGCCCGCGCGCAGCGGGCCTTCGGGATCAACGCCAACGAGACGTTCGACTCGGCCCTGGCCGCCCGGGGGCAGACCGAGGACTACCGCTTCCGGTTCGACTCGCGTCACGAGATCACCGCCGACATCGACGCGGGGCCCGTGCAGATCACCCCCTGGGTCACGGGCCGCGTGACCGCCTACGACAACGACTTCGCCGAGTTCGGCCCCGGAACCGGCGACGAGACACGCGTGCACTTCGTCTCGGGCATCACCGCGAGCACGACCACGCAGCGCGTGATCGACGGCGTCTACAGCCGCGCCCTCGGCATCAACCGCCTCCGCCACCTGTTCACACCGAGCGTGACCTTCTTCAACGCCGTCACCAGCGTCGATCAGGATGAGCTGCCCGTCTACGACGAGTCGGTCGAAAGCCTGGCCAACGGCAACGCCCTCCGCCTTGCACTCGAACAGACCCTCCAGACCAAGCGAGGCGGCCCCGGACGCTGGTACAACGCCAACCTGCTCACCCTCGACGCTGAATTCGTTTTCGCTTCCGACGACTCGATCGGCGAATCGACCATCGGTCGCTACGACCCAGCACAGCCCGAGCTGAGCCGGCTCTCCGACTTCGCCTCGGTCAGCAGCACCTACCAGCTCACCGACTCGGTCGCGGTCGTGGGCGGGACTATTTATGACTCCGACGAAGAACGCTCCTCGCTCACCACCGCGGGCGTGCTGGTCGACCACCACCCGGGCCTGTCGAGCTTCGTCCGCTACCGCAGGCTCCACGACCAGGACTCCACGCTGCTCAGCGGCGGGTTCGACTACGCGCTCACCGACAAGTACGACCTGAACACCACCGTCACCTTCGACACCGAAGACTCGTCGCTCCAGACCGTAAACGCGGAGCTGCTGCGCGACTTCCAGAGCGCCGTGTTCGGGGCTGCCGTCACATACAGCAACGTCAGCGAGTCGACGAGCCTGGGCATCGTGTTTCAGCCTTTGGGCCAGGGCTCGGCGACACGCGTGGGCGGACGCGATACCTCGGCCGACAACCGCGGCAGCCCGCTCGGCGGCTAACCGCGTCTACAACCGCCCCCCCAGAACACAATGCATGACTGCGCATCGTGTTACAGCTCCCCGTGCGAACAAGGCACCAAGAAGCACGCGCGCATCGCACGCGGGCAAGTATGTTGTCCTCCACACACAGATTCTGGGGGAGACCACACCATGAACCATCTGTTGATTGCCGTTTCCACACTCGCCGCCGACTTCAACGGGTGGACCATCAACTTCAACAACGGGTGCTGACAAAAGCCACGCGACTTACGGTACAGGTTCGGACACCGAGTGCAGGGCCATTCATCACATCGGCTCAGCTCGAACCGGGCCGCAGACTCCTATTCCTGCCGCAGAATTTTCTCCATCTTCCGTCCCTTGGCCAGCTCATCGACAAGCTTGTCCATGTATCGCGCCTGCCGCGTGAGCGTGGTCCGGATGTCCTCGACCCGGTACCCGCAGATGACACCTGTGATCAGCTTGGCATTCGGGTGCAGCTTGGCCTTCGCAAAGAACTGCTCGACGGTCGTCGTGCCCGCGATGTGCTTCTCGAGCTGCTTCTGCGTGTAACCCGTAAGCCAGCGGAGTACCTGGTGCAACTCGGCCTCGGTCCGTCCCTTCGAGACGACCTTGGTCACGTAGTGCGGGTAGAACGATGAGAAGACCATCTCCGCCACCCGGCGGTCGTGCTCGGGCGTAGTGACGCCGGTTGCGCCGGCTTTCTTGGCGCCCGTCTTCTTCGCGGCCTTCTTCGAGGCTGGCTTCTTCTTCGAAGCCTGCTTCTTAGCGGCCTTCTTCACCACACGCTTCTTGGTGGTCTTCTTCGCGGTGTTCGCTTTGGCCTGTGCTCTGGACTGGGCTGCTGGCATGGGGTCACCTCCAGACTGCCAGTCTACACGACGCGCCGTCACCTCTCGCAAAGCGAGAAGCCAGGGCACCTTACCCCAACCGCACGACCGTCTCGTCCCCCGCCGGGTAGCGCGCCGTCGCGGCGCTCCAACGCGTCTCGACGACCGCGAATCCGCACTTGGCGAGCACACGCTGCGAGGCGGCGTTCCCGCTCGCTGTCACCGCCCACAGCGGGCGCTCGACCACTCGCTCGAGCATCTGAGCCAACGCCCGCG
>JANQQZ010000085.1 GCA_028284805.1 Phycisphaerales bacterium
CGCGGGCGCATCGGCGGGCGCAAGGCACCCATCGGTGATGACAGCCCGGTCTTCACCGTGATGGACCTCGCGGTCCCCCACTGCGGCGAGATCCCGGGCGACAGCTGCGGCACACCCTGGGACTACTGCTGCGAGACGCCCGAGTCACTCGTCGCCAACGCCGCAACGGTCCGGATCGTCGACTCCAGCGGCGCCGCGATCACAGAGAACCCCACCGCCCACGGGCTCGCGGCGCTCGACGAGGTCATCGTGGTGGGCACGGTCGCGCCGCGCCCCGACGGTAAGGTGCTCGTCGTCGACGCCAGCGGGGTCTACCGCGTGCCGGTCGGCGGCTGATCAGGACGGCCCGCTGATCGATGCCAACGCCTCGACGTTCGCGCGCATCACGCTCAGCCAGTCGCCGGTATCGGGCCGGTTGCCGCACGGGTCGAAGATCACGCTCCGCACGCCGACACCCTCCAGCGCCGCGACGGCTTCGGCGGTCGGCTCGCCCTCCCAGAGCATCCAGCCGGCGGGGTGCTCATCGAGGATCGCGCGCAGCTCGCCCAGGTGCTCATCGGTAACCTCCATCTCGGGCTCCCAGAGCAGCGCCTCGATGCCGAGGCCGTAGCGGCGCGCAAGATACTGGTAGACCGGATGCGAGGCGACGAGCGGCGTATCGGCGAGCGCGTCGGCCGCGGACTGGAGGTCAGCATCAAGACCGTCGAGATCGGCGAGCAGGGCGTCGGCGTTGGCCCGCAGGTCGGCCTCGTGGTCGGGCAGTTGCCCGATGAGCGCATCGCGCACGCTCTCGGCTTGGGCCTTGGCCTGCGTCATGTCGAGCCAGGTCGTGAAGGCCGTTCCGGCGTGAGAGTGCTCGCCCCCGGCACCGTGGCTGTGCACGGTCGCGTCCTCGATCTCGATGAACGACGGCGCGAACGAGGCCGAGGTGTCGACCACGCGCGACATGGGCAGGCTGGTGCCCCCGACCCACTTTGCGTAGCCGGCGCCGTTGAGCAGGATCAAGTCGGCCGACTGGATCGCGACGATGTCGTCGCGCTCGGGCAGCCAGAAGGCAGGGTCGCCGTCACCGGGAGCGAGGAACCGCACCTCAGCGTGCTCGCCCGCGATGCGCTCCGCGAAGTACATGAGCGGGTAGTTCACGGTCTGCACGACGAAACCGTCGTCCTGCGCCGCGCCGGGCTGCGATGCCGAGCCCTGGTCCGACGCGTCTCGCTGCTCGCACGCGACCGACGCGAGCGTGAGCGAGATGACCCCGAGACCGGCCGCGAGAGCACGTCGTGCACGGGTCGTAGCGTTCTGCATGGTGTTCCTCCTGAATCCCCCCAGAGTCCGCCTGCGTTGGCTCAGAACTCAAGCACCATACGCCCGCCGAGAACCCAGCCCTCGTCGGTGCCGCCTTCGAGCGAGTGATCGTGTGTGCGTTGCACGTCGAGCGTCATCGAGAGCGCACGGTCGATCGCGAAACGGACGTAGGCCTCGACCGCGTGGGTCGAGCTGATGCCGTCGTTCCCGCCGTCGAGGTAGGCGTAGCCAAGCCCTGCGTTGTCGCCCTCGCGTCCCCATGCGGTGCCGGAGAGATCGACGCCTCCGCTGTACAGGTTGGCGTGGGTCACCAGAGCCCGGTCGTCCTGCTTCCCGAGACGCGTCCAGACGCCCAGCGATTCGCCGATGCGCTGGTCGGCGGAGATCGCAGCGGCGAACAGCGGGCGGGTCGTTACCCCGTCCGGCGCCAGAAACTCGTCGCTCGCGAAGCTAAACACCAGGCGTGCGGTGCCCTCGCCCAGCGCGTTCTCCGCGGTGTAGCCCAGCTGCGCCCCGCCGAAGAGGAAGGCCTCACCGTCATCGTTCTCGGCGACGCGCATCACGACGCCGTTCAGGCTCCAGGCGTCGCGTGACCACTCGACTGCTGCGCCGAGGTCGTAGACCTGGTAGAAGCCGACGGGTCCGTTGATGAACACCTCGTTCAGGAACTGCGTGTATTCGTCGTTGGCGAAGGCGTTCTGGTCGATGAACTCGGTCGAATCGATGAAGCCGATGGTAACCGAGAGCCCTCCGCGGTCGGACTCGTGCAGGGTGCGCCGGTACCAGGCCGTCTGCAGGAAGTCGACGTCGGACCCGTTGATGTTCTCGACATCGCTCTCGAGGTCTGCCCCCCAGGGCGCGAGCGAGAACGGTGCCGTCGCGTTGAGCGCATCGCCTCCGGATACGGCGAAGGTCACGTGCAGGTGGTCGCGCTCGGAGAGCGCCGCGTCGATGCTTGGACGCACGGTGAGCGCGCCGTCCGAGTTCTCGTCGTCGGTGCCCAGCTCGAACTGGTAGCCGCCCGCGATCAGGCCGCTGATCTGGTAGGGCGAGCCTGCGTCGTCCTCCGCGAGCGAGAACCACCCCGCCGGATCGGCGTGCTTGACAGGATCCGTGCAGCTCGCATCGAGCCCGATGCCCAAGCAGGACGCAGAAAAGAGCCCAAAGACAACCGTTCGTCGCATCATGATCTCCCGGAACCGAGATGAACCGGGAGCATACCGGACACCTGCCGCGCGCTCAAGATGGATCAGCGGTGGTCTCGCCGCGGAGCTGCGCCGCCACCTGACGAACGAGCCGCTCAAGACGGACACGCCAACGCCGGCGTACCACGTCTCGAAGCTGATCAGGTGCCACCGGACCGCGACAGTCGGCATCGGGGGAACCGGCGGCTTCACTGGGCGCGGTCGCCGCGACAGGTGTCGCCTTCGCGATCCACACGGTGTCTCAGAACCAGCGGGTCGCCCGCGAGCCCGAACGCTCCAAGCAACTGCTTGGTTTCGTGACGGGCCTGCTCCGCGGGATCGCCCCTCCATTGCGCGCGGGCAGGACCGGGCGCTGCTCCTGTGCATGCTCATGGACGCGATCGATGGACTCGCCCCCAACCCGCCGAGCTCGGAGCAGATCAACTGCGAGATCAGCATGCTGCTGGTCGATAGCCTGATCCGTCTGGGTGTATACGAGCGCGCACTGGCGCAAGTTGTGGACGAAGAGCAGGCCGCGGAGCATGTCACGAGCTCGAAATTTGTAGATATCTCTGCCTCGATACGCGGGATGATCCCGCCCGCGCCGGGCCCGAGGCACCCGCTCGCTCCGGAGGGCTGGTGCTCTACTCGGGCCTTCGGCGTGCCGATGATCGGTGTCCGAGATGGATCGGACCGGCACGAGCGCACGAAGACAAGAGTCGAAACACCGACAGGAATCGGTGCTCCGCTGTTGCCTCTTGGCCACTCCGTGCCTTCTGTCCGCTGCCTCTTGGCTGCGCAGGCAAGGACGCGTGATGAATCGACCCCGGGACAACCTCGTGACAGCGGGTCATCAGCCCGACGATCGCGCTCGCACATGCGGCTCCGATCAGACCAGGCGTGAGCCCAGCCCGTGACGCTCGCGAGCCTGGCCATCCTGATCCTGACCGCGGCGCTCGCCCCCGCGCTGTGTCGGATCTCGCGTCGGTTCGGGAACCTGCTCGTCGCGGCGGTCCCCCTCGGGGTCGGCTGCTGGTTCGCCTCGGCGTCGGGAGTAGTACTGGGCGGCCAGCCAGTCGTGGAGACATGGTCCTGGCTCCCGGCGCTCGGGCTCGACCTCGCCTTCCGCGTGGACGGCCTCGCGCTCACATTCGCGCTGCTGATCTGCTTCATCGGCTCGGGCGTGCTTCTCTACGCATCGTCGTACCTCGCCGCGAGCCCAAGGCTGGGCTCGTTCATGGGCGTGCTGATGGCGTTCATGGCGGCGATGCTCGGGCTGGTGCTCACGGACAACCTGCTGCTGCTCTTCGTCTTCTGGGAACTCACGAGCATCACCTCGTTCCTTCTCATCGGGTTCGAGCACGAGCGCGAGCGGGCCCGGTGGGCGTCGGTGCAGGCCCTCCTGACCACGGGCCTGGGCGGGCTGGCCCTGCTGGCAGGCGTCGTGCTGCTCGGGATCGCGGGCGGCACCTGGACGCTCTCCGAGCTGGACGCGGCGCGCGTGCTGTCCTCGGATCTCTACACACCCATTGCGGTGCTCGTGCTGCTCGGGGCGTTCACCAAGAGCGCGATCTTCCCCTTCCACTACTGGCTCCCCAACGCGATGGAGGCACCGTCGCCCGTGAGCGCCCTGCTGCACTCGGCGACGATGGTCAAGGCGGGCGTGTACCTGATCGCCCGCCTGCACCCGACGATGGCGGGCCCGCCGCTCTGGAACGAGTCGCTCGCGATCTTCGGCGGGGTCACCATGGTCTTGGGCGCCTTCCTGGCGACACGCCAGGACCAGCTCAAGAAGATCCTGGCCTATTCCACCGTCAGCTCGCTCGGAACGCTCGTGCTGCTCCTGGGGCTCGGTGCCGCCAAGGCCGCGGCGACCTATCTGCTGGCTCACGCGATCTTCAAGGGGTGCCTCTTCCTTGTCGCAGGTTCGCTGACGAAGTCCTCGGGCGAAAAAAACCCGGAGCGTCTGGGCGGGCTGCTGACGCGGAGCCCGCTGCTCGGGGGGGCCGCGGTCTTCGCGGCCCTGTCGATGGCGGGCATGTTCCCCCTGATCGGTTTCGTCGGGAAGGAACTCATGCTCAAGGCGGGGCTGAGCCACCCCGAGTGGGCGACACTGGCGACCATCGGCGTCGCGGTTTCGGGAACGCTGACCGTGATGGCAGCGTTGATCGTGGGCGCCCGCCCGTTCCTGCTCGCGCCCGCCCATGACGTCGAGGTGAACTGGAAGAGCCAGCCCGGCTGGCGCCAGCTTGCGACCCCCCTGGCCCTCTCGGCGGCTGGGATCATCGCCGGGTTGGCCCCCGCGCTGTTCGCCGAGCCAATCGTCGCCGGCATGGTCGCCTCGATCGCGCCGACGCCGGTCGACCCGGAGATCCGTCTCCGCTGGCTCGAGTTGCTCTGGCCCCCCAGCACGGCGACCTTCCTCAGCATCGCCGCCCTGGCGGTGGGCACGGCCCTGTTCGTGTGGCGTCGCCCGTATCGCGCTGTCACGGCGCCGGTCGAGCACCTCGACCGCATCGGGCCGGCGCGCGGGTACGACGCGGCGCTGGCCGGGCTCACCTCGCTCGCGGGCTGGCAGACACGCGTCGTGCAGAACGGCAGCCTGCAGATCTACGTCCGCGTCATGCTCCTGACCGTGATCGGTGTCGTGGGCCTGGCGCTGTCGCGGAGCCTCGATTGGGCGGCCATCACCGGGCTCGCGACACAGACCACGGTGCTGGAAGTGATGCTGGTTCTCGCGTTGGTGGTCGCGACGCTCTCCTCAACTGTGCAGAAAACCGCGCTCGCGACGGTTGCCTGTCTCAGCGGCGTCGGGTTCATCCTCGCGATCCTGTTTGCGCTCTACGGCGCTCCCGACCTCGCGATGACGCAGTTCTCGGTCGAGACGCTGCTGCTGATCATCTTCGTGCTCGTGCTGTTCCACCTGCCCAGGTACCGCGACCTGAGCAAACGCGCGTTCCGGATCCTCGACATCGGGCTCGCTGGGGTCTTCGGGCTCACGCTCGCGCTGTTCGTCGCGGCGGTGCTCTCCAGCGATGCGCCGGGCTCGGTCGCGGCATACCACGCCGAGAATTCAGTGCCGGGCGGGTACGGACGGAACGTCGTCAACGTCATACTCGTTGACTTCCGCGCGATGGACACCCTCGGGGAGATCTTCGTGATCGGGGTCGCGGGCATCGGCGTCTACACGATGCTGCGCCTGCGCGCCAAGCCCGAAGCGGAGGGCGCGTCGTGAACTCGGTCATCTTCCGATCGTCCACCCACGTCCTGCTCCCCTTCATGCTCACGCTGTCGGTCGTGGTGCTGCTCCGGGGTCACAACGAGCCCGGCGGCGGGTTCGTGGGCGGGCTGCTGGCCGCGAGCGCGTTCGCGCTCCACGCGATGGCGTTCGGGCATCGATCGGCGCGAGAGCGGCTGCGCGTTGACCCCCGCGTGCTCATCGGTGTCGGGCTCCTGATCGCCTCGGCCAGCGGGCTGCCCGCGCTCGTGATGGGCCAGGAATACCTCGAGGGTCTGTGGCTCTCGATGACCCCCCCGGGGTTCACCGAGCCCCTGAAGATCGGCACCCCGCTTGCGTTCGACATCGGGGTCTACCTGCTGGTGCTCGGCGCCGCGTTTCTCATGATCGTTTCGCTGGAGGAGTATCGCCATGATGCTGATGCTGTCGGCTAGCGTGGGCGTGCTGTTCGCGGCCGGGGCGTACATGCTGATGCGCCGAAGCCTCGTCAAGCTCGTGGTCGGGCTGGTGCTGCTTGGACAGGCGGCGAACCTGCTGATCTACGTCGCGTCGGGGCCGCTGCGCGGGCGCCCGCCGCTCGTCGAGCCCGGCGCCGAGTCTCCCCCGACGCCCCACAGCGACCCGCTCGCGTCGGCGCTCGTGCTGACGGCGATCGTCATCAGCTTCGGCATCGCGTCATACACCATCGTGCTCATCAAGCGGGCCTTCCAGGACGTCGGCACGGACGACCTGAACGAGTACACCACCACGGACTGCTGACATGCTCGTGACGCTGCCCATCCTGGTCCCGCTGGTGGCATCCGCCGCATGCCTCGCGCTGTGGGGACGTGCCCGCGTGCAGCAGGTGTTCGCGGTGCTCACGACGGTGTGCATGGTGGGTGTCGCGGTCGCGCTGCTGAACCGTGTTTGGGCAGACGGGCCGCAGACCGCGGCGCTCGGAGGCTGGGCCGCCCCGTTCGGGATCACGCTGATCGCCGATCTGCTCGGTGCGGTCATGGTCCTGCTGACAGCGATTGTCGGTCTGGCTGTCGCGGTGTTCTCGATCGGCGGGACGACCCCCGCCCGTGCAGCCCACGGGCACGCTGCACTCGTGCTCGCGATGCTCGGTGCTATCTCCGGCGCGTTCGTCAGCGGCGATCTCTTCAACATCTACGTATGGTTCGAGCTCATGCTCCTCTCGTCGTTCGTGCTGCTCACGCTGGGCGGCGAGCGGGCGCAGCTTGAGGGCGCGATCAAGTACGTGACGCTCAACCTCCTCTCGTCGATGGTCTTCCTCGCGGGTGTCGGCCTGGTCTACGCCTCGACGGGCACGCTCAACCTCGCCGATCTCGCCCTCCGCCTGGATGCCCTGGACGACCCGCGCCGAGCGACCGCGCTCGCCGCCCCGCTGCTCGTCGCCTTCGCCATCAAGGCCGCGGCGTTCCCGCTGTTCTTCTGGCTCCCCGCCTCGTACCACACGCCCCCGCCTGTGGTCAGCGCTCTGTTCGCGGGCCTGCTCACCAAGGTCGGGGTCTACTCGCTCATCCGTGTCACGACGCTCGTCTTCGACCAGGAACGGGCCCTGATCGCCGACGCGGTGCTCATCACCGCAGGGCTGACCATGCTCAGCGGCGTGCTCGGGGCGATGTCGCAGAACGACGTCCGACGCATCCTGTCGTTCCACATCGTGAGCCAGATCGGGTACATGCTCATGGGGCTGGGCATCGCGCTGCACGCTACGGCACGCGGTGACGCCGGAGCGCCGACCGAAACCGCCGTCCTCGCGCTCGCCGGCGCGGTCTTCTACATCATCCACCACATCGTGGTGAAGACCAATCTCTTCCTGATCGCGGGTGCGATCCAGGCCGAACGCGGCACGGGCGACCTCGACCGGCTCGGTGGGATGGTGCGCACGCACCCGTTCCTTGCCGGGCTGTTCCTCTTCTCCGCGCTGTCGCTTGCGGGGATCCCCGTCCTCTCCGGGTTCTGGGCGAAGGTGGTGCTCGTGCGTGCGGGGCTCGAAGCGGGGACGTACCTCATCGTGGGGGTCTCGCTCGCGGTGAGCCTGCTGACACTGTTCTCCATGATGAAGATCTGGACGCGCGCGTTCTGGGGTGAGCCCGCAAAGACGAACGTTCCTCCCCCCGGCGCCGCGTGGACACGCCTCGGGCCGATCGTGGGCCTCGCATCGGTGACACTCGCGATCGCGATCGGTGCCCCTTGGGTCTTCGACTTCGCGGTCCGCGCCGCCGAAACGGCCCTGGACCCGACCGCGTACATCGAGGCCGTGCTGCCGGGCCGCATGCAACCGGGGGGTGAACCGTGACCCTGGGCATCAACCTTCTGCTCGCGCTGATGTGGGCATCGATCATCGGCCCCTTCTCGCCGGCGAACCTTGGCGTGGGCTTCGTGCTCGGATACGTCGTGCTCCGGATCGCGGCCGGGCGCGGCAGCCGCCCCCGATACGTCCGCGGCGTGCTGGCAACGCTCAGGCTCACGGGCTTCACCGTCGTCGAGCTCATCCGAGCGAACATCCGGGTCGCCCTGTACACGGTCTCAAGCCTCCGCTCGCTCCGGCCTGCGGTGCTGACCGTCCCGCTCGAGGACGACGCGACGGACACCGAGGTCACGCTGCTCTCGATCCTCGTCACGCTGACACCGGGCACGCTCACGCTCGACGTGATCGGCAACAACGAGGCCATGCTCGTGCACTTCATGCACGTCGACGACGCCGCGGCCTCCGTGCGTGAGATCAAAGAGGGCTTCGAACGCCGGATCCTGGAGGTCACACGATGATCCCTCTGCAGGGCGAGCCAACGCACTGGTTGTTCGTGATCGCCGGAGCCGTGCTGGGCCTGGGCATCCTCGCCTCGTTCTGGCGTCTGCTGCGTGGGCCCTCGCTTGCCGATCGCGTCGTTGCTCTCGACCTGATCGGGTACCTCGTCATCGGCCTCATGGTCGCGTTCTCGATCGTGACGCAACGCGAGTCGATCCTGTTCGTGCCGGTCGTCGCGGCGATCATCCTGTTCCTCGGGACCGCCGCGTTCGCGATCTATCTCGAGCGGAGGGGTGAATCATGATCGTGTGGGATGTCATCACGGTCGTTCTGGTTCTCGTTGGCGCGTTCTTCGCAACGCTGGCGGGCGTCGGCATCATCCGTATGCCCGATCTCTACACCCGCATGCAGTCCTCTACCAAGGCGGGCACGCTGGGGGTCGCATGCCTCGTCGCCGCCGCGGCGACGCACTTCCGGACCTCTGCGGTCCTGATCGAGGCGTCTCTGGTCATCCTCTTCCTGTTCGCAACAGCCCCGGTGGCCTCGCACCTGATCGCCCGGGCCGCCTTCGTCGCGGGCACACCGCTCTGGGAACGCACGACGCGTGACGAGCAGGCCAGCTCGGAGCCCGTGGAGTGACCGCGGAGCCCGCCCCCCTCGCGTGGGCGCAGCGGTGTGAACGCCTGGTCTCGGCACCAGCGTTCCAGCGTGCGGTCGTCGTCCTGATTCTGCTCGCAGGCGTCCTGGTCGGGCTCGAAACGTACCCCACGATCGTCGAGCGAGCTGGCCCGGCGATCAACGTACTCAACGCCGCGGTCCTCATCCTGTTCAGCCTCGAACTGGTCATCCGGATCAGTGCCTACGGACGGCGTCCATGGCGGTTCTTCGCAGACTTCTGGAACGTGTTCGACTTCGTGATCGTCGTGCTGTGCGTGCTGCCGATCGGGGCCGAGCACGCCGCCGCCGCGCGCCTGGTCCGACTCTTGCGGGTGCTGCGACTGTTCACGGCCGTCCCGCGTCTCCGCGTCATCGTCGCGGCCATGCTGCACGCGCTGCCCTCGATCGGGTACGTCGGCCTGCTGCTCGGGCTGCTGATGTATGTCTACGGCGTGATCGGAACCACACTCTTCGGCGCGAACGACCCCGTTCACTTCGGTTCGCTCCACGCCAGCATGCTCAGCCTCGTGCGCGCCGTCACGCTCGAAGACTGGACCGATCTGATGTACACCCAGATCTATGGCTCCGATGTCTACGGCTACACGGACACCTCACAGAAACTCAGCCCGGAACAGCAAGCCGCGTGGAGCCCCGCCGCGATGCCCATCGTGGGGGCAATCTACTTCGTCAGCTTTGTTCTGGTGGGCACGATCATCGTGCTCAATCTCTTCGTAGGCGTCGTCCTCTCGAGCCTGACCGATGCCCAGGCTGCGCAGGCGAGAGAGATACTCGCTCAGGAGCACGAGAGCGACACTATCGACGCCAGACTCGCACGCCTCGAATCGCTCGCCGAGAACCTCCGCGACGACGTGCGCGGTGTTCGAAGCGCAATCGAGAAGGGCCGGACACCACCTACATGACAATCGCTTACCCGCGACGCTCGCGGCGGCCAGCCAATCCACTGATCACAGAGGCGCAGGCTCGGGTTCGGACGGGCGAATCGATCAAAGCCCCGACCAGAAAAGAGAAGTACCCCCCGAAGGACTCGAACCTTCAACCCGTTGATTAAGGTTCTGTTCGGACGCGACGATACTGGGCTCGGACAGGCGAGTTCCCGTATCAAGTATGCGCCCACGTATGCGCTCCTGGAATTCATGGCCTGCCTCGACGGCGTACACGTCTACACCGACATCAAGTCCATTCACCCGCAGCCCACTGCTGCCGTTCGGCAGTTGCTTGCGAGCAGCCCGAGATCATCTCGAACACGGCGATGGAGCCCGTCCCCAACCATCCCGCTTCATTGCGAATGGTCAACGCGACCGAGGAGGTGTTCTTCGAACTGCGGCACTTGGGCCATCAGGCCCGCCACGGACTCGTCGCCCGAATCACGCTTGAGCACGACGCAGTGGTCCTCTAGCCGTCGGCGTCCTTCTACCCGCGGGTAGGTGAGTCGATCCGAAACCCGGATCTGCTTAGGCTGCTGATCTAGCCGCATCTCTGTGCGGGGACATGGGTTCAAAGGTGGCGGAGCGGCAGCCCAAATTTGTGGCAGGCAGATGCAATCGTCAATCTCTAGATCGTGAGAATTAGAGACTCCGTGTCGATTTGCAACAGTCCTGAGCCGGAAATGCTGCATTCTGAACTTTACAGTTCTGAGGCTGTGCCGAAGGCAGTGAGAATGAGCGCCAACGTCGGGTCATCGTCAGGCCGCCCTCATCAAACACATGTAAGCTTAACTGTCACAGTGGATTCTGTCGCAGTCGGCGACGCGAACCGCTGCCTAACCCGATGACCGACCGGGTCTGCTCTGCGGATGATGCACAGCGGTGGCTTCGAACAGTTCATGACGAGGATACGGCATGTTCGGATTCGGGATCAATGGTGACGGCTGGCACCGCGTGGATGGGAAAGAACTCGATCACCTTAACGAGGCTCTGCGCGAGAAGCTCGAAGACGAGGACTACCAGACGCTCAACGTCAACGCGACCGAACGCGGCCACACACCGTTTTACGGCACCGCCCTAGGTGACGACGACAAAGATAAGACCATCCGCCTGTACCGAGTTCCGAGCGCCGAAACCGGCTCTGACGACGAGAGCGACGCTGTAGAGCCCGAGTACTTCTACTGCCTCGTGCTCTTCCGGAAGGGATGGGCCGAAGCCGCGCCGGGCGACGAAACCCAGCCACTGGACGAAGGTGTTGCGGACACGCCCAGCGGGGACACAGCCGAAAGCGACGAGCAACGCGAGAATCAAGAGAAAGTGCTCATGCAGGAACTGGACGGGACATCACCCCCGATCCACAGCATGAACGCGGTCTACGAACTCTCTCTGTTCGATCCAGACGTCGGAGAACTCTCAAAACAGCAGCAGGAGCACATCCTGCACTACGTGCGTTTCTTTTGCGAGTTTGTCCATAGCGACGAGCGCCCGTTCTACGTCATCGATGAGGACGGGGAAGTCAAGATCACCCCGGACGGCAGGAAGCGTCTTCAAGTCGCCAGGGAAGCCGCTGCGCGCGATGCGAACACGACACACGGCGGCGACCTCCCACCCGAACCGACGGACGCCCCGCCATCTGCAACCCAAGCAACGACCGACACCACGGGAGCCGTCGGAGACGAGTCAGACACGGGCGAGGTGCCAAGCCCCGCCGATCAGGACAACACGGACCAGGCCATAGCGAAACCGCATGAGAGCGAACACGCACCACCGAGGGCGGACGCAGAGCGCGGCGATGCTGCTGCGGCCGGGAATGAACCGTCAAGCAAGGAGGTGGCAGACGGGTCGGCCGAAGACCGCGCCGAGCATTCCACCGAGAGCGACGACTCCGGCAACGACCGTCGTGGCAACGATCTGAGGCCGAGGTGGCATCAGCAGCCAGGCCCGGCCACGGAGTTCGCAGACCTCGACAATGCCGAGGCGATCGTCCTCGCCCGCATCGCGTACGGGGGAGCCGGGTTCACGGCCAAATTCGGCGTCCGAGCAAACGGCATGGTCGAGATGAAGGCCGACGTGCCGGAACTCGATCAGGGTGAGGTCGACGTCTGTCGGCCGCTCCGCATCTACCGGGCGGCCTTCAAGTTCGAGATCCCGACGGGCTTCAAGACTATCTACATCAGCCAGCTCAATCGGTTGCTCCAAGGCGTGCTTCCGCCGAAGGACGAACTTCCGGCCGGTGTCAAGGTGCGAGACGATGTCCTTGAGATTCGTCGCCTCGCGATCATTCCAGACGTTTCCGGCGAGGACGTGGCGCCGGGCTGGCGTCGCCCAACCCGTCGGTTCTCGAAGGTTCTGTTGGCGCACTGCGTCGGACCTGATGTTGTGATTGATGTATCAAGAGCCCGTGTGCCGCACGATATTGAGTGTGTGAACGTAATGGCTCAGGGGCTGAATGGGTCAGCGACACGCTTCGACGGCGAAGTGAAGCTCCGCGGGTGCTCATTCGTTGGTGCAAGAATCGTGCATGAGGATCCCCGAAAAATTGGTTGCGCACTCAACCTCAGCAACGCGACGCTTGGCGGGGAACTACTCATCTACAACTGTGTCATCGGCCCAGCGCATAAGCGGGACGGGATGGGCATTCGACCCATGCTCCCCAACCTGGCGTTTTCGGACGAGCGTCCAATTGCCCAACTGAACTTGAGTGGCATCACAACGGATGCAGACATCAACGTACACTCCTCATGCGTGTTCGGGAGCACGTCTCTCTCGCGATCGCGACTCGAAAATCTGTGGATTATTGATTGCAGTATCATCGGTGACGTGCAACTCTCTTGGTTGAACGCACACATCGTCCAGGTCTCGAACACTGCTGCGCGTGCCAACCAGACTGAGAAGATGTATCTGAAAAGGATCGGCTGTCTGTGGGCTCGGCTCGACTCTGAACGGGCGGGTATCCGCGGGAGTGTGTTGATCGGAGGGAGCGAGGTCGACAAGAACATCATCTTTGAGGGCGTTCTCATCTGTGACTCGATCGCGGTTTGGCAGACAGCCGCCCTCAGCCTCGAGTTCCGCGGTGTACTCGGTAACAGCCCGTCGGCTGCGGGCAGCTCCTCTGTGCTTCCGGTCCAAGTGTACGGGGCGTTAGCGATCTCAGAAACGACGGTACGAACGTCCATCACCGTCCGAGGGACCCACGTGCTGCGATTCGGGTACATAGAAGTCAACAGCTATTCGGGTAAATTCAACCAAGGGCCGGTCGACAGGGCGTTCAGCACCGACCAATGGCCGTCGCGGCGTGGGGAGTCTCGCAAAAGCCTCGACCACGAAGCAGGGTGGAAGCTGGCCGACGACGGCAAGGTCGCGGTCCGCGATTCGCGCATCGGCTTCGATCTCGCGATCGCCGGGGCGGCTGCGCGGCCTCAAGCGACGCTGGCGGCCCGGCTCGACAAGAGGTTGCTTACAAGTTGCGAGGACGGCGTCGACCTCGAAGGGATTAGCATCGGCGGCGACCTTGACCTGCGGGGCCTCATTACACCACGTGACGTGCGTGCGGAAAATCTCCACATCCAAGGCCACACGCGAGTTGGTTTGGAGTCACTTCTCCGCGAACTGCACAAGCGAGTCGCCGAGACCGAAGCCGCTACCGACGCAACGCAATCGCCGGCAGAAAAGCAAATGCGCGAGGGAGGCCCCGCGACAACCGACCCAGCCGGCATCGATGCGGGGGAGCGGTCGCGTGGTCCTTGGTGGACGGAGCCAGATAAGGCAACCAACATCTTGATCAACGCGCGGACGAGTTGCCGCCACTTCCTGATGCGTACCTCGAGGGTAGAGGGTGATGTCCGGCTGGACGGGCTCACGGCCCGCGGATCTGATAAAGACACGAACGCGAAGTCGGACGTGAAAGGATCGGTTGCGATTCAAGCGTGCGTAATCCGCGGCGATCTGTCTTTTGCACTCAAGAACGGGCTGGCCAGCGATGAGCAGTTCGTCGTCGCTGTCAAGCAGAAAGATGGCGCAGAGGAGATAGAAGATCGCGCGGGCAGCGGTGGGACGGATCGGCGGCACACGTATGTTCTCAACACCAAACCCGCGTGTATCGTTCCGGCGTACGCGCACATCCAGGGCGGTCTGAATCTCACGCAGTCGTCCTGCGGGCACCTGCTGATCTCGGGCATCTGTTTTGAGGCAGGGGGGGCCAACAGCCTGGACCTCGCCAGCGTGAGCTTCCACGCTTTCTCCACCGACCGTTTCGAACTGCTCGACAGCCCGATCGATCGCCGCTGCGATCTCGACGCTCTGAAGGTCGAGTGGTGGGACATCCGCGAGGACCGGTTCGATGATGAGGTCACGCTTCACAGCGACGATGAGTCGGTCAACATCGGCTACCTCTTGCAATTGCTCGAGAGCGACGAGCAGGTGCCGCGCGGCACGTACACGTCGGTTGAGCGATCCCTGCTCGAGCAGGGCGAAGTGGTCAAAGCCGAGAAGGTTCGTAAGCAAATGTGGGCGAAGACCGCCGCGAAGCCAATCGCCGAGACCAACGAGACAGGTCCGCGTCGCTGGATGCAGATGTTCTCGAACGGGACGCGGCGTCTGCTGCAGCTAGGCGCTTCCAAATTCGGTTACGGCGGGAACGTCGCGCTGTTTTCGCCGCTTCTATGGTTTGCGTACGTCTCGGTCGGACTCTGTGTCTATGTCGCCGCCGGACTGCAGAGTGACGCCTTCGAGCCTTCGCTGCTCCGCTCCATCGAACGCGGGGAGGAACCGTTCGTTGCGCACGCGGAGCCTGGGTATCTTGACGCGGTGCTTGTTGCCGCCCGGGCAACGTTGCCGGGGTTAGGATTGTTCGTCGCCGAGGACTTCCGCGCGTCGGTCGAGCCGCTGCCGTGGTACGGCGGGCTGTCCGTGAACCACATGATGGACCTGGCGAGTGTCGCCGGATGGGTGTTCTGGCTGCTGACCGCCGTCGTGATCTCGCTCCGAGTGTTCCGGAGCGCCGGGCTACGGTCTAGGCAGTAAGCAGCCGCGGGCGGGTTGACCTCATACCTCCCCCGGGTTGCCGTATCTTTTCGGTCGCGCGAAGGCGACCCGACGCGGAGAACCCCAGGCACCCCGGCGGTGACCGACCACCCACGACGACGCTGGAAGCGGCCGAGTCGATCTCGGCGACCTGCTGGTCTTGGTGAGGAAGTTCGAGGTGGACCGCGACAACTGAACTCAGCGGGAACCTGCCGGCGAGAGCCGCGGTGGCTCCGTCGGCTGCATTTCGCGCGGCAGCCGTTAAACACTCCCCCGGGGCCAACCGGGCCGCGACATCGGATCTATCTCATTGAAATGGTTCCGATCGGGAGGCGACGGTAACGGGTTGATCCGGTGGGCGATCAGGCTCCCGCCTTCCGGTTGGTCTGCAATCAACCGGCTCTCTGACGCCCGATCTCACGCTCAAGGTCTACGCCCACGTCAATCAGGACGAGCAGCGGGCGGCCCTCGGAGCCGCCTTCGGTTCCGCGCCTGCAAACGGCCCCGACGCCTCCCTCGACGACGCCCCTCGACAGCCGCCGGGGACCCCCTCAGAGGGTCCGGCGCGTATGCGCTCCCGTAGGCGCGCCGCGCATACAGCCTCGCTTGCGGATGCACTGGACCGCACGATGGCCGACCTCGTCGGCTGCATTGCCGATGATGATCGCCTCGAATACAAATCCAAGCTGGACAAGGACTTCCGCACGCTGCCGCACGAAACTGCAGGGCCTCGCACGAGCGAAAAGGAAAGTACCCCCCGAAGGACTCGAACCTTCAACCCGCTGATTAAGAGTCAGCTGCTCTACCGATTGAGCTAGGGAGGCGTTTGGGTTGTCGATGCCGATG
>JANQQZ010000092.1 GCA_028284805.1 Phycisphaerales bacterium
GTCGAGCGATCCGAACCTCCAGAACATCCCGATCCGCACCGAGGTCGGGCGCGAGATCCGACGCGCGTTCATCGCCCCCGAGGGGCGGGTGCTCATCAGCGCGGACTATTCGCAGATCGAGCTTCGGATCCTGGCGCACCTGTCGCAGGATCCGGGCCTGATCGAGGCGTTCCGCGACGACCAGGACATCCACGCGGCGGTCGCTGCGCAGATCCACGGCGTCGCGCTCGACGAGGTCACGCGCGAGCAGCGGTCGGGCGCCAAGATGGTCAACTTCGGGATCGTCTACGGCATCACCGCGTTCGGCCTAGCGCGGCGGCTGGGCGTGAGCAACACCGAGGCGGGCGAGATCATCGACGGGTACAAGACGCGGTTCGCGGGGATCACGACGTTCCTGGCCGAGTGTGTCGAGCAGGCGCGGACCAAGGGCTACGTTGAGACGATGCTCAAGCGTCGCCGCCCGATCCACGACATCGACTCGAACAACCCCAACCGTCGGGCGCTCGCGGAACGCATGGCGATCAACAGCGTGGTGCAGGGCTCGGCGGCCGACCTGATCAAGCTGGCGATGCTCGATCTGCACAAGCGGCTGAGCCCCCACGCGGCGCACTGGCGGGGCGGCAAGGAACCCGAGATCGCTGGCGTGCGGATGCTCCTTCAGATCCACGACGAACTGGTGTTCGAGGCGGACGAGGGCGTGGCCGAAGACGCGAAACAGCTGATCGTGGAGCGGATGGCAAGTGCGATGGAGCTTGACGTGCCGCTGAAGGTGGATGCCTCGATCAGTTCGAACTGGTTTGACGGGCATTAGCTGCTGCCGTAGCCGCTAGACTCAGCCCGTGGCACGATCGAAGCCCGAACTCTGGACGACGCGTCGGCTGCTGTCGTGGATGAACGAGGCGTTCACGCAGAAGGGGCTCGATTCGCCCCGGCTCTCGGCTGAGGTGCTCCTGGCGCACGTGCTCGGGTGCGAGCGTCTGCGGCTGTACATGGACGTGGACCGCCCGGCGAACGACATCGAGCGCGCGGCCCTGCGCGATCTGGTCAAGCGGGCGATGGACGACGAGCCCGTGCAGTATCTCACCGGCGAGGCCTGGTTCTACGGGCTCCGCCTCAAGGTGGACCAGCGGGTGCTGATCCCGAGGCCCTGCACCGAGGTGATCGTCGAGCAGGTGCTTCACCACTGCAAGAGCCGCCCAGGCTTCGGCGGGAAGAAGGGCGAGGGCGTGCTGATCGCGGACGTGTGCACGGGATCCGGGGCGATCGCGTTGGCTCTTGCGAAGCACCTGCCCGGGGCTCGGGTCGTGGCGACGGACATCTCCGCGGATGCGCTCTCGGTCGCGCACGAGAACGCGGAGACGCTCGGGCTCTCGGATCGTGTGGAGTTCGTCGAGGGTGATCTGCTCAAGGCGCTGGCAGACCACCCGGCGGCGGGGCAGGACGGGGAACTGGCCTTCTTGGTGTCGAACCCGCCGTATATCCCCGACGATGAATGGGATGCGGTGCCCGCGAACGTGCGCGAGCACGAGCCGGCATTAGCGCTGCGGGGCGGTATGGACGGGCTCGCGCTCGCACGCCCCCTGCTGAGCGAGGGCCCGAGGCTGGTTCGTGGCGGCGGGCTCGTGCTGGTCGAGATCGCGACGAGCCGAGCGGGTGATGCACTGGCGATCGCGGAGCAGAACGCGAGGCTGAAGAAGACGGAGGTGCTGCGCGATCTGGAGGGGCTCGATCGCGTGGTCCGGGGAGAGGTCGCTTCGGGCTAGGTGTTCGCGCCGACGGCGCGGTGGACCTCGTCGAGCAGGCGTGTCGCCTGGAAGGGCTTGTAGAGCACGTGCTGCATGCCCTGCTGGCTCGCGCGCACAATGGAGTGGTGTGGGTCGTAGCCGAAGCCGGTCATGAGGATGATCGCGTCGTCGGCGACCACGTCTCTGGCGACGGCGAAGACCTCGTAGCCGTTGCGGTCGGGCATGGAGATGTCGGAGATGACCACGTCGAACTGCGCGGCGCCGTCTGCGGCGGAGGCCTCGAGCTCGTTGATCGCGGCCTGCCCCGAGTCGCACGCGACGACGACGCAGCCCCGCCGGCGGAGCACGTCGGCGATCATCTGACGGATCTGCGCCTGGTCGTCCGCAACGAGCACTCGCTTGCCGATGAGGAGCGGGTCGGACTTGTCGGGGCCCTCGATCTTGTCGAGCCCGAGGAGGGTGTTCGGCCCCGCGGCGACGGCGTGCATCCGATCGCGGATGGCCTGCACGTCGGAGCGGATGCGGTCGATGTGTGCCGCGGTCTCTGGGTCGGACTTCTCGGTCGAGAGGGCCTCGATCTCGGAGAGGATGTCCTTGAGCGGGTCCTCGATCTCGCCCTCGACGCGGCTGGTGATGGTCTGGCCCGTCGCGGTGCGCTCCACGACGAGCATGTCGAGCATCTGGAGCGCGATGGCGATGTACCGGGCGAAGATCTGGGCGAACTGGAGGTCGTCGGCGTTGAAGGCGTCGGACTCGAGCGACTCGATGTCGAGCACGCCGATGATCTTGTTCTCGATCTTGAGCGGAACAGTGAGCGAGGACCTCGCGCCGGAGGCCCCGGGCAGGAACCGGGCGTCGGTCGCGGTGTCGCGGCAGATGTGGGACTGGCCCGTCGCGGCGACGAACCCGATGATGCCGTTGCCCTCCTCGGCTGGGTAGAGCTCGAGCTCGACGGCCTCGTCGGGGAAGCCGACAGAGATGACGGTCTCGAGCCGCCCGGTGTACTGGTCGAGCAGGCGGATGGCGAAGTGGTCGTAGTTGAGCAGGTCGTGCGACGCCTTGACGATGCGCTCCTCGAGCAGGCGGAGACGCTGGGGGGCGTTCATGTCGCGAACGGCGTCGCGGTCGAGTCGGCTCAGGGCGGTGCCGGCCTCGTCGATGGCGTTCATCTTCTGCTTGAACTGGCTCTCGCTGGTGATGTCGCGGATGACGCCCACGACGCGGTCGCCGATGATCTGGGGGCCTTCGCCGACCATGGGGCTGATGCGGAGCTCGTGGACGCGTCCGTCGTCGCTCTCAAGGACGACGCGTCGCATGGGGGCGGGGTGATCCTCGTTGATGGTCTGTCCCAAAAACGAGGCCGCCGCCTCTGCGGCGGCGGCGGTGACTCGGGCTCGGACCTCGCTCTGGATGGTGCCGAAGGTTCGGTTGCTCCAGAGGAGCTTTCCGTCGGCGGTGACGAGACAGATGGCCTCGCCCACACAGCCCAGGAGCATGTCTCGCTCGTGGTCGCCCAGTCCCGAGTCGCCCAGCCGGGCGGGATCGGCTGGGGTGATGACGTACGCCGCGTCGGCATCACGCGGGCCGAGGCTCTCAGCGAAGACGATGTCGAGACGATCGCCCAGAAGCTCAGCGAGCTCCGAGGTGGCGTCCGTGCGGGGCGCCAGGATGACTACCTTGGGTCTGACATCGGCCATGGCTGATCGCTCTACTGCCTCTTCGCGGGAGTGTACCGGATGGATCCTGTCGTCCCGGGGGCGCGGTCGGCGTTTCGAGTGGGTTCGGCGTGTTCTCGGTCCGACTTGACATCGGCGCAGCGGGGCCGCGTACTGTGAATCCCGATGATCTCGGTTCATGACCTTCACCGGTGGTATGGGCGGACGCACGCGGTGCGTGGGGTGAGCCTGGAGCTCGATCGCGGGGAGGTCGTGGGTCTCCTGGGGCCCAACGGTGCGGGGAAATCATCGACCATCCGTGTGATCGCGGGTGTGCTCGAGCCTCACGGGGGACGGGTGACCATCGGGGGGCGGGACGCGGTGTCCGATCCGGTCGCCGCTCGGGCGAGCCTGGGGTATCTGCCCGAATCGGCGGCTGTATACAGCGAGATGAGCGTTCAGGGCTACCTGTCGCACCGCGCGGCTGTGCTGGGTGTGCCTCGGCGCGAGCGTCGGGCCCGTGTTGAATCGTCCCTGGAGCGCTGCAGGATCGGTGACGTTTCCCGAAAGCGCACGGGTGCCCTGAGCAAGGGGTACCGCCAGCGCGTGGCGCTGGCGGGAGCGATCGTGCACGATCCGTCGGTGCTGGTGCTGGACGAGCCGACGAACGGGCTCGATCCCAACCAACTCCGCGATGCGCGGTCGCTGATCGCGGATCTCGCAGCAGACCGCACGGTACTGATTTGCTCGCATGTGCTCAGCGAGATCGAGCGGGTGTGCGGGCGTGCGGTGATCATCGGAGGCGGGCGGGTGCTCGCCGACGCGGCGGTCGACTCGCTCCGCGGCACGGGCGGGTGTGTGGCCGAGGTGCGAGGCGTCGATCGGCTCGCGGTCGAGGGGGCGACGGTCGAGACCGAGCCGCTCGGGGATGGGTGGGTGCGGCTGGTCATCCGCGGAGCGGGGCCTGACCTGCGTGAACGTTCGGGAGCGGCGCTGGCGTCGCGCGGCGCGGTGATCCGCGAGCTGCGCGACGAAACGGAGTCGCTCGAGGACGTGTTCGTGCGCGTGCTCGAGTCGGCGGGTGACGAGGGCCCTGGGCGATGAGCGCGACCCTGGCGATCGCCCGGCGTGAATTCGGCTCGCTGTTCCGGCTGCCTGCCGGCTGGATCGTGCTCGCGCTGTTCGCGTTTCTGACCGGGGTGGTGTTCGCGGTGAGCGGGCTGACTCCCGGGCAGCCCGCGACGATGCGCGGGGTGTTCGGCGTGTCGACTGTGCTGGTGATCCTGATCGCCCCGGCCGTGTCGATGCGCTTTCTCAGCGAGGAGTCGCGTACGGGGACGATGGAGGTCGTGCTGAGTTCGCCCGTGCGCAACTGGCAGGTCGCGCTGGGCAAGTACGGGGCTGGGATGGCGTTCGTGGCGTGCATGCTGGTCGTGATGGTCGTGCACGCGGTGGTGCTGCGTGCGGTGAGCGAGCCCCGCCCTGACTGGGGGCCGATCGCGGCGGGGCTGCTCAGCATGCTGCTGCTCGGATCGGTGTGCGTGAGCCTGGGTCTGCTGGCGTCGTCCCTGACCGAGAGCCAGACGCTTGCGTTCCTCGGGACGGTGCTCGCGTTGGTGTGCTGGGTGCTGGCGACGAACGTCGCGCCGGCGTACGTCCCGGCGTGGCTCGGCGACGCGCTCGCCTCCGCGTCGGTAAATCGACGGATCGACGACTTCGCGCGAGGCGTCGTGGATACCGGGCACGTCGTGTTCTTCGCGAGCGTGAGCGGGCTCCTGGTCTTTGCTGCGTCGGTATCGCTGGGGATGCGGCGATGGGCGTGAAGGGAAGGTGGCTCGGGCGTGGGTCGTGGTCGGCGACGGGCCTGATGCTCGCGCTGGGTGTCGTGGTGCTTGTGAACATGCTGGCGTCGTCGCGTTTGGCGCGGCTGGACGTGACCTCGACCGGGCGACTGGCGCTCTCGCCGCGCACCCAGCAGGTGCTGGAAAGCGCTGAGCCCGGGACCGAGATCGTGCTCGCGGCGGATCTCTCGGGGCGGACGAGGCCCGCGGCGGACGTCCGTCGGGCGCTGGACATGCTCGACGAGATCGGACGCGGGTCCGCGAGTGTGACGGTGTCGGTCATCGATACCTCGTCGGGCTCGGGTCAGGCAGCGTTCGAGGGTCTCGTGCGCCGGCTCTCGGAACGGGATCGCGCTGCGCTCAGCGAAGCGGAGAGGCGGGTCGCTGCGGCGCTCGAGGGGCTCGACCGGGCGGGCGTGGCTCTCCAGGCGCATGCCTCGGACTTGGAAGGGCTGCGAGCGCGGGTGGGCGGGGAAACCTCGGCCGACCTCGGCACGCGGGCGTCGCGACTGCGCTCGACGGCGGAGCAGATCGGGCCGATGCGAGAGCACGTCGGTGCGCTCCTCGAGCGCGAGATCGTGGGCGAACGCCTGGCGGATCTGCCCGAGGCGCGGCGTGTGATCGTCGAGAGCGCCGATGCCGTGCGGACGCTGCTCCGGGTGACGGCGAACCAACTCACGGCGCTGGCCTCGGCGCAGGGGATCGAGGAGGAGACCCGGAACCGTGCGTCGGCCGCGGCGGGTCGGGTGCAGGCTTCCGCGGACGAGATCGGTGCGCTCTCGGCTGGGCTCCAGGCGGAGGCGCTGCCTGGCGTGGTGCGTGTGGTCGGGGCGCTGACCGCGTCCGAGGCGTTGCTCGTGCTCGGGCCCTCGGGGGTCGCGGCGGTCTCGATGGAAGACCTGTTCCCTGCTTCGGCGCCGGGAGCACCGGGCACGGACCCGGGTCGGCGGGCGGAGGCGCTGGTCACAAACGCGCTGTCGACGCTGGATTCGTCTGGGCGACCCGTGGTCGTCGTGACCCACGCAGGGACAAGCCGGGTGCTGGCGGGCGGCGCGGACGGACCGCTCGCGTCGCTGCGCAGGCGGAGCGGGCTCCGGGGCGTCGAGTGGGTGGAGTGGCCCGTGGTGATGGAGCCGGAGCGTCCCGGGGCGGTGGCGGCGGCCCAAGCGGATGGCAGGGCGGTGGTCTACGTGGTCATCGGCATCGATACCTCGGCGCAGGGCGGCGCGGAACGCGCGGCGCGGTCGGCCGCGGTGCTCACGGACCTGCTCGAGAACGGTGAGTCGGTGATGGTGAATCTCGCGCCGTCGACGCTGCCCGGGCTGGGCGAGGAAGACCCGATGGTCGAGGCGTTGGCGTCGCTCGGACTGGAGGCCGACACGGGTCGCCCCGTGCTGACGGAGACCCGTCGGGGGGACGACCGTCTCGTCGCGTGGGAACAGGTCCTGGTCGGTGCTGGGGGCGAGGGGCTGACGCAGAGCGTGAGCGGCTTGGCGGTCGCGGTTCCTTGGCCTACGGTGATCGAGGCAACGGGCGAGGGCGTTGATGCCGCCCCGCTGCTCTCGCTGGCGGCAGATGGTGGTGCGTGGCGCGAGGGGGAGTGGCTCGGGTACTGGGTGACGCCGCCTCAGCAGAGAGCGCTGCTGGTCGAGAAGCCTGAACCGGACGGCACACGGGACGCGGACGCAGGGGGTAAATCGATTGCGTGGCAGATCGACCGCGAGGATGGGCGGGTGCTGGTGGTCGGCTCGCACCTGTGGCTGTTCGATTCGGTCGCGGATCGCCCCGCGGTGATCGATGGGCGGATCGTGCAGCAGAACCCTGGCAACGCGGAGCTATTCCTGGGCGGCATCGAGTGGCTCGCAGGCAACGACGGGCTGCTGGGGCGGAGCGCGGCGGCGTTCGAGACGCCCACGGTGCAGCCCATCGAGGCGGGGCGGCTGTCGCTGATCCGCTGGCTGCTGGTGGGCGGGCTACCCGTGGGCGTGATGCTTGTGGGGGTGGCGGTTCGGATCGTCGGGGGCTAGCTCGTCGGCGGTGACGACGAGCCCCGGGACTTCCACAGGCGGGCGGGAGTGTGCGAGGCGGCGCCGTGCAGTGCGCCTGCCCTTGAGCGACTTGGCCTCGGTCTGCGTGGTGCCGCACTCTGGACATGGAGTGTCTGGCGTGAGCTCCTCGTGGTCGGAGAGGTCGAACCAGCAGGCGCGGCAGTGGACGCGGCCTCGTGGGAGCTCGCGCGGGAACGAGAAGAGATAGAGCCCGATGGCGGCGACGAGCCCCATGTAGGGGTACATGAGGCCCCGGAAGATGTTGGCGTCGTAGCCAAAGGCGCGTGCGACATCGCCGTGGACGAGGTTCACGAGGTGGAGCACGAACATGGACGCGACGATCGCGGCGAGGCCTGCGAGGCGTCGGCGCCAGCGGAGCGCGGCGAACCAGACCAGCAGGGCGTAGGCAACGAAAAGGAACACCTACGGCGACTCCGTCCCCACGGGTCGGTCGGATTCGGAACGGGCTCCGGCCCGCCGCGAGGACCCAGGCTAGCGGCCCTGCTTGAAGAGCGTGCGCATGGCGTCGTAGATCGCGGTCTTGTCGTTGATCTTGGCGGAGATCAGTCGCGGGCCCTCATCGTCGGGGGCACCGTCGGGGAAGTACTCGGTGAGGACGTTGATGAAGTTCCCGCTGCCGTAGGCCGACGCGACCTGGCAGTACCCGAACATGTTCGAGCCCGGCAGGAGACGCTCGTTGAGCAGCTCGACACACTTCTTGTTGTCGGCCTCGGAGGAGTTGTCGCCGTCGGAGAAGTGGAAGAGGTAGACGTTCCAGTCGGCGGCGTCGTAGTCGGCGTCGATGATCTCCTTGCACGCGGCGTACGCGGAGGAGATGCGTGTGCCTCCGTCCTCACGCATCGAGTAGAAGGTCTGCTTGTCGACCTCGCCCGCGCGAACATCGTGAACGATGTAGCGGCTCTCGACGCCCTCGTAGTTCCTTCGGAGCCAGGTGTCGATCCAGAAGGCCTGCAGGCGGACGAGTTCCTTCTGCTCGTCGCCCATCGAACCTGAGACGTCCATCATGTAGACGATGGCGGCGTTGGACTGGGGCTTCTTGACCTCGTTCCAGCTCCGGAATCGCATGTCGCGCTTGATCGGGATGATGACTGGATCGGCTGGGTCGTAGATGCCGCTGGCGACCTGACGCTTGAGTGCTTCGCGGTAGGTGCGCTTGAAGTGCCGGAGCGAGGCGGGCCCGATCTGGCGGATGCCCGTGTACTTGTCGCGGATGGTGGTGACGCGATGCTCGCCTCTGGGCTTGATGCGTGGGAGCTCGAGTTCGTCGGCGAGGATGTCGGCGAGTTCCTCGAGGCTCACATCGACCTCGGTGATGTGCTGGCCTTCCTGGTCGCCTCCGGAGTTCTCCTTACCGGATCCGGGCTCGCCAGCGGCGTCGCCCTCGTTGCCCTCGCCCATGCCAACGCCCGCGGAGTTGTCGCCGTACTGGAAGCGTGGGAGGTCGAGGTCGTGAACGGGGATGGAGACGTAGCGGTCTCCCTCTTTGCCGATGAGTTCGTCGCGGGAGAGGAACTTGCGGAGTTCCTTGCGGATCTTGCCGCGCACGATCTGCCGGAATCGCTGGTGGTCCTGCTCGATGCGGCTGATGCTGCTCATGGCGCTGTCCGTGCGTCCCTTCTGGTCGGTACGGATGGGAGCATCGGCCGGATCAGGTTGCGGGTGGAACGGAATCGGGCGGGAGGGCGTGCGGGGGCCCTGAGGGGGTCTTGAGGCCGAGTTTTCGTCGTCGCTTGGCGATGTAGGCCCCGCCTGCGAGGCCGATGGGGACGGCGGCGACGAGCTCGCCCGCCCGGTTGACCAGCGAGGCGGCGATCGCGGAGGCGGGATCGATCGTGACCGCCAGGGGCGCCACGACCGCGACCGCCCACTCCGCGACGCCAAGGCCCGAGCCGGTCAGCGGGAAGAGGTACGCAAGCTGGATCACGGCGGCGAGCAGCACCCCCACCATGATCGGGATCGGCTGCCCGATGATCTCGAACGCGACCACGAGGCGGAGGGCCCAGACCGCGAGGTCGAGGTAGCGCAGCACGAGGGTGGAGCGGAGTGCGCCCGTGGGAACAGCGCCGGCAGGGCTGCGGTTGGCTGCGACGGCAGAGAGCACGAGCACCAGCCATACCGACGCAATAGCAACCGCAGCGCCGAAGGCGACGTGCACGGTGAACGCGATCCAGATCGCGAGCAGGTGAGCGGCGGCGAGGCCTGTCATCAGCGCCAGCGCGACCGAGACGGCGACGGAACTCCGGAAGGAGACCTTGTGGACGGCCTTGTGGTAGGCAAGACGTCCGACGAGACCCGGTCGCATGGGCAGGTAGTTGAGCAGCCAGGCCGAGGCGATGAGGGCGGCCATGTCGTCGTAGGGCACACGCCCGAAGCGGTTCATGAGGATCTGGAAGGACCACGCGACGACGCCCGCGTTGAGCACGGGCATGAGGACGAGGGCGAGGATGAGCCAGGGTGATGCGTGGGCCGCGGCATCGGCGGCGGCGCGGAGGCGGTCGGCGTTGGAGGCGAGGACGTAGACGGCAGCGGCGATGAGCGCGAGGCCGACGGCGAAGCCGAGCGGGGCTCGCCACGCCCGTGCGCGCGCGAGCTTCATCTGTCGGCCTCGTCTCCGGGCGCCTCGGGCAGGTGGCTCGGGGGCGCCTGGGGGAAGGCGGAGCCACCCTGGCTCGGCCCGCT
>JANQQZ010000097.1 GCA_028284805.1 Phycisphaerales bacterium
CTCACCGGGGCCGATGCCGGTGCCGAGAACCTCGATCTGGTCGGAGGCGTGGTGTTCACCTCGGGCGCGGTGCCGCTCCCGACCTGGCAGACCGCGCGCCCGCTGGCGTTCCTCGCAACGATGCTCCGCGACCATCGCCTCACCGAGCCGGGCGAGACCGACGCGGAACTCGTCCAGGTGCTCCGGGGCATCCGGTTCCTGAGGCAGCTCTCGGCCAGCGAGACCGAGGCGTTCATGTATCGCGAGCCGGACGAGGCGATCGGCGGCGTGCGTGCCGCGACGTGGGACCAAACCATGCCGACCGACGCGACCTCGATGACGCTGCTCGCGGTGCTCGAGACCCTGGAATCGATCGCGTTTCTCGCCGAGAAAGAGGCGGATCGGGGGGGCGAACAGCCCTGATCTCAGGCGACCCGAGCGGGGCTCTCGCCTAGAATCCCCGACGCCGTTTTCGGCCCACATTTGGGCCCCGAACCGCTTCGAACGGAGCCCCGCCGCCCATGGCCGACCACGACGATTCCACCGCGACGCCGGAGCAGCCCGAGGGCGGCGATCCGGTTCAGACGGACGAGCGCGTCCGCGATCTGGAGATCGAGTCCGAGCTTCGCGACAGCTACCTCACCTACGCCATGAGCACGATCATGGACCGGGCCCTGCCCGACGTCCGCGACGGGCTCAAGCCCTCGCAGCGCCGCATCCTCGTCGCCATGAACGACCTGAACCTGCGCCCCGGCCGCAAGCACATCAAGTGCGCCAAGATCACGGGCGATACCTCGGGCAACTACCACCCGCACGGCAACCAGGTGATCTACCCGACCCTCGTCGGCCTCGCGCAGACCTGGAAGATGCGAGTCCCGCTGGTCGACCCGCAGGGCAACTTCGGCTCGATCGAGGGCGACCCGCCCGCCGCCGAGCGGTACACCGAAGCCCGCATGCACACCGCGGCGATGGACCTGCTCGCCGACATCAAGCTCGACACCGTCGACTACCAGCCCAACTACGACGACCGGCTCATGGAGCCCACGGTCCTGCCGGGCAAGTTCCCGAACCTGCTGATCAACGGGGGCATGGGCATCGCGGTGGGCATGGCGACCAGCCTTCCGCCGCACAACCCGACGGAGATCTTCGACGCGATTACGCGCGTGATCGACAACCCGGAGATCACGCTCACCGACATCATGCAGGACGAGACCGACGACGAGGGCAACGTCACGCGTCTCGGCGTCAAGGGCCCTGACTTCCCGACCGGGGGCGTCATCCAGGGGCGTCGCGGCATCCTTGAGGCGTACGAGACCGGGCGCGGACGTGTCAGCGTTCGGGGTGTGTGCCACGTCGAGGAGTCGGGCGGGCGTCAGCAGCTTGTCATCGATCAGATCCCCTACTCGCTCATGCAGACCACGCTCGTCGAGAAGATCGTCGAGGCGATCAAGGACGAGCGGATCAAGGACATCAGCGACGTCCGCAACGAGTCGGGGCGCAACGCGCAGACGCGCATCGTGATCGAGCTCAAGAAGGCCGGCGACCCCGCGGTCGTCGAGAACCAGCTCTACCAGTTCACGCCGCTGCAGCAGACGTTCAGCATGATCCACATCGCGCTGGTCGGACGCCGCCCGCGCACGCTGACGCTGCTCGAGCTGATCCACCTCTACATCGATCACCGCGTCGACGTCATCCGCCGACGCACCGCCCACCTGCTGCGCGAGGCCAAGAAGTCGGCCCACAAGCTCGAGAGCAAGATCTTCGCGGTCTGCGACCTCGACGAGGTCATTCGCCTGATCCGCTCGAGCCGCACGCGCGAGGAGGCGATCCAGAAGCTCATCGAGCGCCGCTTCCAGATCCCGGCCGATCACCCCTTCGCGCCGAAGATCCCCAAGCGTCTGATGGACGCTGTGCGCGCCGCGGACGACCGGGGCGGCGTGCTGCTCAGCCGCATCCAGGCGGAGACCATCGGGCAGATGCAGCTCATCCAGCTGACCGGGCTCGAGATCGAGAAGCTCGTGAACGACTACACGGCGCTTGTCGAAGAGATTGAGGGCTACGAGCTGATCCTCGCCGAGCACGAGCGTGTGCTCGACATCATCCGCGAGGACTGCGCGGAGATGAAGGACCGCTACGGCACGCCCCGCAAGACCGACATCCAGGACGCGGCGGGCGACATCGATCTCGAGTCGCTCATCAAGGAGCACGAGGTCGCGGTCACGATCAGCCACCAGGCGTACGCCAAGCGTGTGCCGCTGGATACGTACCGGGCCCAGGCCCGCGGCGGCAAGGGCATCCGCGCGAGTGACTCGAAGGACGACGACTTCATCGAGCACCTGTTCGTCGCGAGCACGCACGCCAACCTGCTGGTCTTCACCGATCAGGGGCGTGTGTTCAAGCTCAAGGTCTACGAACTGCCCGAGATGAGCCGGACGAGCAAGGGGCGGGCGATGGTCAACCTCGTACAGCTGCGCGAGGGCGAGCGGGCGCGGAAGTATCTGACGGTCGATGACTTCGAGGCTGAGAGCCGCTACC
>JANQQZ010000106.1 GCA_028284805.1 Phycisphaerales bacterium
TCCAGCGCCTCGAAGTCCGCCGCGATCGCGGAGAGCAGTGCCGCGTCGTTGCTCGCGTCGATCAGCGCATCGAGAGCCTCCGTGCGCGCATCGACGGTCATCGCCCAGAGGATCGCGACCGACCCGTCGTCGCGGCGGGACTCCCCGAGTTCAGCCAGCGCCGCGAGCGCCGCCCGGTACCCCGCCTTCGACGAAGCGCGCAGCCCCGCGAGTCCCTCGCCCGGATTGCCCGTGTCCAGGATCCGCTCCGCCCCACGTTCCAGCCTGGCCGCGATCTCGAGCGCCGCCAGACCCGCGCCCGCCTCGGGGGCGTCGGGCCCCGAGAGATCAAGCACCTGGGCGGCAGCCGGTCCCGACACGCCCGGCGCGAGCCAGAGCATCGGCGTACACACACTCCAGACGCTCAACCATCGTCTCGGCGGCAAACTCATGCAGGCACCACTCCCGACCCCGTTCGCCGAGTGTACGCCGCAGTTCAGGCTCATCGTGCAATCGCCGGATGGCCGCTCGCAACGCCCGTGCATCGCCCACGGGTACCAGCAGCCCGGTCTCCTCGTGCCGGCAGGCCTCGCGCGTGCCGTCGACGTCCGTCGCGACCGGGCACACGCCCGCCAGCAGCGCCTGAGGCACCGTCCGGGGCAGGCCCTCGCGCTCGCTCGGGTGCGCGAGCACGTCCATCGCCCGGATCAAACCCGGCACACGCTCGGGCGGCACCAGCCCGGTCGTGACCACCTGATCGGTCAGCCCCAGGTCATCGACGCGCCCGAGCAGCCGGTCGCGCCACCACCCGTCGCCCACCCAGAGCAGTTTCCACCCGCGGTGAGCGAGCAGATCCTCCGCGAGCGCATCGATCAGCGTGCCGTGTCCCTTGTGCTGCGCGAGCCGGGCAACCGTGCCGATCACGAAGTCGCTCTCTTCGAGCCCGAGCGAGGCTCGTACACCCTCGCGAGAATCGTGCGCATCGAACTCCACGAACGGCGCGACCTCCATCCCGCTCCGCACGGTGACGAATTGTTCGGGCCTGCCGATCCCGCGGGAACGGAACTGCTCGGTCATCGCGTCCGCCACGCTGACGATCGTGTGGCATCGCCTCGACGCGAACCGCTCGGCGTGCGCGTAGATCCGGTTCTTGAGCCTGATCTTGGAGCGCGAGATCGTGCCGCCCTCGACCGGCATGAACGGCGGCCCGTGGATCGTGTGCACGACCGCTGCGCGAGGTCTCGCCCTGTTCGGGGGCATGAACCCCGCGAGCCAGGACGCGGGGAACCAGTCCGGGTGATCCTGGGCAACCCAGGCCGCCCACCGCCCCAGGATGCCCGCCTTGCTGGAATGCGTGTGCACGATGTCGGGCTGCACGTCGCGCATGAGCCGCTTCAGGTCATGGTGGAAGCAGAGATGATCCTTGATCGGATGAATCTCGCGCACGAGGTTGGGCAGTTCGTGCGTCGTGATGCCCCGCCCGTCGTCGGTGCGGAACCGCTGCACGCGCTCGAGCATCGAGCCCTCGGGCCCGTAGATCGGGCCGAACGCGAGGTGCACGTCGTGCCCGAGCCTCGCCTGGCCCTCGCACGAGAGCACGGTGTTCTCCTGCGAGCCACCCAGGATCAGCCGCGTCGAGACGTGCAGGATGCGGAGCCGATCGGTCACGGGGCATTGTTGGCGGGCCGACCGTCCGTTCGATCGTTCGGCCGATCAAGCCGGAAGAACCGAAGCGTCTCGTCGTAGTACTTGTCCGTGACCCCGTCGTCGGCGAAGCCGATCTTTGCCAGCACGCGTTGCGAGGCCTCGTTCCCGAGGTCGGTCACCGCGTAGATCGTTGCGAGCGAGGTCGCGCTCCACGCGTGCTCGATCGCGGCGATCCCCGCTTCGGTCGCGTACCCCCGCCCCCAGGCGCTTGGTGCAAACCGATAGCCCAGCTCGAACTCGGGCTCGGTCCAGTTGATCGGGATGACGCCGCAGTCGCCGATGACCACGCCGGTTGCCCGCTCGACGACGCTGAACAGCGTCACCCCGTGCTCGGCGAGGCACGCGATCTTCTTCTCGAGTGACTCGCGCACCTGCTCGATGGGACGGACCGCACCGTCGCTGATGTAGCGCATCGCATCGGGATCTCCGAACACCGCCATGAGCGGCTCGGCATCGAGCAGCCGTGGCGCGCGGAGGATGAGGCGTTCGCTGGTGACGGAAGCTGTGCTGTTCACGCCGGATCATCTCCCAGCGCGGCCGCATCGAGTACCCGTCCACACTCGTGGCAGTCGTAGAAACCAAGCCCGCTCGATTCGTAGCCGCACACACACAGGCGTTGTGCGCGTCGGATGTCGCGGAGCGTCGGCCGCGAAAGCACCACCGCAACGACCCAGGGCAGGGCGAGCACCCAGAGCGGGACCGTCACGCTCACGCTGCCCCCGCGCCCCCAGGAACCGGTGGGCACAGCAGACCGGACAATCGTCCTGAGATCAGCCGAGACACCCGTCATCGTCCACGGTCTCGGGGGCGGTGGGTCGCTGCCGTACATCGTTACTCTGAACGCTCCGCAACCGATCCCGAAGCGCCACCCACCCGCGCCGTCGTGCACCACGCGGCTGTAGTTCGCGATCCATGAGCACGCCCAGAGAACAGATACCAGACCGATCGCCGCGATCCTCAGCCGGTGTGTTCTCCATGCACGCTCATACGCCGACATCACAACGAGGTACCGGTCTGGGCACCCCGTGGTTCGCCCGCGTACCTCACCCACTCCAGCCGCAGCCCCGTCGGCGGCAGGGTGATCCCCGCCCGTCTGCGATCCTTCGACGCCAGAATCGCGGGGATGCTCCCGGGCTCGATCTTGCCCCTGCCCACCTCCATCAGCGTGCCCGCGACGATCCGAACCATGTTGTAAAGGAACCCGCTGCCCGAGACGCGCACCACGAACCGCTGCTCGTCCGCGTGTCTTGCCCCCTCTCCCCTGTGGGGGAGAGGGTTGGGGTGAGGGGACGTCGGGGAAGCCTGCTCCACATCGCACGCGAAGATCGTCCGCACGGTGGTCTTGCGCCCGTGGTTGATCTGGGCGAAGGCCGCGAAGTCGTGCTCGCCGACGAGGTGCGCCGCCGCCTCGCGCATGCGGGTGAGATCGAGCTCGTACCACGTGTGCCAGACGTACCGCCGATCCCACAGGGGCCGCGTCTCGCCGCTGACGATCGTGTAGGTGTACTCCTTGCTGGTTGCGCCGCCGATGGGCTCGAACGAGTCATCGACAAGCTCCGCGTCGCGGATCAGCACGTCCCTCGGCAGCTTGCTGTTGAGCGCCTTGATCAGCCGATCCGTGCCGCGATCGGCGGGCCAGCCGACTCCCGTCGCCGCATCGGGTTCGCTCGTGAACGCCGCGACCTGCCCGAGCGCGTGCACGCCCGAGTCCGTGCGGCTCGCCCCCGTCAGCACCAACCCGGGCTCACGCAGGACGTCCCGCGCCGCCTCCTCGACCACGCCCTGCACCGTGGGCAGCGTCGTCCGCTCGCCCGGGTTGTCAGGATCGGGCGGCTCCTGCTTCTGCCACCCGCAGTAGTCGGTGCCGTCGTAGGCGATGGTGAGCTTGTACCGCGGCATCAGTCACCCTTGGACGGCGGGATGATCCGGATCTCCTCGCGGTCGTCCACGGACCGATCGGGCGAGCCGAACCGCTTCTGGTCGTCCTTCGCCCAGCGGTCGGTCATGCGGAACCAGTAGTACGTGAACGGCACGCCCACGACCACACACAGCACACCAACGATGATCGCGGTCCAGAGCACAAGGCATCATTCGCGGATGTTCCAGCGAGGATCCGGAACACGCCGATGACTCTTGCGAACCCCTAACAGATGCGTTAGAATTTTGTACGATGGAGACTCGGATGGCATCAGGATCCGCGATCGAGTGGACGGAAACCACGTGGAACCCGGTCGCGGGATGCACGCCGGTCTCGCCCGGCTGTCTGAACTGCTACGCCGCCCGCATGGCGCTCAGGCTCGAGCGCATGGGCCGGGGCCGCTGCCGGAAGTACGAGGGCACTGCGAAACGTGCGAAAGACGGTCGACCGGTGTTCAGCGGCGTGGTGAACACCGACGAGTCCGCCATCGACCTGCCGCGCTCGTGGAAGCTCGGGCGGATCATTTTCGTCAACTCCATGAGCGACCTATTCCACGAGGCCGTGCCCGACGAGTTCATCCACCGGGTGTTCGACGTGATGGCCGACTGCCCGCAGCACACGTTCCAGGTGCTCACCAAGCGGCCCGACCGGTGCCTCGCGATGAGCAAGGACCTGCCCTGGCCCGACCACGTCTGGATGGGTACGAGCGTCGAGACCAAGACGTACTACGGGCGCATCCGCCTGCTCGCCAAGACCGATGCGAAAGTGAAGTTCCTGTCGTGCGAGCCGTTGCTGGGCCCGCTGCCGCGCATGCCGCTCAAAGGGATCGACTGGGTCATCGTCGGCGGCGAGTCCGGCCCCGGCGCCCGCCCCATGCAGGGCTCGTGGGCGCTCCAGATCAAGCAGCAGTGCGAAGCGAAAGACGTTGCGTTCTTCTTTAAGCAGTGGGGTGGGGTGAACAAGAAGAAGACGGGGCGGGAACTGGATGGCAGGACTTGGGATGAGATGCCTGTCGTGGGGTTGAACAATGGGACACAGCGCTGACAAGGGCTTCTTCAAGCACAAACGTTCATGGTCGCGGCGCAAGGATCAATTGCTTAAGGACTACCTACCGCCATATCTGGAGAAGGTAAGTCACAGGCTGAAAAAGCCAATCGTGCTGGTCGATGGCTTCGCCGGGCCTGGCAAGTTCGATGATGGTGAAGACGGCTCGCCGCTGATCATGTACAAGTTGATGAGGCGCAAGAGCGAGCAGACAGTGCCCGCCACACTCTTGGCGATTGAGCAGGATCCTGAACTCCATGCCCGGCTTGCGAAGCTATTCGATGGCAAGCCGGCTATTGAGGTAGTGCATTCGAGCTTCATGGGTCAAGTTGCTCGTCTAGAAGAACTCGCCGCTTGTCGCACAGTGTTCTTGTATCTTGACCCGTTTGCGATCCGAGAGTATCGCCTTGCGGACCTCGGACGCGTGTTCTCGCTTGTGCAGAAGGGACACTCGGTTGAGGTGCTCATCAATCTAAATCTCCTCGCGTTTGTCCGTTTGGTCGCGAAGTGGAGATCCGAGGTTGATCGAGGGCATGAAGGGATTGATGCCGAGTGGCTAACACAGTGCGCAGGCGGCGACTGGTGGAAGGCGATGGCTGACGGGCGGTCAACCCGCGATATGGCGAATGAGGCGCGCAGCGGTTTTGCAAACACCCTTCGGCAGTACTTCAACGAAGTGTGTTTCTGCGATGTTATGGCAAGCAGCCGTCATCGCTTCCCCAAGTACACAATGGTCTTTGCTTCACGAAGCGTCACGGCACTCGAGCTAATGAACGACGCCATGGCAGGAGCAAATCGCAGCCTGTCGAAGCACGAAGCGAGTGCTGATGCGCCGTTGTTCGCGCACGTTGCCGAAACCCCGGCTGTCGCCCCAACTGAAATCATCATTGAACGACTTGCAAGCCCTCAGACCAGAAAGGCGCTGCGGCGGGCAGTCATGCGCAGTCAGATCGGAAACTGGCTTGCGAAGGAGATCAACGGCGAAATCCGGGAGATGTTGAAGAGCGGTCGGCTGCGGGCAGACTCCGGAAAAAAGACGGCATCGGACGAGACAGTGCTAAGCCTGCCCTAAAGCTCCACCATCTCCATGTCCCCAACGTGCTTCACGTCGGTCACCGGCAGGGAGACATCCGTCACAAACACGCCCAGCGCGTCGCGGGTCTCTGCCATCTCTCGCCGCACGTCCGCAGCGTTGAAGAGGCGCGACGACTGGCGCCTGATCTCGCGGCCCGTGGGCACCTGGCCCGGGCCCTCGTCGACGCGGACGAACGTCGTCTGCACCGCGCCCACGGGCTCGCCCCGGACACGCCCCAAGAGGTCCAGCGCGATCTGGCCCTCGGGCATCGCGCCCTCGACCGCCGGGATCGCCTGCTCGAAGGCCTGGAGCACGTTGTTCGCGTTCTCGAACGTGCCGGCCTTCTCAACCCAGGTTGCGCCGGGGATGATCACGTCGGCCTCCGCCCGAGCCCGCCTGTCGTGCGTGTCGATCAGCACCACGAACTTGCCATCCAGCGCCTTCACGAAGTCCTTCTCGGCCCACTCACCGGGGTAGTTGCCGGTCAGGATGACCGCGCCCACGTCGCTCGATCCGCTGCCCATGCCGAGCTGCTTGGCCGCGTCGTCGAAATCCACGACGTTGCTGGTCAGGGCTTCGAGCACCCGCCGCACGCCCCGCGCGTTGGGGGCCTTCTCGGCGTGCATCACGAAGCCCTCCTCGCGCGAGGCGGTCTTGGGGAAGACCTTGTCCTCGCCCCGGAAGGGCACATAGCCCACCGCCAGCGTCGCGTCGGCATCGATCTCGAGCGCGAGGGCGCCGAGCAGGTAGGCCTCCTCGCAGCTGAGCATCGGACTGACAACGACCATGAGCCGCTTGCCGTCGTCGGAGGCCCGGCGCAGGCCGTCGAGTGCCTCGTCGTAGGCCTGGGCGAAGTCGCACTCGTCGAGCACGCCGAAGCGCCGACGCTCGGCGGTCGTCAGGCGGTCATCCGCGTGCACGTGCTTCCAGCCGTAGCGCACCTCGTCGGTGATCCACCACTTGTTCACGCCCAGGTTGGTGCGGGGCTTGATGCGGTAGAGCTTGCCCTCGTTGTGCTCGATGAGCAGGTTGTCGCCCGAGGCGGTGATGCCGTCGATCGAGGGGGTGCTCTTGAGGAACCAGACGCGCTGCGCGAACAGGAAGTCCTTGTCGAGCAGCGCGCCGACCGGGCACAGATCGATGACATTCGCCGACAGCTCGTTATCGAGCGGCACGCTCGGGAAGACGTCGATCTCGCTCTTGTTGCCCCGCCCCGAGATCGTCAGCTCCGCGGTGCCCGGGATCTCCTTGGCGAAGCGCACGCACCGGGTGCACATGATGCACCGGTCGGCGTAGATGTACACGTGCGGGCCGAGGTCCTTCTTGGCCTGCTTGACCTTCTGCTCCTGGAAGCGGCTCACGCCCCGCCCGTACTCGAAGCTGTAGTCCTGCAACTCGCACTCGCCCGCCTGGTCGCACACCGGGCAGTCCAGCGGGTGGTTGATCAGCAGGTACTCCATGACGGCCTTCTGGTTCGCGACCGCCTTGGGGTTGTCGGTGTAGACGACCATGCCGTCCTGAGCGTCGAGCGAGCAGGTGGGCTGGAGCTTGCCTCCCATCTGGGGCTCGAGCTTTCCCTCGTTGCGCGGGTTGGGCGCCCAGACCTCGCCCAGGCAGATCCGGCACTGCGCGGGGATGCTCAGCCCCTCGTGGTAGCAGTAGTAGGGGATCTTGACCTTGTTCTGGTTGGCGATCTCGAGGACCTTCTGGCCCTTCTCGAACTCGCACTCGACGCCGTTGATGGTGATGGTGGGCATGGCGGACGAGTCTAGGGGCTCTAGCCGCGGGGCTCCGGGGCACCTCAAGGCCAAAAAGAGACCGCCCCATCCTTCCGGACGGGGCGGCACTGGTTCGACTCAGCTGTCAGCCGTCTCAGTTGCCCATGGCGGCCGAGAGGTCGTTGTAGCTGTAGTTGTCGAAGGTGAACGCGCCGTAGACGCCGCCACCGTAGCGGGGGTCGCCGACGATCGTGTAGCCGCCGTTGAAGCTGATCTCGCCCGAGGCGGCCAGACCGAAGATGCCCGCCGCGGCCTCGGCGCCGATCTCCCAGCCGCCCTCCTTGAACCCGTTCATGGCGGCCTCGTCGGCGAAGAAGACCACGTGGTCGTTGTACTGCCCGAACGAGCCGATGCCCACGTTGACGCGGGCGTTGCGCGAGTAGCCCACGGGGTCGGCGTTGCCGGCCGAGTAGACCAGCCCGTCGCCGCCGCCGCCGCCCAGCAGGTAGGCGTGGAAGTACATCATGCCGGGCATGACGGCCCAGCCCGCGCTCTCGCCGGCGAGACCCGCGAACTCGGGCTCGGTGGCGTTCAGGTGCGCGACGGTCGCGGCGCACTCGGCCTTGGTGATCTCGAGGGCGTCGCTCGACAGCCCGGTCGCGGCGCAGCCGCCCAGACCAGCGGCGATCGTGCCGGCAGCAGCGAGACAGGTCAGGTTCTTGATCATGTCGTGGTTCCTTTGCTTTCCAAACCGTGAATCGTCATGCCGGGACAACCCCCCGGCCCGGGCATAGAGCTGTCGAGGCCCACCCGGGGCCCCCTCCGCCGACTCTATCGGACTCTCGGCCGATTGTCCCCTCTTTCGGCGGCTCCAGGGGGGTTTTTCAGTTCTCGCGCCCCGACACCGCGCAACTCTCGCCTGTTTCTTCGGGCGAACCCGATCACGCAGCGCGCCCTCTCCGCGCCGCGAGCGCGCCACGCTACCCTCGCCCACCATGGCCAAAGGCAAGTTCAAGAGCCCCAAGGGCACCCGCGACCTCTACCCCGACGACCTGCTCCGCCAGCGCTACATCACCGAGGCCTGGCGACGCGTCTCCCTCCGGCATGGCTTCGATGAGATCGCGGGCCCCACCTTCGAGCATCTGGACCTCTACACCGTCAAATCGGGCGAAGGCATCGTCAGCGAGCTGTTCTCGTTCCGCCGCGAGGGGGGCGACGACGACTACGCCCTCCGCCCCGAGTTCACGCCCACGCTGGCCAGGCTCTACGCCGCCAAGGCCGCCAGCCTGCCCAGCCCGACGAAGTGGTTCACGGCCGGTCCCTACTTCCGGGCGGAACGACCCCAACGCGGGCGGCTGCGGGAGTTTCTGCAGTGGAATTGTGATGTCATTGGGGGTGCTGATGACTCCGGGCTTCAAGCCGATCAGGACGTAGCGACTGTGCTGCTCGATCTTGTCAGATCAATTGGCTGTTCGACAGCAGATTTTCAACTCAAGCTTAACGATCGACGTGTGATCGCCAGATTGGCACAGAAGGGCAAGATCCCGCCAGAGCAGTTTCAAACTTTCCTTTTTGTTCTTGATCAGAAGGACAAACACCCGGAAGAGTGGGTTGCCGAGCAATTCATGTCTGCTTCGATCTCTGAGGAAGAAGGCATGAGGGCCTTCAATTTCTATAAGACAGTTCAAGCAGATTGGAAAGCTGGTGGTGCCACGTTCGAACTGTCCGACGATGAAAAGCGAGACAATGTCCGCCTTGGTACGGCTCTGTCCAAGTCCGGTTGGAGTGGTTGGTTCGATTACGATCCCATGATCGCCCGCGGCCTCGCCTACTACACCGGCACCGTCTTCGAGCTCATCGCCGACGGCGAGCGGGCCGTCGCTGGCGGGGGGCGCTACGACAAGCTAATGAAGATGTTTGGAACAAAGGAAGACGTACCCGCCGTCGGCTTCGGGATGGGCGACGTCGTCCTCAGCCTGCTGCTGGAAGACAAGAACCTCATGCCCGAGGGCGCCGAGCTGCGCGAGGCGCTGAGCCAGCCCGGCGCGTCGCTCCGCCCCGAGGTCTTCGTGCTCGCGGACGAGGACCAGAGCGAGCACGTCGAGCCCCTGCTCGCGACGCTCCGCAGAGGGATCGAGTCCCCCGAGCACGATCCTGGGCGGCCCTGGTCGGGCGACCGCTACGACATCCGCCCGATGCACGCGAGACGCTCGTACCGCGCCAAGCGCAAGAAGCAGATGCAGGACGCCTCGGCCCAGTTCGCCCAGTTCGCGGTCACCGTCAACGAGCCCGACAAGGTCGAGCTCCGCGACATGGACAACCCTGGCGACGACCTGACGCCCAACCTGATCGACGCCTTCCCGAAGGAGGTCCGATCGAGCTACGCCGACTTCAGCGTGGATCCCGAGTCGCCCGTCTACGTGGGCAGCGCGATCGCGAGCCTGCTGGGCGGCCGCTGAGCGACCTCTACTCGATCAGCCTCACGCGACCGAAATCGGGCACGGGCACGAGCGAGTCGCGGTGCATCGCGGGGAAGTAGACCAGGAACGCCTCGCCCAGCAGCAGCTCGATGGGCAGGATGCCCTCGCCCGACGTCCCGGGCAGCGTGTGCGCCACCCAGGGATCGGCCTCGCCCCACGTGCGCCCGTCGCGGCTCGCGGGGCTGTTGTCGCCCAGCACCCAGAGCTGCCCGTCGCCCAGCACGACCGTCGTGATCGGGTGCGTGCCCAGGGGCGGGGGGTTGTTGCGCACGCGGTACTGCGCGTGGTGGGGGTGGTAGTACAGGTCGCGGTCGACCCGCAGGCGGTGCAGCGCAGCGCTGCCCTCGACGTCGATGCGGATGCCGGGCAGCTGGTACTGCTCGCTCGCGCTGAGCCGGTTCAGCCCGCCGTCGAACGCGACCAGCTCGTCGAGCGTCGAGCCCGGGATGGCGGCCTCGAGCCTTTCTTCGATCGTCCAGTCGTAGGCGTGTTCGAGCACACGCTCGCCCCCGACGAAAACGGTGAACGCCTGGTCGGCGTGCCAGATGTCGAACTCGGTGACGCGACCGGGGGACGCGGACGCGTCGGCAGAGGCGAGCTCGGTCCACGACGCCTCGTCGTCACGCCGCCCGTCGATGCGCACGGTCAGCACGCCCTCGGAGCGGTTGATCGAGACCCGGAACTCGTGCGATCGCACGCCAAACACGACCGAGGCGGTCGCGCCGTCATCGATCCCGAGCATGCCGAACCGGACCCGGAGGTCGGACACCGGGTAGCTTGGTGAGAGCCCGGAGCGCACGCCCCCGCTGCCGATCCGCTGGTCGCGTCGCTCGTCGATGTCGTTGTAGGGCGAACGGTCGCGGATCTCCCACGAAGCGGCATCCCAGCGGAGCGAGCTCGAGCCCGTGCCCTCGTGCCTGAAAACGCCGCGGTAGACGGTCCAGTCGTCGGTCTCGGGGATCCAGGGCCCGGTGTCGGTCTCTCCGGTCACACGGGCCATGTCGTGCAGGGGCTGCCACACCGCACGCTGGATGCGCTCGGGCTTTCGGGCGATCCGCCAGCCCTGCTCGTGCCAGGTGGTCGACCGCCCGGGCTCGATCCCGGTGTCGTCCCGGACGAACACGTCGCCGTCGACCAGCGCGATCTGCTCGTTGGGACGCCCGATGAGGCGCTTGATCACGCGCTCATCCGGCTCGGTGGGCGAGCGGAAGACGACGACGTCGAACCGCTCGGGCACCGGGGACAGCGGCGTGCGCTTGCGGACGAAGATCCGGTCGCCGTCGAGCCGGTTCAGGCCCGCGGTCGGGAGGTCCTTGTCGGTGAACGGGTCGCCCACGACCGAGCCTCGCCTGCTCTCGGTGAGCCGGCGGTCCACCGCGAACACCGCGCCGGTCTGGGGCGAGCTGACCCGGAAGTGCTCACCCAGGAGCGTGGGCGCCATCGACCCGGTCGGGATGACGAACGCCTCGATCACGTAGACCCGGAAGATGAACGCGAGGGCCAGGGCCACCGTGACCGAGATCAGCGTGTCCGGCACCGAGGTCTGCTGGCTCGATGCCGAGCTCGCGGGCGGGGTGGATTCTGAGGGTGGACCGTCGGCCATCACGCGTGCATCGGTCAGCCGGATCCGGTGTCTGAGCCGTCGCCGCCGCCCTGGGGATCACCGGGACCCTGCTCGTGGTTCTGGGACCCGCCCAGGT
>JANQQZ010000052.1 GCA_028284805.1 Phycisphaerales bacterium
TGGGTGGTTTCGAACGCCGTCTGGCGCCCAAGCATCCGCCCAGCGGCAACGCAGCTCGATCGTTGCACCGCCTCGACAGGCAGCTCCGCGAGCGTGACACTCGCGGTGCCCAGGATCGTGCGGGGCTCGTCGGGGTCGGTGACGCGTGTCAGATCGTCGCTGATGCGCTCGACCGAAGCGGTCAGGCGTGCGGCGGCGGCGCGGATGTCGCCCTCCTCACCCTCGTCGAGGGTGTCTCGCAGCGCATCCAACTCGTCCCGGAGCTCCTCGCGGGCGACGAGAAGCCGCTGGCCGCCGGCCTGCATGAACGCCGGGACTGCAAAGCGCGCCACGGTGCGCATGAGTGCGGCCTCCTGCTTGGCCGCGATGGACGAGGGTTCTCCGCGCGCCACGGCGAGCCCGAGCCGACCCGCATAGCGATCGAGACCGGCCGCGACGGGCACACTGATCGCCGGGTCGGGACCCGCCTTGAGCAGGTCGTCCGCGAAGCGTCGGAGGTAGGCCTCGCCCGTGTCCTCGAGCGCCGCGTGCATCAGCGGGCGCATCGCGGCGAAGCGGTCGTCGGTCTCGATCTCACTCAACGCGGCGCGGATGTCGTCGATCGCGTCCTCACCCTCGAAGTCGGACCCGATCACCCCGGCTTCCCAGAGGGGCATCGACCACGACCACGACTCGAGCAGTTGGAGATAGCTGGGGACGCTGCCCGCCGCACGTCCGACCGTCTCGCGCGTCGCGGCTCCCGCCGGCGAGGGGACGACGGTAACGACGTGGTCGGCCAGAAGCAATGAGGCCAGCGCCGCCGGCTCGCGCGTCGTCAGCAGGTAAGGGCTGAGCGCAACGATCACGACGGCGCCTCGGCGGTGCGGTCGTTGAGCCAGGCGATGACCTGCGGGATCTGCAGCAGTGTGCGGACAAAGAGCAGCTCATGCCCGACAGGCGTGGCCCAACGCTCAGGCTTGCCCAGACGCTCCCAGAGCAAGTCACCGGCTTCCGCAGGCACGGCCCGATCGGCAGAGCCATGGATCACCAGGACGGGAACTTTGCCCACCATCGGCGCGAGCGTGTGGGCGTCGAGCGCAGCAAACCTGAGATACAGCTCGTCGAGCTTCGCGAGCTCTTCGTCGCTTGGCTCCCCGTCCGTCCAGGTCACACGGACCGCGTCGAGCAGATCCGCGTAATCGCTCTCGCGGAGGATCTTGAACGCGTTCGCGCCGCTCCCGATGACAACGGCGGCTCGGAAGGCATCCTCGTTGCGCGCGAGCACGGCCGGGAGCATCATGCCCGTGCCGCTCATGCCGACGATCGTGCGGGGTGCGCCGACAAGTTCTGGCTCGATCGCTTCGGCCCAGGCAAGCCCGGCTTCGACGGCGTACGCGCACTCGGCGGTGCGCTGATCGAGTTCAACAGCGATCGTGCGGATCGGCTCTTCGGCTGCCCCCGGGTCGATCGGCACCGGAAGATGCTCCGTCGAGCGAGAAGGCGGGACCAACATGCGGAGCACGCCCCAGCCTTCGGCGAGCAACGCCCGCTCGAAACGGTCGATGAACTGGTGCGGCGTGCCCAGCATGCCCGGCATAAGCACCGCCAGCCCTCGCGGCTCGTCGGGCGAGCGGAAGCGGAACCAGGTTCGGTGCAGGCGGGCAACACCCTCGGCCCGCGGCTCGACGGAGACGAAGACCGAGTAGCGGAATCCGTCGGGCTCTTCGCCGTCGCGCGGCTCGCGGACCGCCGCGATGTGGGCGCTCCGCTGCTCGTACTCGAGCGTGTCGGTCTCGATGCCTCGGCTGGCGGCGAGGGTGGTCACAGCGGCGACGTCATCGCGGATCCACCCGGTCGTGCGCTGTGAGATCGTGATGCCAAACCAGTCGGCGATCGGGTGGTCGTACTCGTGCAGCAGCCCGGGCGGATCAGCGAGGCGCTGGGGCCACGTCTGTGCTACCGCCGGGGAAGCAAACACAATGAGCAAGAGCAGGCACCGGATCATCCCGCGTAGCCATTCGGATGCTTCTGGAACCAACTCCACGCGGTCTCGACGATGTGGTCGATGTCGGTGTACTCCGCAGACCACCCGAGCTCACGCTCGATCTTCGAAGGGTCGGCGAACAGCGCCGAGGGGTCGCCCGCACGACGCTCGCCCTCGTTGATGGTGAAGTCCTTGCCAGAGACACGCTTCACGGCATCAATGATCTCGCGGACGCTCATGCCGTTGCCGATGCCCAGGTTGTAGAACCGCTCGTCGCCCGGCTTCAGAGCGTCCATCACAGCGATGTGAGCGGCAACGAGATCGCAGACGTGGACGTAGTCGCGGATGCACGTGCCGTCGGGTGTGTCGTAGTCGGTGCCGAAGATAGTGATGCTGTCGCGCACGCCCATCGCGGCCTGAATGACGACGGGGATCAGGTGCGTCTCGGGCTGGTGGTCCTCGCCCACGAGGCCATCCGGGTCGGAGCCCGCGACATTGAAGTAGCGGAGCGCTGCGTAGGCGAAGTCCCTGCCGTTCCGTCGGCAGGCCTCGGCGTAGTCTCGGAGGATGTGCTCGACGTGGAGCTTGCTGACGCCGTAGGGGCTGACTGGCGACTGGGGCGTGTGCTCGTCCATCGGGACCCTGGGTGGCTCGCCGTAGGTCGCGCAGGTGCTGCTGAAGATGAACCGGGTGACGCCGACCGTATCGCACGCCTCGATCAGCCCCAGGGCGCTGGCTGTATTGGCCCGGTAGTAGCGCAGCGGCTCGGTAACGCTCTCGCCCACGTACGCGAGGGCGGCGAAGTGCATCACGGTGTCAACGCCGTGCTCGCGGAGCGCGGCCTCGATCGCGGGTCGATCGCCCGTATCCGCTTCGACAAATGAGAGCCGGCCTTCAGCAATGGTGCCGAGATGGTCGATGGCCTGCCTGTGCCCGCGCACGAGGTTGTCGACAGCGACGACGGTGTGCCCGGCTTCGAGGAGCTGCTTGACCGCGTGCGAGCCGATGTACCCCGCGCCGCCGGTTACCATGATCGCCATGAGTGAGACACCCTCCGTGAACGATGAGCCTGCGACCGCATCCGTGCCAGCGGCCGATCAGCTGCATGATACCGGCGACGGGTCGGACGGAAGCTCGGGCATGAGCACGGGGCTGATCGCGCGGGGGGCGATGGGCGGGGCGCTCATGGGGCTGGCGAACCTCGTGCCCGGTATCTCTGGCGGCACGATGCTGGTCGCGGCGGGGATCTATACACGCTTTGTCGACGCGATCTCGGACGTGACCAGGTTCCGGTTCAAGACGAGTTCGCTCGTGCTGCTGGGTGTGGTCGTGGTCGCAGCGATCGTGGCGATCGGCGCCGGCGCGAAGCCGATCGCCTGGGGGCTTCAGGAGTTCCGCTGGGGGATGTACAGCCTGTTCATCGGGCTCACGCTGGGCGGGGCCCCGCTGCTCACGGGCATGATCCGAGCGAAGGGCTTCGGTCCTGCGGCGATCGGGGGGACCGTCGTCGGCATCGCGGTCATGGCAGGACTCGTGCTGTTGCAGTCGAGCGAAGGATCGGGCGGCGGGAGTTCGGACGGGCCGGTGATGCTCTTCGTTGGTGGGATCGCGGGCGCGAGCGCGATGATCCTGCCCGGTGTCAGCGGCGCCTACCTCTTGCTGCTGCTTGGGCTCTATGACACCATCATCAACTCGATCAAGACCTTTGTGAAAGCTGGCACGTCGATGGATCTCGATGCCGCCCTCGGAGAGATGGGCGTTGTCGTACCCGTTGGTGTGGGAGTGGTCTTCGGTGTCGTCGTCGTCAGCAACCTGCTGCGGTTCCTGCTGCACCGTTACGAATCGGCGACTCTGGGTGTCCTGCTGGGGCTGTTGCTCGCCGCGCCGCTTGGTCTCTACCCCTTCCGTGAGGGCGTCGAACCCAAGGTCGGCGACGTGATCCGGGGCGAGACGGTGACAGAAGCATCGCTCGCCGAGATCGAGCCCAAGGACTGGCCCCAGCGGTCGTTCACGCCGAGCTCGCTGCAGATCGCGGGCGCCGGAGGGCTCGTGGTGCTGGGCTTCGGTGCGACACTGGCGATAGCGAGGCTCGGGCGTGAGAAGAAACCCGCCTCAGGCTGAGTGCTCGGGTTCTCGTCGGGCTGCCCATCCGCCCATCGGCTCGGCGTGAGATCTGGCGCGCCAGACGATCAGCACGATGCCCGCCGCGACCATCGCGGCGCTCAGCCACTGGCCGCGCGAGAGGCCCAGCGGACGCTGCACGGCGAGGTGGGCGTCGGGCAGGCGGACGAACTCGGTTGCGACTCGCAGCAGTCCGTAGGTGATGAGGAAACAGGCGCTGACGATGCCGGGCGTACGGGGCTTGCGGGCCACGAGCCAGAGCAACGCGGCGACCACGAGCCCCTCGGCGATCGCCTGGTAGATCTGCGACGGGTGGCGAGCGCTCAGCAGCGGCTCGAGGCGCTGCGCGGCTTCGATCGAGCCTGTCTGCACCGCGGTGATGAGGTTCTCGATACCGACCTCGAAGGGCTGGTCGGGCAGTTGGTGCTCGCCGACGAGGGTCTGGAGTTCGAGTAGCTGGGTCGGCGTGTACTCGATGCCCTGGCCCTCCTCGGCGCGGAGCTCTTGCGGGAAGCGCACGGACCACCACGGCGCGGGTTGGCCCGGCTGCGCAACGACGCGGCCCAGAAGCTCGCCGTTCACGAAGTTGGCGATCCGTCCGAGGAAGAGCCCGAAGGGTGCGGCCAAGGCGAAGGTATCGAGCACGTGCAGCGTCGGGCAGGCGCCGGTTCGCGTGCCGTCGTCGTTCTTGAAACCCCGCGAGACGAGCCAGCCTGCGACGAGGACGCCGAACATGCCGCCGTGCGAGGCCATGCCGCCCTGGTTCAGCGCGAGCATTCCCCAGAATGGGAACGAGGACTGGAAGTCGATCAGCAGCGAGGGCTGATAGAAGATCGCATAGCCGACCCGCCCGCCGATGAACGCGCCGAACGCGCCGTAGAGCACGGCGTCCATCGCACGCTCAGCGGGGATCACGGCAGCGCCGCGCCGCGCGAGGAATCGGATCGCGAGAAACGCGATCACAAACCCGAGCACATAGCTGAGCCCGTACCACCGGATGCCGAAGTCGCCCGAGATGCGGACGAGGAACGGGTTCAGGTCGTGGAGCCATGCGGCGAGCATCACGCGTCGGCTCCCAGCACCGGGATGCCGAAGAACCGCTCTGTATTGGCGTTGATGGCGTTGTGGAACGTGTCCCATGGCTCGCCGCGCAGCTCGGCGAGGAACCTGGCGGTGAGCGAGGTCATCCAGGGGCGGCAGGGACGCTCGCCCCGGTGCGGGACGGGCGAGAGGAACGGCGCATCGGTCTCGACCATGATCCGGTCGAGCGGGATCAGCCTGGCGGCGTCCTGCACCTCGCGGGCGTTCTTGTAGGTGACGACTCCTGTCAACGAGATCATCGCGCCGAGGTCGAGGACCTTCCGGGCGTCGTCGGGCGTGCCCGTGAAGCAATGAAACACAAAGCGATCAGACGGCAGGCCAGACGCGGCGAGGATCGGGACGAGATCGTCGAACGCCTCGCGGCAATGAATCACCACGGGCTTGCCAAGAGCAGGCGAGCCATCCTCGGAATGCGAGCCTTCGATCACGGCCAGCTGCTCGTCGAGCACGGCGCGTTGCAGATCTCGCGGCGGTCGGTCGTAGTGGTTGTCGAGCCCCAGCTCCCCCCACGCGACGCAGCGGTCGGACCGGGCACAGCGGACCACCGTGTCCCAGTCGTGCGGGCCCTTGTCGGCGTAGAGCGGGTGCACACCGCTGGAGCACCAGACCCGTGGGTGCGACTCGGCGACGCGCAGCGCTTGCAGACAGTCGCGGCTCGTCGTGCTGATGGTGATGACGCCCGTGACACCGTGCTCGGCGCAGGCATCGAGCTCTGCTGTGACATGGTCAGCGAAGTCGGGGAAGGTCAGGTGGCAGTGGGTGTCGATCATCCGTCCGGAGCATAGCCGGCGGTGCCGCGGAGCCGGGGCGGGGCTCGGCGGTAGACTGCCGGCATGACGACGCACCTCCGAGCGTTCCTGACGGTCCTCGTGCTGCTGCTGCCTTTCGCGGTCGCGAGCGGGCAGGACACCGAGCGGTACTACATCATGCAGCTCGGCGCCGAGCGGGCGGGTTGGATGCGTGAGGCATCGGTTGCGTCCGACGGGACGATCACGACATCCGCGTCGATGGAGTTCAACGTCAAGCGTGGGCCGATCGAGATCCGCGTGACGATCGAGACGGAGTTCGTCGAGACCGAGGCGCACGAGCCGGTCTCCATGCGTGCCAAGCAGGTCATGGGTGCCCTGCCGGTCGAGACTTCGTACCGGTTCACTGCCGATGGGGTTGAGGTCACGACGACGCAGAGCGGGCGCACGACCACCTCGCTGCAGCCCGTTCCCGGGGGCGAGTGGGTGACGCCCGCGCGTGCGTCGGAGTTGATGGCCCAGGCCCTCGAGGCGGGAGAAACATCGGTCTCGCTGACGGTGCTCGATCCGTCGCTCGGGCTTGCGCCAATCTCCACGACGCGTTCCGAGATCGAGCCCGCGACGATCGAGGTGCTGGGCAAGGCGGTCCCGGGGTACCGATCGTCGTCGGTCTCGTCCATCGCGCCGGGATCGGTGAGCGAGGAGTTCATCGATCGGGAGGGCAATCTGCTGCGCTCGACCACCACGTTCGGCGGGCTCGAGATCACGACGATCGCCGCCGAGCGCGAGCTTGCGCTCGCCGAGATCGATCCGCCCGAGATGATGCGGTCGACGTTCATCGAGCCCGACCGGGTGATCAAGCGTCCTCGCGAGACGCGGCGCGCGGTCTATCTCGTGACGTCGCGTCAAGGGCCTCTGGAGGACCTGCCCGAGACCTCGAGCCAGCGCGTCGAGCGGGTCGACGATCGCACGGTGCGCGTGACGGTAACGGCCGATCGCTTGACAACGATCGGTGGTGCACCGACGAAAGCCGATCTGGCCAGTTCGACGATGATCGCCTGCGACGACGACGCGGTGGTCGCGCTCGTGAGCCGCAGCGGGGTGGGCAGAGACGCCCCCTCGTCGGTCCGAGCGGAGGCGCACCGCAGGTTCGTGCACGGGTTCATCGACGAGAAGTCACTGGGTGTCGGGTTCGCGACGGCGTCGGAGGTAGCCCGCACGCGGGTGGGCGACTGCTCCGAGCACGCGGCGCTGCTCGCCGCGGTGCTGCGGGCCGATGGCATCCCGTCGCGCGTCGTCAGCGGGCTCGTCTACGCCCGCGACTTCATCGGCTCGAAGGACATATTCGGGTATCACATGTGGACCCAGGCGTACGTCGACACGCCCGAGGGGCCCCGGTGGGTCGATCTGGACGCGACCCTGCCAGACGGCGTCGCGTACGACGCGGCACACATCACCCTGGACGTCTCAAATCTCAGCGACGGTGACACCATCAACGCGATGCTCGCGCTCGCCCCCCTGATGGGAAGGCTCGACATCGCGATCGAGGACGTCGAGTGACACGCGATGCGGTGCCGACACTACCGACGCGTGATCCGCACGGACACAAGGGGACATTCGGGACGCTCACGATCGTCGGCGGGTGCGACCGCGAGGGGCTGACGATGCTGGGAGCCCCGCTGCTCGCTGGGCGCGGGGCGCTCCGTGCAGGCGTCGGGCTCTGCAGGCTCTGCGTGCCTCAGTCACTCGTGGCGCACGCGCTCGCGGCGCTGCCATCGGCGACCGCGTTCGGGTTCGAAGGCGCGCCCCCGGCTCAACTGCCCGAG
>JANQQZ010000131.1 GCA_028284805.1 Phycisphaerales bacterium
CGGGCCCTCGGAACCGGCGAAGAAGACCTCGACGGTGCCGTCGGGGTTGCCGTCGCCGTCACGATCGCCGGCCGGGAAGCCGCCGAAGTCGGTGGCGCCGGGGTCGCCCGGGACGCCGTCGCCGTCGGTGTCGGTCAGGAGGAGGGCGTTCAGGACGTAGTAACCGGTGGTGGCGGCGTCGAGGATCTCGTTGCCGTTGGTGGTGTCGCCGTCGGTGTCGATGTTGGCGAAGGTGACGATGACGCCGCCGGTGAACTGGTCAACCAGGCCGTCGCCGTCGGTGTCGGTGCGCTCGTAGGGCGTGTCGGGGATGCCGTCGCCGTCGTTGTCGAAGCCGTCGTTGAGGCCGTCGAGATCGGCGACGAGGTCAACCGAGTCGTACATGGTGAAGAGGATGATCAGGGGCTCGTTGCCCTGGCTGCCATCGCAGCTGAGCCAGTTGGTGAAGCTGGTGAAGCCCGAGAAGGCCGGGTTGTCGGTCACCGACATCGAGTTGAACTCGACGTCATCGGCGTACGCCTGCATGGCGAAGGTCGGGCCGAAGAACCAGCGGCTGCTGGGGAGCGGGGTGGCGAAGCCACCGCAGAGGTCGCCGCAGACCGGGTCACGGGTGCCGTCACCGTCGGTGTCGCCGCCGAAGCCGGCCGCGTTGTAGACATCAACGGCCGCCACGCCACGCGGGGTGTAATCGGCGCCGCGGTTGTACACGATCTCGTCGCCCAGGATGAGGCGGTTGTCCATGGTGATGCCGAGGATCGGCTGTGCCTTGGACGGGTAGACCACGTCGAACGCCTCAGCGCTCTGGAGCGCCGGCAGGTCAACCTGGCCCTGTGCCGCACAAGCGGCCAGACCGGCACATGCGAGAATCATCTTGGTCTTCATTCGGGAGACTCCTCTGGAAATAACAGAAACCACAACCTGACCAGCACGACCAGTCGAACAAGCCGTGCCTCTACAACCCATTGCTGTCGCGACCTTCCAGGCCGGGACGGGCGGGCAGAACACCCGCTCACACACTCTCACACGGAAGATCCGTGTCACTGACCGTGGCGCGCTCCTCCCGCACGCCGTCGCTCCAATATACCGGCTCGTGTCCGCGATGCAAGCGCAAAGTCGACGGTTACGCCCGCAGTTCCCGATCAGGTCCGGATACCCAGAGCGAGCGACTCGCCGCACAGCGCCACGAAGCGGTCGAACAGGTACCACGAGTCGTGAGGCCCTGGTGAGGCCTCGGGGTGGTGTTGCACCGCGAAGACCGGGCGATCCAGCCGCCGGAAACCAGCGAGAGTCCCGTCGTTCAAGTGGATATGGGTCGACTCGGCAATCTGGGCATCGAGACTCGCAGGATCCACGGCAAACCCGTGGTTCTGGCTCGTGATCTCCACCCGCCCTGTCTCACGATCCAGCACGGGCTGATTCGCCCCCCGATGCCCAAACGGCAGCTTGAACGTCGCGGCACCGCTTGCCAGTGCCAGCAGCTGGTGGCCCAGGCAGATCCCAAAAACCGGTATCAGCGGCGCGTCACCAGACACGAGGCGGCGCAGGGACGCGATCGTGGCCTCGACCGCCGCGGGGTCGCCCGGCCCGTTCGAGACGAAGACCCCGTGAGCCTCACCTCGCTCGAACCGCGCGATCACGTCGTTGGCGTCGAAGTCGTGCGGGATGATCTCGACCCGGCATCCCCGCTGCGTCAGATGACGCAGGATGTTCCGCTTGGCGCCGCAGTCGATCGCCAGCACGACCGGCCCCTCCGCCGGGCCCTCGATCCCGGTCCAGTCGCCCAGGCCCTCGTCCCATCGGCCCGCTGACGAGCACCCGACCTCGGGCACGAGGTTCTGGCCCGCCATCGAGGGTGCCTGCTGCGCGCGGGCCACCAACTGGGCATCCGTGACCGAGGCGTCGTCGGTCAATGCCCCCGCGAGCACCCCGTCCGATCGCAGCACGCGCGTCAACGCCCGGGTGTCCACGCGCTCGATCCCGAGCACGCCCGCATCGGCGAGGTACCCCGACAGATCGGCCGTCGCCCGGTAGCTCGAGTGCAGGCGGGCCAGTTCTCGGATCACGAGCCCGGCGATCTGCACCCGCCCCGACTCGACATCGACCGGGTTCACGCCCGTGTTGCCCACCAGGGGCGCGGTCAGCGTCAGGATCTGACCCGCGTAGCTCGGGTCGGTCATCGCCTCCTGGTACCCGGTCATCGCGGTGTTGAAAACGACCTCGGCGACCGAGACGATCCCTCGCCCCGTCGCCCCGAAGGCCCGCCCGGTCAGGAGCGTGCCATCAGCAAGTGCCAGCCGCGCCGGAACCCGATCGTGAGTGGTGTCGCGCATCGGAACGGAGTCTAGTCTCGACCGTGACCGAGCACCTGTTCGCACCCGACTCGCCGGCACCATCGGAGGACGCCGTGTACGTCCGCGTCGCGGTCGAGCGCGGACTCGACCGGGGCGCGGTCGACGCAACGCTGACCTATCTCGCCCACGACGGGTCGGTCCGCGTGGGCCAGGCGGTCGAGGCGCCGCTCGGGCGGGGCAACACGCCCACGCGAGGCATCGTGATCGACCGCGGCTCGCGCGACCTGCTCGAAGGCTACGACCCCGCGAAGGTCAAGCCGCTGATCCGGACGCTCGGCTCTCCGCTCACACACGAGCTCGTCGAGCTGGCGCGTTGGATGAGCCGGTACTACGTCTGTCCGCTGGGCATGACGCTTGCCTCGATGATCCCCGCCGCGGTCAAGCAGGACATCGGACGACGCCCGCAGACCCTCATCGCGCCGACGCAGAGTCCGGGCGACCCGGTCGGAGCCAAGCTCTCCCCCACCGCCCGCGATGCCTGGGCCGCGATCGCCGAGCTCGGTGACGACGCGTTCCCGACCACCGCCCGCGACCTCGCCGACGCGTTGGGCCAGCGGTCCATCGCTGCAATCAACAGGCTCATTAAGGCGGGCCTGCTCGCCGAGCACCAGACCACCACCGTCCGCGCCCGCGCCGACGACACCGACACCGTCTTCGAGGCCTCGTCCGCGCCGGAGCCCACGCCCGAGCAAGCCCGGGCGATCGAGGCCGTGACCGACTCGCTCGGTACCTTCCAGCGTCACCTGCTCTTCGGCGTGACCGGCTCGGGCAAGACCGAGGTCTACCTGCGTCTGCTGGAGGCCGTCCTGGAGCGGGGCGAGACCGGTGTCATGCTTGTGCCCGAGATCGCGCTGACACCCCAGACCGCCGGCCGGGTGCAGAGCCGCTTGGGCGCGGGGCGTGTCGCCGTGCTCCACTCGGGACTCACCGCGGCCCAGCGGAACCGGGCGTGGTCGCGCGTGGCATCGGGAGACTGCCCCGTCGTCGTCGGGGCACGGTCCGCGGTGTTCGCACCCGTCGAGAACCTCGGGCTCGTGATCGTCGACGAGGAGCACGACGCCTCGTACAAGCAGGATCAGTTGCCGAGGTACCACGCCCGCGACGTCGCGATCAAGCGTGCCCACCAGAACGCCTGCCCCGTGCTGCTCGGCTCGGCGACCCCGAGCCTGGAGTCCTGGCACGCCGCCCGGTCCGGGCGGTCGACGATGCTTGAGCTGCCCACTCGCGTCTCGGGCGCCGCCATGCCCACGGTGCGCGTGGTGGACATGGTCGCCCAGCGCAAGGTTCACGCCGAGCAGACGGGCAAGGCCACGCGCGAACTGGTCGTTGGCCCCACCCTCGCGCGAGCGGTCCGCAGCACTCTCATCGAAGGCGGTCAGATCGTCTTCTTGCTCAACCGCCGGGGGTTCGCGGGCATGGTCTCCTGCGTTAAGACCTCCTGCGGCTGGCAGCAGATGTGCGATCACTGCGACGCCAAGCTCGTGCTCCACAAGGACGCCCAACTCCGACGGGGCGGCTATGTGCGCTGCCACCACTGCCAGGCCGAGCAACTCCTGCCCGAGAAGTGCCCCGACTGCGGTGAACGCGTTCAGCTCCTGGGCATCGGCACGCAGCGCGCCGAGCCGGCGATCGAAGCCATCACCACCGATCTGCCCCCCGAGCACCGCCTCATCGCCGGAGAGAGCCTGGTGCGCGTCGATGCCGACACCATGCGCACCGCCCGGGACTACTTCGACACCCTGGGACGATTCGCGCGGGGCGACATCCGTGCTCTACTGGGCACACAGATGATCGCCAAGGGCCTCGACGTCGCGAACGTCCGCCTTGTGGGCGTGCTCTCTGCCGATACCGCGCTGAACCTGCCCGACTTCAGGGCCGCCGAACGCACCTACCAACTCGTGAGCCAGGTCGCGGGGCGAGCCGGTCGCGGAGAGCATCCGGGCACCGTGATCGTGCAGACCTTCGAGCCCGAGGCAGAGCCGATCACCGCCGCGGCACGCCACGACTACGTCGCGTTCGCTGACGCCGAGTTGCGGACCCGCAAGGCCGTGGGCCTGCCCCCCGCGTGGCGGATGACCCGCATCGTCTGCCGCGACCGCGACGCCGCCAAGGCCGAGGGCGCCGCTGCCGACATCGCTCGGGCAGCCCACGATCCGGTCACCGCGCTCGGCGGGCGACTCGTGGGCCCCATGCCCTGCCCGATCGAGCGCATCGCCGACCACTTCCGTGTCTCGGTCGAGATCACAGCGCCGACCGCCGGTGTGATGCAGCAGGCCCTCCGCCTGCTGCGCGACCGGGGCCTTGTCAAGAGCGACGCGAGCACCGCGGTCGATGTCGACCCGGTCTCGCTCATGTAGAGTCAGCCCATGTCAGCGTCCGCCGTCATCCTGGGCCTCGGCACCTTCGGCGGAGGCTTGGGCGCCGCACGCCATCTCGTTCGCCAGGGATACGACGTGCTCGTCACCGACCTGCGGGCCGCCAACGAACTCGAAGCCCCGCTCCGCAGGCTTCAGCCAGAGATCGACGCCGGCTCGGTCACGCTCCGCCTGGGTGAACACAACGTCAGCGATGTCACCACCTGTGACCTGCTCGTCGTCAACCCTGCGATCAAGAAGCCCTGGGAGAACCGCTTCGTCCGCGCTGCCCGGGCCGCCGGCGCACGTGTCACCACGGAGATCGCGCTCGCGCTCGACGCCCTTCCTGCAAGATGCACGCGCATCGGCATCACGGGTTCCGCCGGCAAGAGCACGACTGCCGCGATGATCCACGCCGGGCTCGCCGCCGCAGACCTGACCGCCCATCTCGGGGGCAACATCGGGGGCTCGCTGCTCGATCGCCTGGACTCCATCGCCGACACCGGCGACCTCGTCGTCGAGCTCTCCAGCGCTCAGCTCTGGTGGCTCGACCAGCCCGGCGCCCTCGAAACCGATCGCTGGTTCGACGCGGGCGTCGTCACCAACCTCGCCGAGAACCACCTCGACTGGCACGGCGATATGCCCCACTACGCTGCGAGCAAGCACGTGCTCACGCGACGCCTCGCGTCCGACGCCGCCGCGGTGCTGGGCGAGGGCGTGCGCGACTTCCCCACCGACGCCCGGCTCGTCGAACTCCCAAGCGACGCCGAGCTGCCTTCACTCACGGTCCCAGGCGAGCACAACCGCACGAACGCACGCCTCGCGCTGGCCGCGTGCGCGGCTGCCGGCGCAGATCCCTCGCGAGCCGCCGCCGGCATCGCAGCATTCCAGGGCCTGCCCCACCGCCTCCAGCTCGTTCGCGAGCATCGCGGCGTCCGCTACATCAACGATTCGAAGTCCACCACGCCCGACGCGACCTGCCTCGCGGCCGACGCTCTGGGCAGCACACCGGTCCACCTCATCGTGGGCGGCTCGGACAAGGGCGCCGATCTCTCGCCGATCGCCGAGCTGCGTGCGCGCGTCCGTTCGCTGCTGTGCATCGGCGCGACAGGTGACGTCATCGCTCGGCACGCCGGCATCGAACCGCTGGGCACACTCGACGCCGCCCTCGCCTACGCCTCGAAGCACGCCGCACCCGGTGATGCGGTGCTCCTCAGCCCAGGGTGCGCCTCGTTCGACCAGTTCACCAGCTTCGAACACCGGGGCGATCGCTTCGCCGAACTCGTACACTCGCTGCCATGATCGCCATCGCACTCGCCATCGCGGCCGCCGCGTTCATCCAGCCCGAGGGCCGCGCCGAGCCCTTCCCGGGCGTGACGGTCGACTACGACACTCGCTCCATCGAGCTCACCGGCTTCGTGCCCATCGACGCCCACAGCCCCGACACCCCCGATGTCATCGTCGAGCTCGTCGCGGAGACCGGCGGCGTCCGCGACCATGAGGCCCTCGTCCGTATCGACGCCGAGGCCAGGCACGTGCACGCGGCGCTGCTCCTGCTCGGGCTCGAGCCCGGCTCGCCCGGAGCCATCCTGAACGACGGCACGCGCCTCGAACCGACCGGGCCCGAGCTGACCGTTTCCGTTCGCTACGAGCGCGACGGTGAGCCGATCGACGAATCCCCTGTCGAGTGGGTCCACGTCCCCGACTCGGGCAGCCGGCTCAGCGACACGGATCCGGTGTTCCGCTTTGCGGGATCCAGCGAGCGTGAGTTCGACGGCACGACCTACTACATGGCTCAGGCCGAGGGCGCGGTCGTCGGGCTCAGCACGTTCGGCGTGGGCGACAACGAGCGAGTCATCGGGATCGAGACCGTCGGCATGACACCCGTGTTCAACCCCGATGTCGCGTCTGGGGACCCGGTCTGGATGGCCGACGCAGATCACATCCCTGTGTTCGAGACCGCGGTGACGCTGGTCCTGAGCGTTCAGAATGAACCGAAGCCGAAAGAGGCCGTGTCGGATCCGCCCGGAGCGGGTTCAATCGAGGCGGAGTGAGAGGGTCTGCTCCTCGCCGTCACGCTCGATGCCGATGCGCACGAGCTTGCCTCGGAGCGCGTCGGCGCGCCCCATTGCCGCGTAGAACGACAGCTCATCGGACACCGTTTCCGTGTTGACACGGGTGATGATGTCGCCTGCCTGGAAGCCCGCGCGATCGGCATCGCTGTCGCGCTGCACACCGCCCAGTACGACGGCCGGCTCACCGCCCTGCTTGCGAGCGCTGACCACCTGCATGCCCGCGCGCCACCGCAGTGCGGGCTGCAGCACGTTCCGCTGGAGCGTGCCGTCGGGGAACTCGGCGAGGTGCACCTCGGTGGTAACAGGCTCGCCGCTGCGCCAGAGCTCAACCTCGATGCGCGAGCCAGGGCGGGCGGTCGAGATCACCGAACTGAGGTGGTGCCACTCGCGGATCTCGCTGTCGCCGATGCGCGTGATGATGTCGCCCGGCTCGATGCCCGCGCGATCCGCCGCGAGCCCGTCCTCGACCGAGGCGACCCGGATCCCGCGTCCCATGAACCGCCCGGTCTGATCGAGCACGTCGGTCGATTGGTCCATCCCCCGGGCGGAGGTGATCCCCAGGAACCCGCGCCGGACCTCACCCTGATCGATGATCTGGTCGACCACCGACTCGATGACGCCCAGCGGAATGGCGAAGCTGATGCCCGCCGACTGCCCCTGGTTGCTCGAGCTCTGGCGCGATCCGGTCGCGATCGCGACGTTCATGCCAACGACTTGACCGAACACGTTGACCAGCGGCCCGCCCGAGTTGCCCGGGTTCACCGCCGCGTCGGTCTGGATGTAGTTCGTGAAGGCGTTGCCCGTCGAGCCGGTCCGCGGGTTCCGCCCGAGCCCCGACACGATGCCCTCGCTCATGCTGAACTTGAAGTTGAACGGCGAGCCGAACGCGAAGACGCGGTCGCCGAGCGCTACCCGCCGGGTTGCGTCTCTCGCCACCGGGATGACACCGATCCCGGGGTCGACCTTCAGCACGGCGATATCTGTGAACTCGTCCGCCTCGATCAGCTTGGCTGTCGCAGTCCGCCCGTTGGCGAACTCGATCTGTGCCGACTCGGCGGCGCCGATCACGTGCGCGTTGGTGATGATGTGCCCCTCGACGTCGTACACCCAGCCGGACCCCGATGCGCCGGGGCCGAAGACCGCCTCGCCGTCACCGGTTCGGAGTGTCACCTCGATGTGCACGACCGAGGGCTTGACCGCCTCGGCAACCCGTCGGGTCGCGCGGTCGATCCGCTCGAGAATGTCGTCGTCCTGGAGCACCTGCCGGGCCAGCACCACCTCGGCCTGCGTCTGGCTGAAGACCATCCGCTGGACCGCGATCGGCCCGAGGAAGGTCACCGCGGCCATCACCGCCAGCACCACGAACGCCGGTCCCAAAGCCACGATCCTTCGCATCAGCCGCTCCTGCTCGGCGCGATCCTCACGCCGTCACGGTCATCGTCCAAAGACGCTTTCGCTCTCGGCCCCGCCCGGTTGCACTCTGAGCACGCGCACGCCAGCAACCGACCGATCCTCCATGGCCGCACAGCCTGTCTCGCATGGCACCAGGTTACCGGACACGAACCGACCGCACAAGCCGAGGCTACGCCGAGCCGCCCGCCTCGAACCGCTCGAGTTCGCCCTCGCGCATCGCATAGCCCCGCCCTCCGATCGAGCGGGCACGCACCCGGCGCACCCAGTCCGCGCCCGCCTCCTGGAGCGACGCGCCAAGCGCCGCCGACCGCTCGGCAAACCGCGGCGGCGCATCCGACATTCCGACCAGATCCTGGAGCACCAGGATCTGACCGTCGCACCCCGGCCCGGCGCCGGT
>JANQQZ010000146.1 GCA_028284805.1 Phycisphaerales bacterium
GCGGTGCACCACACTCGCGGCATACTCGACAAGGCCGTAGTTCACGCTGCCCTCGCGGGCCGAGCGCGAGCCGTCGTAGTCGACGCCCAGCCCGCCTCCGATATCGATCATGCTCAGGCCCGCGCCGAGTGTGGTCAGCTCGCAGTAGATGTGGGCCAGCTCGCCGACCGCGGTCGTAACCTGACGCACGTCGTTGATCTGGCTGCCGATGTGGAAGTGCAGGAGGTTGAGGCACCCGAGCATGCCGTGCTCGCGGAGCAGCTCGACCGCGTCGAGCAGGTCCGTCGCGCTCAGCCCGAACTTGCTCCGGTTCCCGCCGCTGGTGGCCCAGCGCCCCGTGCCCGTGGTCGCGGGCTTGATGCGCACGCCGATGGAGGGCTTCACGCCGTACCGCTCGGCGTGCCGGATGATCCGGGCCAGCTCGCTGGGCTGCTCGATCACGGGGATGATGTTCCGCCCGAGCTTGGCCGCCAGGATCACGGTCTCGACGTACTCGTCGTCCTTGAACCCGTTGCAGACGATGGGCATCGACGCGAGCGCGTCGTCCTTGGCGGTCAGCCCGAGCACCGCGAGCAGCTCTGGCTTGCTGCCGGCTTCCAAGCCGAACCCGAACTCGCGCGAGAGATCGCGGATTTCTTCCACGACCTGCCGCTGCTGGTTCACCTTGATCGGGTACACGCAGCAGTACGACCCGGCATAGCTCGACTCGTCCATCGCCAGGCGGAAGGCATCGCGGATGTCGGTCAGCCGCTGGCGGACCATGTCGCTGAACCGGATCAGGACCGGCGCCTCGATCCCCCGCTGGGCCAGGCCCTCGACCAGCTCGAACAGGTCGACCGCCGCAGTTGGGTCACGCGTGGGCAAGACCTGGAGCGTGCCGCGGTCGGAGACGCCGAAGCTGCCCTGGCCCCAGGCGTCGAGGCCGTAGAGCGCCGCGGCATCGGCGGGCGTCCACGCGGGCGATGCCTGGGGGGGTTCTGGAGTGGTGGGGGTGTCGAAGGTGGTCACGGGGGAACGATAGGGACACCCGTTACCAGTAGGCTCTCGGTGTGGACGAGCGCGAGACCGTGCGGATCGAGTAACGGCTCAAGCCTGGGGATTTTATGAGGGGGTTCTGGCTCAGGCGGACAGTCCTGAGTTCATCGCCATGACCAAGGTGGCCCGGCGGGTACAAGGGACCTCAAACTCATCCGAAGCCTCGGTTTCAGGCGGACTCGCCTACGGCATAGCGGGCGAGGGTGTTTCGTTCATCGGGCGTATCGCCAGATTCTTCGAATGGGGTCTTCCAGTGTCGGTGTCGAATCCACTGAAGTGCAGCAGCACTGCAAACCCCATGTCGTCCTCTGCCAACGTTCGGAGTTGCTCGGCGTCTTCCGCCGGAACAAAGCGAACGTCGCCCGACTGGACGTTCAGGAAATCGAACCCGATGACCTCGAAGTCTTCGGCCGATTCCCCGAAACCAGCCCCGATGGCAGCAGTGACCGTCTCGACGGGATCCCCTGATCCGGTTGTCATGTAGATTCGGGCTTCCGGGATGCTCGCAATCAACGACGGCACCACGACCCGCTCGCGAATGACGTCCCCGACCACTTCTGTGATCGTGATGATCTGCCCGGTCCAGGATTGATCGTCCGGGGCCACCTCGGGATACTTGGTCAGCGAGTATGGATGTGAGAGAAACTCGCGAGGCTTGCTGCAACCGAGTGTGAGAAATACGCCGGCTGCCAAGCTGACGAGCAGGATCCTCACACCAACACCGCCTCGGGCTTGACGCCGGATTCCTCCAGCACTCGTTCGGCGTAACTCACCATCGCGTCGCGAAGCTGCTCGAAGCTCTCCAGCACGTACAGGATCGGCTGGTAGTGATCGATCTCGAACGGCGTGTCGCACACCAGGTCCATATCGAACGGGCGCCGGTCCACGTGCGGGCTCTCGAGCGCGAAGTCGCTCTCACCGAGACTGGAAATCAGGCCCGAGCCGTAGAGCTTGGTCCGCCCGCCCTCGGCGATCAGCCCGAACTCGACCGTGAACCAGAACAGGCGCGCGAGGCGCTCGACGTGGTACTCGGTCTCGGCGTGCAGCGCCGCCTGCCCGTAGGTCTGAAGGAAGTCGGCGAAGACCGGGTCGGCGTGTAGCGGCACGTGCCCGAAGATGTCATGAAAGATGTCGGGCTCGGGCAGGTAGTCCATCAGCGCCTTGGGGCGCACCGTGATCGTCGTCGGGAACTTGCGCATCGCGAGGCACGCGAAGAAGGCCTTGGCGGGCAGGTAGCCGGGCACCGGGTGCGATTCCCACCCGGTCAGCGAGGCAAGCCTGCCGTTGATGCTCGTGACCTGCGGGACCTTGTCGCGCGTGAGGCCGATCGCCTTCAGCCCGTCGAGGAAGACGTCCGACGCCTGGCGGTCGAGCGTCTCCATCCGCTTGTCGAACAGGGTCTGCCAGACCTCCTGGTTCTCGGCGGTGTACTTGCTCTCGTCCTGCGTGACGAAGAACCTGTACGGATCGATCTCGCTCGAGGGCTGGCTCGGCGCCGCGTCGGCCGCCGCCTGGGCGATCCGGGCCTCGTCGCTGTCGATGATGTCCGAGTAGTTGATGTCCGCTCGCATGATCGTGCTCCTGAACGGTTCAACCACATTGTATACAAAGTCTGGCGGAGCGGGGCAGGGCTAGCCGACCAGCTTGGGCCGCCAGAAGAATATCACGGGCGTGCCGATGACGGCGAGCATGATCGTGCCGATCCATGCCGCAGGCGGTGCCTCGGTCCGGGTCGCCAGGAGCCAGGCGGTGATGAGCACGGGCGTCCACATCATCACGCATGAGACGAGCTTGGCCCGCATGGGCATGGGGGTCGAGCCATCGATGAACTTGATGTAGGGCCTGAAGGGCCCGAACTCGCGGACGCGACGCTCGAGCGCCGGGCTCGAACGCGCGAAGAACAGCAGCGAGCACATCAGCGGGAAGGTCGTGGGCACGACCGGCAGCACCACGCCTGCCGCCGCGATCGCGAAACAGACGCAGCCCAGCGAGGCGAACAGCCACCGCTTGGGCGGACACCCCGCGACCCGGCAGGCCTCCCCCTCGCACCCGGGCAATACACAGGTGTCGCACGCCTCGCTCTCTTCATAGAGGTCGAGGCCAACGGGCAACTGCTGTGTCGGCGCGGGCACGGCGACCGCGGGTCGGGCTGGGGGTTCGGCGATCGCCATTGAGACACAGTATCAGCGGGTCAATCCAAGTCGAGTCAGGGCGTGACAATTCCTGTCTGACAGGACTGTAAGACGGCCTACTCCCCGCCGGGTCGCGCGACCGCGATGTCCGCGTCGAAGCACGTCCAGGCCTCGGCTTCCGTGATCGCCTGCTCGGGCGCGATCGCGACCGAGTCGGGCCGCGAGCGGTGGACCGCTCCGCGGATCGAATCCTCGGGGTCGGGGCGAACGATGGGAGCGTCCGATCCGAACAGCAAAGACCGCCCGGGCTCGAGACCCGAATCGATCAGCTCGCGCAGCGGCAGAACACGATCGAGACGGGCGGGGATCGCCCGGCCCAACGCCTCGATGTCCGTGAGCAGATGGCAGGGCTGCACGCTCGCGATCACGCCCAGATCGGCGAACCTCGGAACGTCGGCGCTGTCGATGACCTCCGCGTGCTCAATCCGCACGGTCCACCGGGGCGGTCGGACGCGCTCGACCGCGTCGAGGACGGCGCGGACCGCGCCATCGCCGATCGCGTGGCACGCGAGCCTCAGCCCGTGCGAGGCGCACCGACGGATCGCGTCCTCGATCTGGCCACGATCCATCAGCGCCATGCCCGATGGGTGCTCGGGCGGTCCGTCGGCGTAGGGCTTGAGCATCCACGCAGTCCGCGAGTTCAGTGTGCCGTCGACGAAGATCTTCCCGCCTGCGATGCGCACACGCGAGTCAACGCGGCTCACGTCGAGCGCCCGGTCGAGGTCCTGCACCAGCGGGAAGAGCTCGACGCGAAGATCGACACCCGCCTCGTCCAGCAGCCCAGGGAGCTCGGTCGCGAGATCGGGCTTGGCCTTCAGGTCGTGTACCTCTGTGAACCACCTCGCGAAGTCGCGGAGCCCTGCGATCATGGCTGCGCGATCGACCGTTTCGGGCGTGAGCCTGTCCCAGGCGTGCCCGGCCGCGGACTCCAGCAGCAGGCCCGTCGGCGTGCCGTCCGCGTCGCGTTCGATGCGCCCGCCGGGCGGGTCGGGTGTGCCCGCACCGACGCCCAGGCGCCCGAGCATCGACCGGCTCACGAGCATGGCGTGGAAATCGAAGCACCAGACCGCGACGGTCGAGGCCCCCGCGACCCGGTCGAGGTCATCCGCGGAGGGCCACCCCCCGTCGGGCCAGGCCTCAGGGCGGGCGCCGTGACCGAGGATCAGGCCATGCTGGTCGGGTTCGGCTGAGCCGATCAGATCGAGGAATGCCTGCTGGGTCGCGCAGACCGAGGCGTCGAGCATCTCCAGGCTACGCCCGTGCGCCTCGATGTGGCAGTGCGCCTCGCGGAGGCGCTTCGGTCGTTGGGCCGATCTCACGCCGCGTCGCCCGCGTGCGTGTCGAGCAGTTCGGCGATGCGCCGCTCGGCTTGATCGGGATCGATGATCGGTTCGCCGAAGGGCACGCGGACGATGTCCCACCGGCTGCGGATATCGATCCCCAGGTGATCGACACCCACGAGCGTGCAGACGCCGTGCGCACGGACGTCGAAGCTGTGCGCGAGCGTCCCGAGCTTGGCGGGCTGGGCGTTGAATCGCTTGCACAGCCTCGGCTCGTCGTCGGCGAGCACGTTGGCCAGATCGATCTCGTCGCCGCCCGCGATCATCAGGCCGAGCCTGAGCCCGATCGGCTCGCCCGCGACCCAGTGCGCATCGGGCTCGCTGCCGTGATAGATCCGCCATCGGTCTGCGGCGGCCTCGGTGTTCCCGTCGATCTCGAAGGGCGAGACCAGCACCTGGAGCGAGTCCTCTCGTTCCTCGGGGATGTGGATGACCACCTCGTCGGCATCCAAGGCGACGGTGGGCACAGGCAACACGAACCGCGAGACGCGGTTGTCGAGCACGGTCTTGCGTTCGTAGGGCGTGCCGTCGATCATGACGACCGCGCGCCGGTCGGCGCGGACGGCGAACTCAAGGTCAGACGCGGTGCTGCTCATGCCCGGATTCTGGGCGTGCCCCCCGTCGTCGGCAAGCTCGCGCAAAAAAACACGGAGCCGACGAGCGGCTCCGTGGACGGTTCGCGAGATTGGGATTCCGATCGCCGGTTTAGCGGCGGCGGGCGGCCTTCTTGCGGGTCGCCTTCTTGCGAGTGGCCTTCTTGGCCGTCTTCTTGCGGGTTGCCTTCTTGCGGGTGGCCTTCTTCCGGGTCGCCTTCTTGCGAGTGGC
>JANQQZ010000152.1 GCA_028284805.1 Phycisphaerales bacterium
CGTCCGCGAGCTGATCGCGTCGGGCCGCCTTGACCCCGACAGGGTCGCCCCCGAGGACCCGTTCGGATTCCGGGATGATCTCGGTGCGCTCATCGACGCGGCCTACCGGTACAGCGCCTTCGAGCCCGGGCTCGACTGCACTCTCTTCGGCACTGGCAGCGTGGACCACCTGCACGCCAACATCGCGTCCGCGAAGCGCGGCGCGCTGCCGCCCGATATGCACGCCCGGATGTCCGATCCATTCAGCGGGCTCGACTCGGTCACGGGGCACTAGAGCCTGAGGGTTGGTCAGTCCGAGGCACGCCCGGCCAGCGGCATGCGCCGCCCGCGTCCGAAGGCCACCGGGGTCAGCTTCAGCCCGACGGCCAGTTGCTTGCGTTTGTACTCGTTGACCGCGATGAGCCGGCAGACGCGGTCGATCGTCTCGCGATCAAACCCGGTCTCGGCTTCGATTTGTTCTGGTGACTCACGCTGCTCGATGCGCCTGCGGACGATCTCGTCGAGCACGTCGTAGGGCGGAAGCGAGTCGCTGTCCTTCTGATCCGGCGCGAGTTCGGCGCTGGGCGGCTTGGTGATCGTCGATTCGGGGATCGGCGGTCGACCGAAGCCGAGCTCGTGATGGTGAGCGTTCAGGTACCGCGCGATCGCGTAGACATCCTTCTTCAGCAGGTCGCTCAGCACAGCCAGACCGCCGTTCATGTCGCCGTAGAGCGTGCTGTACCCCACAGCGAGTTCGCTCTTGTTGCCCGTGGTCAGCAGCAGCGCGCCCGTTCGGTTGCTGACGGCCATCATCATGGTGCCCCGCACACGCGACTGCAGGTTCTCCTCGGTCAGATCAGGGTGCTCCTGCGCGAGCGGCTTGTGCCCGAGCTTGCCGAACAGCGTGTCGATCGTCTCGCGGTACCCCTCGAATGGTCTCTTGATCGGCGCTTTGCGGCAGTCGCAGCCGATCCGTCCCGCGAGGTCGTATGCGTCTTCGATGGAGTGTGTGCTCGAATACTTGCTGGGCATGGCGACGCCGATGACCTTCGAGCCGCCGACCGCGCGAGCGGCGATCGCGGCGGTGACCGCGGAGTCGATCCCGCCCGAGAGCCCGAGGCAGACCGCGTTGAACCCGCACTTGCGTGCGTAGTCGCGCACGCCCAGCGTGAGTGCCTCCGTCAATTCGCTCGCGCCGCCTGTGGGAGACCGCTGCACGACCGTGTCGGAGCCGGTCTCGACAACGAGCGCCTCGCCCGACCAGCGGGGATTCTCCGCGAGCATGCCTCCGGCATGGTGGGCGATCGCGGCGCCGTCGAAGATCAGATCGTCGTTCGCGCCGAGCTGGTTCACGCTCAGCACTGGCACGCCGTGCCTGGCGGCGTGGGTAGCGACTATGTCGTGATGTCGATCGTGCTTGCCCGAGACGAACGGGCTTGCCGAGGGGTTGAGCACCACCGTGGCTCCCGCGCGAACGAGTTCCGCGATCGGGTCGGGCTCTCGGGCGTATCGCGACTCTGCTCCCGCGTCCGCGCCGCCCCAGAGATCTTCGCACACGCTCAGCCCGACACGCTCGCCCGCGAGATCAATCACGACTGCACGGTCGCCCGGCACGAAGTAACGCCACTCGTCGAACACGTCGTATGTCGGCAGCAGTCGCTTGTCGTACCGTGTCAGGCGCTCCCCTTTGTGGAGCACGACGAGGCTGTTGGTCGCAGCGCCGGGGCGCTGCGTGCTGCGGAGGGGGGCACCGATCACGACCGGTGGACCCTCCGTCAGCGCCGCCGCGAGCTCGTCGACGGACGCCTCGCATCGATCGATGAACGAAGGGTGCAGCAGCAGATCGCGCGGCGGGTAGCCCGCCAGGCACAGCTCGGGGAAGACCACGAGATCGCTCTCGCTGTGCGTCTCGGCGGCGGTGCGGATCAGCCTCGCGTTCCCGTCGAGATCGCCAACGGTCGGGTTGATGGGCACGAGCGCGATCTTCATGGCTCGGGGTCCGCTGGGGCATGGGCTTGCGCGTGCTCGCCGGGGTCCGTGCCTCGGAGCTGCCGCAGCAGCCGGTCGGGGCGGAGCCACGCCAGGCCCAGTGCGCCGGAGATCAGGCTGACGATCACCTCGGCGCCCGTCACCACGACGGTGATGAGCGCAAGATCACCAGTGTTGAGGCTCGAGTCAACGGCGGCGAGCAGCCACGCGGTGCCCGCTTCACGAGACCCGAGCGCGCCGAACGGGAAGAACACGCCGATGAAGAAGTAGATCACCGAAGCGAGCAGCGCGTCTTCGAAGGAAAGCTCGACCCCGACGATCCGCGACACGATCCAGAATCGCCCGCAGAACGCGATGATGTCGATGACGCGCAGGCCCATGGTCTTGAGCACGTGCCCGTAGCCCGCGAACATGCCGAGCGATTCGTCGAGGTGCTCGAACGCTTCGGAATGCACGACCCGGTTGATCAGCAGGAGATCGAATCTGGCAGCAAGGGTGCGGGCCTTCTCGAGGCCGCGCCGCCCGCCGATCGTCCGCGCGATCGCGGAGACGATCCACGCCAGCCCGAGCGTGCCCACAATGGTGACCGCGAGCCACACCGCGTCGATCTCGGGGCGCAGGATCGAGAAACCGACCATCGGGATCGTGGGGATGACCAGCACGAGGCCCACGGCGCCGAACCAAGGCCCGATGACCGCGAGGGGTACGCCGTCGCGCTGGCGGTGCACCGCGACTCGGAAAAGCGCGCTCAGCTTGAACGGCAGGTAGCTCAGGAAGATCGCCACCATGTTCGTCGCAACCACGTCCGTCGCCCGCAAGTCTCGCACCGGGCGCAGTATGAGCCAGAACATGAGCCCGCTGACGACGAAGCCCACCGAAGTGACGCCCAGGAGCGCCGCGATCTGCACGGGGTCGGCTTGGCCCAGGCGGCTCAGCCCGTCCCGGTTCTCCTCGCTCAGCGCGAGGCTCACCGCCCAGCCCAGCATGGCCAGGCCGATCAGGAAGCCGGTCAGTTGCACCACCGTCTTGGCGATGCGGCCCGACCTGGACCGGGGTTCACGGGGGGGCGCCGTCACGGGGTCGCCCCCGGCAGCCGGTAGAGCTCCTGCGCGACGAACCGCTCGCCGCCGGGCGGGCCCAGCATGAACGAATGCTCGACCAATGCGTGTGCCATCAGCAGATTCTGCAGGCGTTGCGGGTTGAGCTCTGGGTCGGCCCAGCCTGTTCTCCAGAGGCGGCTGAGCTCGATCCAGTCGACATAGAGGTGCGTCGCGTCGAGCAAGGCGAGCGCTCCGCGCGGGTCGTTGGGGTGTGCCCGCAACGCGGCCGCCAGCGGCGACTGGTCGTAGGTCGTCGCGTATTGCACCCCGTCAGGCTTGTACAGTGGGGACGAGTCGCCCACGGTGAGCAGCGTTGCCCCCTCGGGCAGCATGGCGCGCAGGTAGGCGTCGGGCGGCGCGAGCTCCGGGTTCTCGTCGTGAATCCGGAAGTTGGTGAAGTACGGGCTGCCGAACCCGATGAGCGTGTTGGGACCGCCGCGTGAGCGGTTCTCGCCCGCGAAGAGCCCGACGGTCATCGCCGACGTCGCGAGCAGGCCGGCCCCGAGCGTCAGGCGTACGCCTCGCGTCGGCCCGTTCAGGCGAGCGACCCAGTCCAGCAGCACGCCTGCCGCGCTCGCGGCGAGCAGCGACACCGGGACGAGCACGGGCACCAGGAACCGGCTCTGCACATGCGTTGTCGTCGCCCACACCGCGATCTGGGCCGCGAATCCCAACACGAGCGTGATCCCGATGAGGCGGGTCTTCCGCGATGCAACGGCAAGTACGGCAGACAGCACCAGGATCGGAACGGTGAACGCCCACTGCGGGTGCAGCAGCCCACGGTGCACGGGGCGGCCTGGCAGGGCCGCGGGATCATCGGGATCGCCCATGACCAGGAGGCGTATCGCATCGAACGCGCTGCCGTCGAATCGGTGGGCGGAGGTGTACCGCTCGATCTGCTCGCCCGACCAGTGCGCGGAGCCGAAGACCGAGGTGAGCATCGGGAAGACGGGGTTGCCGCCCGCCATCGTGTTGCGGGCGAGCCAGGGCGCGAGCATGACCACGCCCGCGACCGCCCCGGCGCCGACGCCCGCGAGCCATGCGCTGCGGGGCATCGTCGCGAGCATCAGCAGGCCGACCGCCGGAGCGCCGAGCAGCAGGGCGGTGGGCTTGCATCCACAGGCAACCCCGACCAGCACGCCCGCGAGCAGGCCTCGCTTCCACGCCGTCAGCTCGCGTGCCGCACCGAAGTGCACCGCCGACAGCAGCAGCGCGAGCATCGCCATCTCGTTGTACGCCATGGACCCGGTGACCACGGACCAGGGAGTCGCGATCACGAGCACGCCCGCGACTGCGGCAGTTGTGCGCGACCGGTCGCCTGCTTCGCCAAGCAGGGAGCGTACAGCGCCCGCAGCCGTCCAGCCCGCCAGCAGCGTCATCCCGGCGTGCAGCAGCTTGCAAGCGATCAGCAGCTCGCCTTCCTCGGATACGAAGCTTTCGCGAGGCACCCCCGCGAGCGATGCGAGGTGGGCGAAGGATGACTCGACGTAGCTGGGCAGGTACGAGTAGACGTTGTGTTCCAGGGGCCACACGCGCCCCGCCGCGTGCCACTCGCGAGGCAGCTGCAGGTGGTAGACCAGTGTGTCGTACCCCCCGAACTCGCTCGACCAGAGCCAGCCCGGAGGGCTGCATGCCGCCGCCAGCAGCACCCCGGCGGCAGGCACACCCGCGAGCCAGAGCAGACTCGGCCGTTCCATGTGGCGCGCCGAGGCCAGCAGCTGTGGGATCGAGCGTGCAACGATCGCGACCCCGATCGCGACGGGCACGACCGCCGCGACCCGGCTCGACAGGGTGCCGGTCACGCCCAGCAGGTGAGTGATGGTGAGCATCACCGCAAGCCCGAGCCCTGCCGCGGCGGCGCCCGGGGCCGACACGTCGCGCGCGAGCAGCTTCACCAGCCCGAGCCCGAGGCCGAACGCGCCGAGCAGGTAGATCCCGGCGAGGCTGCCCTGGGTCAGCACCAGATAGAGAACCGACGCCGATCCGGGCACCGGGCCGGGCTCTCCGATCGAGGCGGCGCCGCACGCGCAGACCGCGACCGAAGCCACGCCAACGAGCAGCGTGCGGCTCCAGCCCGCGTGATCGCGCGCCGCTGTGGTGTCGGTCGGGTCCGTCATCGGGCGAGTGTAAGCCCGTCCCGAGCCGGGCATATGATCCCGTCATGGACCTCGACCCGGTTCCACAGATCAGCGGCGTGCCCACGATCGTCGAGCCGCTGTGCGCGGTGTTCCGTCGCCATCTCAAGGCGGAGAACCAGAAGTACACCCCCGAGCGGGCCCGCGTGCTCGACGCCGTGATCCGCATGGAAGGCTTGTTCGACGCCGACGAGCTGGTGGCGGATCTACAGGCCGCCGACTTCCGCGTCAGCAAGGCGACGGTCTACCGCACCGTGAAGCTCATGCAGGACGCGGGGATCGTGCAGCGCGTGCTCGCCGCGGGCGGCCAGCCGCGGTATCAGATGGTCTACGGGTCTCGCCCGTCCGACCTCGTCGTGCGCGTCGACACGCACGAGTCCATCCCGATCGATGTCCCCGAGCTGGTCGAGCTCCGCGACCGCGTGTGCGCTGAGCTCGGGCTGACAGCGTCCGGTCACAACTTCCAGATCTTCGCGACCAAAGCCGACGCGTGACGCTCACGGGGAGACGGTCTACTCGCCCTGCTCGAGATCCGCGTCCTTGATCTCGCGGGTGATCGTGTAGCTCTCGTGCATCCAGCGGTAGAGGTCCGCCATGCGTGCGCGCTCGTCCGCGAAGGGCCAGGTCGGGCTGTCGGCGGGCACCGGCGCGCCGGTCACGGGGCACACCGTCGCCTCGCGCGACTCGGGCTGCTTCGCCAGCTGGAGCAGGCCCGGGCGATCGAGCCACCCGCTCGGGATCTCGAGCTCGAACCGGCGCGACTCGGGGCCCAGCTGCGCGATCCGCACCTGGGCGTGCTGCTCGGGCAGGGCCCCGCCGATCCGGCTGGGCCACTCGACGAACACGATCGCTGAGCCATCGAGCACGCGGTCCCAGCCGATCGTGTCGAGTTCGTCGGCGCCCCCGAGCCGGTAGGCGTCGACGTGCACCACGGGCGGCGAGTCCGCTGACCCCGGGTAGTCGTTGGCGATCACGAACGTCGGGCTCGAGACCATCGACGCGTCCAGCCCGAGCCCGGCGACCACCGCCCGCACGAGCGTCGTCTTGCCAGATCCGAGCTCGCCCTCGAGCGCGAGGACATCTCCGGGCCTCAGGAGCCCGGCGAGCTGTGCCCCGAGCGAAGCGGTCGCATCGAGGGAATCGCACCGGCGGACGATCTGCATGGGCAATCTGTAGGCCTCAGCTGGCTGCCGTGCCGTGATCCCACCCGAGCGACGACGCATCGAGCTCGCCATCTTGGGCATCGATCACCGCGCCGGGCTCGCCCTCGACGACGGCCCCGATCGGCGAGAAGCCCTCTGGGCACGCCGGCCCGCAGGCGAGCAGCTCGTAGTCCTCACCCGCCCCGAACGCCTCGCGCCAGCTTCCAGCGTCCGCATGTAGCGGAACAGATGCCGTGTCGATCCGCAGGCGCACACCAGACATCTCGCCCATGCGCTGGGCATCGATCCCGAGTCCGTCGGAGACGTCGATGAGAGCAGTCGCACGGGCTGCTCGTGCCGCACGCCCGGCATCGAGCCTCGGCTCGAACGTGAGGTGGCGCCCCGACGCGAACGAGCCGCCGATTGGCCCAGAGAGGTACACACCATCACCGACGCGCGCGCCCGATCGAAGCAGCGGGCTCCCCTCGCACCGACCGACGGCGGTAACGGTGAGCACCATCGGTCCTGGCGTCGAAGCCGATCCGAACGCGATGTCGCCCCCGATCAGCGGTGCGCCCCAGTGCTCGGCCCACCGCTTCATCGCGTCGAACAGTTCGTCGCCGCGTGTGAAGCCGCCGGGCAGGAGGCCGGTCGCGGTCGCCCACACCGGTTCGCCCGCCATCGCAGCGATGTCGCTGATCGAGCGCGCGACCGACTTCCGTGCGATGAGGTCAAGACTGGTGTCCGCCGCGTAGTGGCGCCCCTCGACGAGCTGGTCGACCGTGACCAGCAGTGCCTCACCCCCGACACGCACAACGGCACAGTCATCGCCCGGGCCCGCGACGAGATCGGCCCCTTCGAGCGTGATCCCCGCCGACCGCAGACGGATCGCGTCGAGCAGCGCCCGCTCGTCCATCACGCGGTCGCCGGTGTCGCGTCGAGCACGTCGTTGAACCGGCGCTCGACGCGAGGCCTCCAAGAGCCACGGTGGTAGACATCGCTCACCAGCAGAGGCAGCAACGAGCTGATCTCGCCGAACACCATCTGCTCGTGTACCACGTCGACCTTGCCCCAGCTGCACGCCTCACGGAGCGTGCTGCCCGAGAGTGCGCCGTCGCGTGAGTCGGCGACGGTCATCTGCACGGCGTACTTGTGCATGCTCACGCCTCCTCGCGCCGCTCCGCCTGCGCGTTCATCCAAGAGCTCGGCCGCGACCACGATGTCCTGGGCGAAGTTCTTGGGCACCCCGCCGCCCAGCATGAGCAGGCCCGTGTCGCCGCCCCAGCCCGCGGCCTCGAGCTTCACGCGCGTCAGCTCGTCGAAGTCCTTGCCCGAGTCGAAGGCGATCGGCTCCTCGCCACGCGCGATCCGTTCTGTTCGGTGCAGCACGATGCCGAAGCCCGCCGAGCAGTCGCTGAACGCTGGGCAGAAGATCGGCACGCCCTTCTCGTAGCACGACTTCACGACCGACTCGTTCTGAGGGTGGTGCTCCGCGAGATACGCACCCATCCTCGCGATCAGCTCGCGCGACGAGTACGCCCCGCCCGGCAGCCGGTCGAAGATCTTCTGCGTCGTGTCGTCCGTCACACGCAGCTCTTCCTCATCGATGTACGTGTCGTAGATCCGGTCGATCATCAGATCGCGGAGCCGCGTGTCATCCACCACCGGGGCCTCGGGCGTGCCCGGCGCGAGGTAGTGTCTGAACCCCAGGCCCTCGAAGAAGTCCTGATCGACGATGTTCGCGCCCGTCGAGACGATCGCGTCGACCATGTTGTGCTCGACGAGCGTCAGGATCGACTTCTTGAGGCCAGCCGAGATCAGCGAGCCCGCCAGCGTGAGGATCACCGCGCACCCGGTGTCGGCGAGCATCGAGTCCGTGATGCCCGTCGCCCGTGCGAGCGTGCGGCTCGAATACGCCATGCTCCGGTACGCGTCGATCACGGGGCGCGCGTCGAACGACGTGGGGTCGACGTGCTCGATCGGCGTCGCGAGCAGCCGCTCGCGGGTCCAGGTCTCGGGTTGCTCGCTCATGGATCGCTCTCCCCGGGCTCGAGATACGTGTACCCCTCGAGCCCGTGGTCGTAGAACCGCTTCAGGCTCCGCCCCTCCGCAACCGTCAGCCGGTCGGCGTGCACCGCCCGCTCGATCTGGCGGTGCATGTCGCGGCGCAGCCGGTCGACGTCGTACTGCACATAGCCCAGAACTTCTCTGACCGTGTCGCCCTCGACGATCTCGTCGAGGCGCCACCGCCCCGAGTCGTCCACGGAGACGTGCACCGCGTGCGTGTCGCCGAACAGGTTGTGCAGATCGCCCAGAACCTCCTGGTACGCGCCCACGAGGAACGCGCCGAGGTAGTAGGGCTCGGGATCGCCCGGAGGCCCGCGGAGCGAGTGCAGCTCGAGCCGACGCTTGGGGCCCGGGTTTTCGTGGTCGCTGAAGAGGCTGATCTCCCCGTCGCTGTCGCACGTCACGTCCGCCAGCACCGCGAGCCGGTCGGGCTTCTCGTCCAGCCGATGGATGGGCATCATCGGGAAGACCTGATCGATCGCCCAGTGGTCGGGCAGGCTCTGGAACATGCTGAAGTTCACGTAGCAGATGTCGCTCAAGAGCTCGGGCAGCTCTGCGATCTCTTCCCGTTCGTCCAGGCCCCGTTCCTTCGCGAGCGTCATCACGCGGTGCCCGATCGCCCAGTAGAGCCGCTCGGCGACCGCCCGCTGGGGCAGCGTGAGATACCCCATGCCGAAGAGGGTCATCGCTTCGGATCGCGCCTGGGCCGCGTCGTGGTACATCTCGACCGGGTCGCGTTCGCCGAGCGAGTCGAACGTCTCGACCAGGTCCCAGATCGGCTGGGGCGTTTCGGAATCCGCCTCCAGCATCGCGCGGGCCTCATCGATGCGGGGGTCGACGTCGAACCGCGTCATGCCGATCGCGTTCATCACGAGCACGCTCGAGAAGGCCGCCATCGCTCGTCCCGACTCGCTGAGGATCGTCGGGTGCGCCACACCGTTGTCGTCGCAGATCG
>JANQQZ010000159.1 GCA_028284805.1 Phycisphaerales bacterium
CCGGTGATCATGTTCTTGACGAAGTCGGCGTGGCCCGGGCAGTCGACGTGGGCGTAGTGCCGGGTCTCGGTTTCGTACTCGACGTGCGACGAGTGGATCGTCACGGTCTTGTTGGCGTCACGGACGGTGCCGCCCTTGGTGATCTCGGCGTAGGACTTGGCGCCCTGCACGAGACCCTTGGCGTCGGCGCGGGCCACCATCGCGGCGGTCAGCGTGCTTTTGCCGTGGTCGATGTGACCGATCGTGCCGACGTTGACGTGCGGCTTGGTCCGCTCGAATACACCCTTGGCCATGGCCCAGAACCTCCAGAATCTCAGTCGCGGGCCGGGTCTCATACCCGCCGCTGTCACAGACTCGACGCCCCCTTGAAAGCTTGGCCGGGGACGAATGGACCCCGCGTGGAGCCGGTCACTCGCCGACACCCGCACAGGCCCGCAACAACATGGACTACCCGGAGCTACGCGTTCCAACCACCAAGCGGAACGGCAGACCGAGACAACAATAGGCCCAGCGCCGGCACAAACCGACCCAAACCTCAGACTGACCAAGAGCCGCTGGTGGGATTTGAACCCACGACCTCACCCTTACCAAGGGTGCGCTCTACCACTGAGCTACAGCGGCGGCTCCCAGCCCCGCGCCGGATAGACCGGCAACGCGGGCCCACACAGGGCTTCGATCCTAGACCCGGGCCGCGGCGAATCAATGGAACCGGTCACCCCGCACCGCCCGGGTCGGAGCGCCGTCACGGTCCGAGAGCCCTCGGATGGGGCCTCCCAGCTTGCCCGACCCGCACGCCCCGCACGCGCCCCCGGCGCCGGGCCGATCACACGGGCCCGGTCGGTCGCGGCGAGCCCGACCCGGGGCATGCTCATCGGCGGAGGTACCGATCCATGCGCCCCACCCGACCGACCGCCCGACGACTCGCCTGCTGCGCCGCCCCGCTGCTTCTCGCGGCGGCGGGCCAGGCACACGCCCAGTCGATCTTCGTCGAGCAGTACACCGCCGGCGCCTGGCGTGCCCTGCCCGGATTCGACGCGCCGGGCGGGGGCTCGGGCCTGCCCAGCGGGTCGGACATCGCCCTCGAACTGGCGGGCTCGGCGGTGGTTCGGATCTCCACCGATGACCCCGCCAGCACCGACATCGGGCTCGTCTCGGTCCGGGTGCTTGGGACAGGAACACCGACAGTGCTGATCGCCTCGGGCGGCGGCCCCGGTGTCAACGAGGCCTCGCCGATCGGAGCCCCGGGTGCGCGGTCGATCGCGGGGGTGATCGCGCCCGATGCGGCAATGCAGATCCACGCGGGCTCGGTCAGCGGCCCTGGGATCGAAGCCCGGCACCTCGTTCGGCTCGATCTCTCGGGCGACCTGGATGGAAGAGTCATCCACTGGGGCCAGCCCGGCTCGACGCAGCCCGGCATCGGGGGGATCGACATCGGCGGTTCGGTCACCGCGAACGCCGGGATCGTCGCGGTGCACGGGCGCGTGGACCGCGTCGACGTGCACGGCGATCTGCTGGGCGACCTGGCAGCACAGAACGGCGGGTTCGGCCCCATCTCCATCGAGGGCAACATTGGCAACGCCGACCGTGGGCCTTCGGTCTACGCATGGTCCGGGGCCGAGGCCCTCGCGATCGAGACGCTGGTGGTAGGCGGGGCGATCGGAACCCCGGGCACTCCCGCGCGGGTCATCACCGGTGGCCCGGTCTTCCGGATTGAGGCGGACGAGATCCACGCCGACATCGACACGCAGCTGACCGACAGCGATTTCGGCTTCGTCGGCGGCGTGATCGCCCGGGCGGGTGATCTGACGGGCTCGCTGGTCATCCGCAGCCTGTCGGGCTTTGCTGGAAATGCGGATGCGCCCTGCGTGATCTCGGCCGCGGGCGATCTGGATGGGATCATCATCGTCGAGAATGTGGTGCGGAACGAGAACCCGTCCGGACCCGAGATCGATATCGGCGGCAGCGTGACCGCGGGCTCGGTCATCTCGGTCAACGGCATGGTCAACCTTCAGCCCGGTCTGCCCGGGAGCCAGATCCGCGTGGGCACCGCCGGAGGCCTGCAGGGCCAGATCATCGTGCACGACCGCGATGTTGCCCCGTTCGATGCGGACGACTCGATCGTGGTCGGAAGCGGTTTCGCCGTGTCGCCGCAGACCACGAGCTACCTGACGCTTTTCGAAGAACTCGGCGGGGGCAGCGTGGGCATCGCGCCCTTCAACTTCCACCCCATCGAGTGCTTCCCGCAGCACAACGAGACGATCACGATCGCGCCGGGCTCGGCGCTCACGGGCGCGGTGATCCGGCTCTACGGGCCCGCGTTCGGCGAGGCCCCGGCGTTCGTGATCGAGCACCGCGCCGATCCGATCTCGTCCTGGACCGACCGCTCGGGTGATTTCACAGTTCTCGCGGCCGACACCGAGGGCGCCTCGACACGCGAGATACGCGTCGAGGCGATCGGCACCGCCGCGTTCGATGCCGGCGAGTGGCGGCTCCGCCCAGTCGACAACACGCTCCGGTGCGCGTTCACGGTCGGTCTGCCCTCGATCGGCTTCGACTCCGAGTACGCCGACGACACCTACCGCTTCACGGTCGTCAGCGATTGCCCGGGCGGGGGGCGGACCACCACGAACGACCTGCGCGGGCAGGACGAGGGCGACTACGTGAACCCCGTCGACCCGGGTGTCGACCCCTGCCCCTGACGCTCGGTCAGCGGGCCCTTAGCCTCGCATGACATCGCGGCAGAACAAGAGGTCGGCGTCGTTCATCGGCTCGTCGATGCCAGCCCGTACATTGCACCGCGCCTGGCGCTCGTTGCGGAAGCCCGGGATCACGCTGCACACGTTGGGGTGCGCCGCGACGAACCGGCACGCGGCGGACGATCGCTCCTCGACCGACGTGCCGAAACGCTCGCCGAGCGTCTCGAGCTTTGGCTTGAGCGAGCGCAGCGCCGCCTGACCGAACCAGTCGTCCCGCTGCCCACGGATGTCCCCTGCCTCGAACGAGGGTGGGTTCTCGGGGTCGAACTTGTCGAGCAGCACGCCCTGACGGAGCGGGCTGAACGCCACGAACGAGCACACGTGCTCGTCCATCAGCCTCTGCACCTCGCACCCCGGGGCGATGAAGTTGTCCTGGATCATGTTCGCCCAGCTCTGGAGCACGTCGGGCTTCACGACGGGGATCGCGCGTGCGAAGTCGGCGTCGCTGTACGCGCTCTGGCCCACCGCCCGCACCTTGCCCTCGTCGACGAGCCGGCGCATCTCGCCTGCGGCATCGTGGATGTTGCCGGGCCGTCCGTCCTCGACAAACCAGCCGTGGTGGAAGTAGTAGATGTCGATGGTGTCCACACCGAGGTTGCGGAGCGACTGCTCGCACTGGCGCCGGATGTGGTGCGGCTCGTAGGCGTGCTCGCTGGTGCCCCGGAAGTGCCCGACCTTGGTCGCGATGACGAGCTTCTCTGGCGAGACGCCGAGCTTCGCGAGGCAATCGCGCAGCATGCGCTCTGCCCGCCCGTTCCCGTAGATATCCGCGTTGTCGAAGTGCGTCACGCCCGCGTCGAGCCCGGCTTTGATGCCCGCGAGCACATCGGCCTCGTCGACGTCGGCCCAGCCGATGGGTGTGCCGTCGGCGAGTGACCAGTTCGGGCCGCCCATCGTCCAGCAGCCGAAGCCGATCTCGGAAACCTGGATGTCAGTGGTGCCGACTTTGTGGTATCGCATCAATCACGATAGAGCACCTCGTCCCAAGGCACACCCTGCTCGAGCTCGAGCAGGTCGTCGACGGTCAGCATGCGGCCCTCAAACTCCCAGTAGCGAAGCTGACCGGCAAGGGTCTCGTCGTGGTCCCACGTTGGGTCTCTTCCGTCGTCGGCCATGCGCAGCCACTGCCTCCGCACCGCATCGGCGACGGTTGGTCTCATGGCTTCGGTGATGACACCCGACAGCTCGGCGTCTCGCAGTTCAGCCTCGTCGAACCTCACGAACTTGTACCGTGTGCTGCCGACCCACCCGCGCGAGAGCCAGCTCCCGCTGTTCGAGCGACCCAGCGGCCGCCAGACGGGGTCGACCTCTCCGGCCGAGTGGTGCTCGCCAACCCAGGTTGTCCTTGTGCTCACCGAACTGGTCAGACCCCACCAGGCACGGCTTTCGTGTTCGATGACACCGTTCGCGAGATCGACCCGGGCTGACCCGTGTTGAAAGGGCGCAAAGGAGATGAACAGCAGCGCGATCGCGATCACCACCCCGCGGACCGCCCACGCAAACACGCGCCCGCTCGGCTCGCCCGACCGATCATCCTGCATGCGTCACTCCGCGGGAACGCACCGCCCCTGGCTCCAGGCGCGAAGCTGCGCGACCTTCTCCGCCATCGTCACGCTCAGCGGGGGCGAGGTCTCCAGCACGCCGACCAGTCCTTCGGTCGTGACGGGTCGCTTGTTCGCGCGGGCCTCGTGTCTCGCGGCGATGATCGCCTGTTCGATCTCGGCGCCGCTGAAGCCCTCGGACGCCTCGATGAGCCGCTGCGTGTCGAACGAGCCCGCGTCGAGCCCGCGCTTGCCCAGGTGGATGCCGAAGATCGCCGCCCGCGCCGCCTCGCCCGGGAGATCGACGAAGAAGATCTCGTCGAACCGGCCCTTGCGCAGCAGCTCGGGCGGGAGGGCCTCGATGTCGTTCGCGGTCGCGACCAGGAAGACGGACGAGCGGTGCTCCTGCATCCAGGTCAGCAGGGTGCCGAACATGCGTCGGCTCAGCCCCCCGTCGTTCGACTGGCTCGCCGCGCCGGCGAACGCCTTCTCGATCTCGTCGATCCAGAGGATGACCGGCGCCATGACCTCGGCCTGATGCAGCGTGTCGCGGAGGCGGCGCTCGCTCTCTCCGATGTACTTGTCGTAGAGCGCGCCGACGTCCATGCGCAGCAGCGGGCGCTGCCACGCGGTCGCGATCGCCTTGGCGCACAGGCTCTTGCCCGCGCCCTGCACGCCCAGCAGCAGCACGCCTCGCGGGACATCGATCATCGAGCTCGCATCGGTCTCCGCATCGTCGATCGCGCCGCGCCGCGTGTGGAGCCACTGCTTGAGCCGGTCGAGCCCGCCGATCTCGCCCATGCTCGTCGGCGCCTTGACGAACTCGAGCAGCCCACCGGCGGCGACCATCTCGCGTTTCAGGCGGATGATCTCGTCGACATCGCTCGCGTCGATCCGCCCGTCCTCGAGCGCGATGTCGCGCACGACCTCCGCGGCCTGGCGTCGCGTGAGCCCGCGCAGGTTGCGGAGCATCGCCTGGAAGTCCTCGCGTTTGACGTCGACCTCGAGCGGCGCGCCGCGGTGCACCTGCTTGACCGTGCGCCGCAGGATCTGCTCGAGCTCCTCGGTGTCGGGCAGGCCGATCTCGAACTCGACCGCGTGCGCCCGGACGACATCGGGCAGCGACGCGTTGTGGTCGATCACGATCACGCTGCCGCCGCGCCGGCGCATCTCGGTCACGAGGTCCCGGAACGCGCGCAGCACGCGGGGCTCCTGCAGGTGCTCGGCGATATCGACCAGGCACGCGATCGACGCGTTGTCGTTGAACGCGAGGTGGTGCAGGCCCGCGAGCGGCGCGGTGGTGTCCGGGATCGGGTTCGGGCGGTCGAGGATGCCGTCGTACACCCCGCTCAGCACCGTCCAGATCGCCAGGCGTCCCTTCGACGACATCGAGACATCTCGGACCAGTTGGAGGGCCTCGTCCTCCTCGAAGGTCCGAATGATGATCAGCGGGCGGACGGCCCGGTGCAGTCGTTCCAGACGGTCCAGATCGGTCTCGGGCATGGCTCGATCCTGACGCATCCCGACCGGCGAGGCCGTTGCACGCGAAACGGCTGGCCGACGGGCAACTGTCGGGCACACTCAAGCGTAGTGGGTGTGTGTTCGTCCCGGAGGCCGATTCACGGGCCTCGCCTCGGAATCAGAGCGGAGAAGCAGCGATGCCCGGACGGTGGCGGTGGCTCGTCTCAGCAGTCGGCGGCGCGGTCGCGTCGTGCGCCGCGGCGCAGCCCGCCTCGGCCCCGCAGCCCCAGGCCTCGGCGGTCCGCGCCACGCTCGGGCTGGGCGAGGCCGAGGTCGTGATCGCGGCCCCCGACGCCGCCCGATCGCCCGCGACGCTCGTCAACCGGGTGGGTGACAAGCCCGGAGCGGCGGCGACCGAGTTCACGCTGCACGCCGCGGTGCTGGTCCGAGCAGACGCGAGCGTGCACGAGCGGGCGCGAGCGATCGGGAGTGTCCCGGGCTGGTGGCGGATCGACACCGAGACCGTCGCGGATGCGGTGCAGCTGGCGCGGGCGCTCGCATCACGCGATGGCGTCCGCAGCGCCTCGGTCGCGACGAGCCGGCCCTTCACGACGCGCACCGGACCCGACGACCCTTCCTTGCCCCAGGCGTGGCACCTCGAGAACCTCGCGCAGCCCGGCAACGACATCAACGCGCGCGGCGCGTGGGCGCTCGGATACTCGGGCGACGGTGTCGAGATCGGCATCATGGACGCGGGCGTGCTCCTCTTCCACGAGGATCTGGCGGCCAACGTCGACTTCGCGCTCTGCCAGCTTCAGGGGCCCTCGAACCACGGAACGAGCGTTGCCGGTGTCGTCGCGGCGGTCGGGAACAACGACACCGGCGCCGCCGGGCTTGCCTACGGCGCCACGATCGGCCAGCAGTTCTACTACCGGGGTTTCGAGCCCGGCGATGTCGGCCCGCTGACCAACGCGGAAGGAATCACATTCGCCAACGACCGGCTCGACGTGCGCAACAACTCGTGGGGGCCGCCCGACAACAGCCGGTACCACCCGCTCGACCCGATCGAGGCCGACGCGCTGGAGACCGTGACCAGCCAGGGGCGCGAGGGCAAGGGGGGCATCCTGGTCTGGGCCGCGGGCAACGGGTCGCTGATCGACCGGACGGACTACGACGGCTTCGCGTCGAGCCGACACACCATCGCGATCGGAGCGATCGGGCACCTGGGGGTCCGTGCGATCTACAACGAGCGAGGCTCGTCGATGATGGGCGTCGCGTGGTCCGACGGGAACGTCGACACCTCGAACAACAACCTGCAGCGACGGATCTACACCACCACGGCTTCGTCGAACAGCGCGTACACGCAGTCCTTCGGGGGCACCAGCGCCGCCGCCCCGCTCGCGTCGGGCGCCGTTGCCCTGGTGCTGGAAGCCAACCCCGACCTCACCTGGCGGGACGTCCAGCATCTCGTGGTCGACACGGCCCTGCCCGTCGACCCGGGCGACCCGCTCTGGACGACCAACGGGGCCGCCCACGCGTTCAGCGACAACTACGGCTTCGGCAGGCTCGACGCCGCTGCGATGGTCACGGCCGCTGAAACCTGGCAATTCGTCGCGCCCGCGGTCCAGACCGACTCGGGCACGATCTCGATCGACCAGCCGATCCCGGACGGTGATCCGTCGGGCGGGCTGAGCATCGCCATCCCGATCGGTGCCCAGCTGCGCGTCGAGCACGCTGAGCTGCGTCTCCGGGTCGAGGGCACATACGTCGGCGATGTCAGTGTCGAGCTGGTCAGCCCAGCGGGCACCGTCAGCACGCTCGCTACGCCCCGTAACAGCGACGCCGACGTGATCGACCACCTGTTTACCAGCGTGAAGCACTGGGACGAGACCTCCTCGGGCGTGTGGACGCTGCGTGTCAGCGACGCGATCACGGGCGACACCCACACGCTGATCGAGGCGCAGCTCGTCATCCACGGCACCTGCGCGGGTGACCAGGACCGATCGGGCACGCTCACCACCGACGACCTCGCCGCCTGGATCGCCAACTACCAGAACGCGCACCCCGACGCCGAGACGAACGGCGACGGGCGGATCACCCCCGCTGACTTCAACGGGTTCATCCGGGCCTACTCGCTCGGGTGCTGAGCCGCCGTACCGTTGGTCGATGACCCAGGCCCCCACCACTCAGCCTCGCGCAGGCGTGCTCTCGATCGCCCTGGGCGACATCAAGCTCGCGCACACGGTGTTCGCGATGCCCTTTGCTGTGCTCGGCGCGGCGCTCGCGTTCGAGCCCGAGCCCTCGGCCGGGCGCGTCGCGGCGGTGCTCGTGCTCGTGGTGCTGTGCATGGTGTTCGCGCGGACGTGGGCGATGCTCGTCAACCGCCTGGCCGACGCGCGCTTCGATGCGGCGAACCCGAGGACCGCTGGGCGCGCCGTCGCGTCCGGGCGGCTCGGCGCGCGCCAGGGCTGGGCGGTCGCGCTGGGGGCGGGGGCGCTGTTCTGCGCGACGGCCTCGCTCTTCTGGCCCATCACCGCCAACCCCTGGCCCGCGATCCTGTGTGTGCCCGTGCTGGGCTTCGTCGCGCTGTACAGCTACACCAAGCGGTTCACGGCGCTGTGCCATGTCTTCCTGGGCGCGGCGCTGGCGATCAGCCCTCTCGCGGCGGGCATCGCGGTCAGGCCCGAGTCGCTGAGCGACGCGGGCACGCTCTGGTGGCTCGCCGGGTTTGTGGTGCTCTGGGTCGCGGGCTTCGACGTGATCTACGCGCTGCAGGACCTCGACTTCGACCGGGAGCGGGGGCTCCGCTCGGTGCCCGCTGCCCTGGGTTGGCGCGGCGCGGTCTGGGTCAGCCGACTGCTGCACGCAGGGGCCCTCGGGGCGTTGGTGATGGCCGGGCTCGCGGATCCCAGGCTCGGTCCTGTCTTCGGGGGTGGCGTCGCGGCTGTAGCCGGGCTGCTGGCGGCCGAGCATGTGATCCTGAGCCGGAGGGGGCGTGAGGGCATCCCGATGGTCTTCTTCACGTTCAACGGCGTTGCGAGCGTGCTGCTCGGGGTCGCAGGGCTGATCGATCTGGTCGTCATGTGACGTGTGGGTCTCGAATCCATTGTTTTCAGTAATTTCTGAAATCAATGCTTGCCCCAAGCCGCTCCGTTCCCGATACTTCATCGCATGGCAAACGCTCAGCACCAGCCCAACGGCATCCTCGAGGCGCAGGACCGCTTCGTCGCTGCATGGGGTCAGATGGCCGGTGCCTGGGGCATCAGCCGCACGATGGCCGAGGTGCACGCGCTGCTGTACATCACCGGCTCGGCGCTCAACACCGACGAGATCATGGATCGCCTCCAGATCTCACGGGGGAACGCGTCGATGTCGATCCGCGCGCTGCTCGACTGGGGGATCGTGAGCCGCACACACAAGCGCGGCGACCGCAAAGAGTACTTCGAAGCGGATCAGGACGTGTGGAGCATGTTCCGTTCGATCGTGCGCGAGCGGATGAAGCGCGAAGTCGAGCCTTTGCTGGCGGTGTTGTTCGAGATCCGCGACCAGCTTCCCGTCGCCGACGACGCAGAGGGCGACCGCCAGCAGCACCTGATCGAGCACCAGCGCCGTCTCGACGAGATGCTCGCGTTCTTCCGGATGGTCGAGAAGCTGAGCCAGCGTTTCGCTGGCCCCTCTGGCAGCGGGCTCGAAGCCGCGGCCAAGCTGCTGGGGCGTCTGCCGTGAGCCTGGCGCACGGCCAGCCGAGCAGTGTTGCGATCCGCACGGGCCTGACGATCGTCTGGGCGATCGCGCGAGACGCGGTGCGACGGGCCAATCCGACCCTCGATCTCCCTCCGGCACGCGGACGTCAGGGCGAGGTGCTGCTCTGCCTGAGCGTGTCCGAGACCGGCTGCACGGCGGAACTTCGCGACGCCTCGACCGATCGGGTGCACCCCATCGAACTCGGCGCGGTGCATCTCGATCGGACCGAGGCCGGGGAGTTCGTGCACCTCGAGGTCACCGAGTTGCGCAGCCCTCTTCTCTCGGCAACCTACCGGCGGAGCGGGAGCGGGGAGCGGCTGCTCTACGCGAGGACACCCGTGCTCGATCGGCTCGGCATCCGCGGGGGTCGTTACGGGCGCCCGAGGCTTGTGCCGCAGGCCTGAATCGACGCGTCAGGGTTCAGCCCCGGCGGCCGAGCACCCAGGCGATGATGGTGACCAGGAGCGTCAGCCCTGCGATGCCCGCCGCGGGCGCGAACCAGGGGACCGCGCCGAACTGCTCGAAGAGCTGCGCAGCGGAGCCACCCATGAGCCACAGCACGGTCATGGCACCGGTGAACAGCACCGCGAGCACGACACCGAAGGCGAGTCCGCCAACCAGGCCCGAGCCGCCGCCGTCGTAGGCCTCCTGGTAGGCGGCCATAGGCGCGGCCTGCGCGATGTCGGTGTCCGCGGCCTCGGGGGTCTCGAACAGCGCGCCCTCTTCGCTGATCTCACCAACACCCGCGAGCCCGGCGCCGCTCGCGCCCGCGCCGTCGTCGAGCAGGTCGACACCCAGCGAGGTGTCGTCGCCCTCGCGGGTGAGGTCGAGCAGGCCCGAGCCCGACGCGCCCGCGTCGAAGTCGGGCGCGGTCATGTCCGGTGTGGTGGCGTCGGTGACGATGGTGGCAGCCGCATCGTCGTCGTCCTCGAGACCGTCGTCGAAGATGCTGATGCCGGTCTGGTCCTTGGCGTCTGGCGATTCGGGCACGTCGAGGTCGATCGCGGCGTGAGACCCCGACTCGCTGGCGAGGCTGATGATGCCTGAGGCATCGCCGCCCAGATCGGAGCCAGCTCCGGTCGAGGAGCCCGCGGTGGTGCCTCCCTCGAGGCTGATGTCCTCGGTCTTGGACTCGCTGAGCCCGATGCTGCCGCCGGCAACGGAGGCGTCGTCGGTGGGGATGGCGTCTGCGGCGCTGTCCTCGAGGCCGATGACCAGGCTGTCGTCGGCGTCGCCGTCGGCGTTGATGATGGGCGCGTCGTCGTCGACGACGGAGTCCGACAGGCCGATGACGCCGAGCGATTCATCGCTGGCCGCGAGCCCGAGCGAGGACTCCCCCGAGCCGAGGATCTCGCTGGCGACCGAGTCGTCGCTGCCGTCGTCGCCCACGATCAGGTCGATCTGCTCACGCTTGACGACGAGCTCGTCGCCCGAGCGGAACTCCTGGAGTTCGCCCGACTCAATCATCGCGCGGACTTCGTCGGTGGACTTACCGAGCCTCCCGGCGGCTTCGTCGAGCGAGTAGAACATCTTTGCCATCGGGTACCACCTTCAGCTGTTGGCTGTGCTGCATCCTGCCGGTCGGGGCCGGCGCGCGTCCACGTGCCTTGCGAGCCCGACGCCGCCCACGGAACGCTCGCTCCGACGCCCGTCTGGGCGTGTGGGTGCCACCATCCGTGCGGCCGGTCGGGTGACGCCCCCGTTGCCGTGCCGTGCGGCTCGGGGCGTCGCTGGCGGAAGCATATCAGAGAACCCCGCCCGGATCACCCCGCAGGGCCTCCGGCGTGTGTCCTGCCGCCCCGGACCGATTCGCAGGAGCCGGCGAAGGGTTCAGCCTGTGTCCAGGGCCCGCATCACGGTCACGGCCCGGTACAGCCCGGCAACCCGGTCGCGTGGGACGATCCGGGGCGGATAGGCCGAGTTGAGCGGCTGGAGCCGGATCAGCTCCTGCCCCTGGTCGTCCGACTCGAAGAAGACCCGCTTGAAGGTCGTCGCGTGGTCGGTCTCGAACCGCGCGAAGCAGTCCGACCCGCTCTGCACCGCACGCGCCGGGCTGAAGACCACGATGTCCCCCTCGCGGTAGTCCGGGAACATGCTGTCGCCGATGACCCGGGCGGCGAACGCGTCAGGGTCCGCGAGGTCGGGGACGCGGACGTAATCGTCCGCAACGCGAGCCGGGTAGCCGAGGTCGGTGAACTCGCAGGGCTGCCCCGCGGCGACGCTGTTGATCAACGGCACCTCGCGCGGCAGGGGCACGGGCTGGATCGACCCTTCGGGCGATCCGCCGGCGCCGTCCGGGTCGATGCGATCGACGAGGCGACGCAGCTCGCCCGACGCGTGCAGTGCGTCGAGGTCGATCCGGCGCGTACTCATGATCTGCCTGAGGCGGCGCGCCGCCTTGCGGTGCTCGACGAACTCGCTGCGCACGTCCCTGGGGACTCGGTGCCACGCAGCGATCTGCGCAAGCTGCCCTATCGGGAACCCGAGCGCAGATTCCAGTCTGGCGATGACGTCGTCGCTTGGGGGGTTCTCGCGGACACCCGTTTCGATCTGGGACAGGTACCCCTTGGCGATGTTCGCGCGTTCGGCGAGCGCAGCGAGTGTGAGCCCGAGCGTGTGCCGCTGTTGTCGGATCAACGCACCCAAGCTGTCGTACTCGCGGGGGTCGATGGCGTGCACTCCTAAAGCAGATCCGCGTGGGCTTCGAGACCGAGTAACCGTGGTTGTGCGCTGTTTGAGTGTTTCACCATACAAGACCCTTGCAAAGAGTTCACTCATGGAAGAACATAACACACATGTTCTTTTGATTGTGAACATATATTTGGGTAATTTCAAGTATCGATGCCACAAGTTGGAGGGGTTCTTTCATGATTGCTCGGTCCCACCATCTCGCGGAGGCGGAAGGCATGGACCTCAGGCGTCGGCGATCCAGGGCGCAGGCCCAGGAACTCACGGTTCGGGCACAGCACCTCAACCCCCGTGAACGCCGGCTGATCGACGATCTCTTCGCGGTCGGCCGTCCGTGCTCCGTGATCGCGGCCGAACTGGGACGCGATGCCCGCGGGGTGCGCCGGGAGGTCCGAGGGATCACGCGCCGCCTGCTCGACCCCAGGTTCGACTTTGTGACCGCGTGCGCCGAGGGCTGGCGTCCGACGCGCCGGCGCATCGGCGAGAGCCTGTACGTCCACGGGCGCGGGCTGCGCGAGACCGCCCGCGAGCTGGGCCTGTCGCTCTACAGCGTCCGGCGTCACCGTGACGCGATCGAGGCATTGTTCGAGGCGCACACCCATGCCAGGCGATGAGCCGATGCGCGAGTTCCGCGTCCGTGCCAGGTTCGGGCTTCCGATGCAGCACGACCGGAACCCGTTCCGAGCAAGGCAGGCGGAACTCGATGCGGCGGCGCGGTCGCTCGATACCCGCCTGGCACCGGGCGGGATTGCGCTCGTGACCGGGCCGAGCGGCTCGGGCAAGTCCGTCGTACTCCGCGCCTTCGCGGCATGCACATGCAGCGCCACGGTGACACCGATCAGCACGTCGGCGAAGCGGGCCCCGCTTGCGCTGATCCGGCGCGACCTCGACGTGACGCTCGCACTGCTGCTCGCGGTCGGCCTTGGTGAGGCTCGTCGGCTCGTCACGCCTGCGGGGCTGCTGTCCGAAGGGGAACGCGCCCGTCTCGCACTGGCCCGCGCGCTCGCACACGCCCGGGGCGGGGACATCGTGTGTGACGAGTTCGCGAGCGCACTGGATCGACTGACCGCACGCTCCCTGTGCCGATGCGTTCGCAGGGCGGTCGCCCCGACACAGCGGCTGGTCGTCGCGACCGCCCACGATGAGATCGCGACGCTCCTCGACCCCGATCTGCTCTTGTATGTGCCCCTCGTCGGCCCGCCCGAGTTCATCGCGAGGGAGAAGTGTCGTGCCGACGAGAGCCATCCGAGCGTGGCGTGACCGGGTCATCGCCGAGCCGGCGATCCGGATCGAACCGGGCAGAGAGAGTGACTACGAGACCCTGGCACCGCTGCACTACCGCGCGGGGCGACCGGCGACGATCGAGCTGGTTCTTCGGGCATTCGACAGCGAATACGGCGTGCTGGCGGGCGTGCTGGTGACGAGCCATCCGACGCTGAACGGCGCGTGGCGGGAGCACGCCTGGGGCACCCGGTTCGCCTCGGGTGATCGCACGAGCGACGCCGCCCGGATCAACTGCGAGCTGCGGACGATCAGCCGCGTCATCGTTGATCCGAGATTCCGCGGGCTTGGCGTGGGCACGCAACTGGTGCGCCGGTACCTCGCGAACGCGCCGACGCCCTGCACGGAGGCGATCGCGGCCCTCGGCTCGGTCAGCCCGTTCCTCGTGCGCGCGGGGATGCGC
>JANQQZ010000002.1 GCA_028284805.1 Phycisphaerales bacterium
CCATGCGTGGCGAGCCATGTGATGCACAGGAGGGACTTGTCGAGCGAGGGCGTGTCAGAGACCCGTGCCGGGACGCCCGGCATCCCGGCCCGTTCGTGCAATGCGCCGAGGCCCAGGCCCGCCGAGACACTCTCGCTCAGCGCCGGCATGCGGATCACGCCCGCCACGACCTGGTTGCTCGCGACGTGCTCGACGCCCACGAGTGTCCCGTAGAGCGGCACCCCGCGCATGAACGACTTGGTGCCGTCGATCGGGTCGAGGATCCAGCGATAGCCGGAGTCCCCCTCCTTGTCCTCGAACTCCTCTCCCGCGATCGCGTCGTCGGGGAACGCGCCCGCGATCAGGCGACGCAGTTCTGTCTCGGTCTCGCGATCGCCCGGCGTCACCGGCGTCCCGTCCGGCTTGTGCTCGATCGTCAACGCCGGATCCATGAAGTACCGAAGCGTGACCTCGCCGGCGAGGCGCGCGAACTCGCGCGCGCCTTCGAGCCGCTGACGGATGGCCGACTGGTCGGGGTTGCTCATCGCAGGTGCGCCTGTCTTGCTGCCGCCAGAACGTCGCGCTGCTCAACGATCCCCAGCAGCTTGCGCGACCCGCTCCCCTCCACGATCGGGAGCCAGCCGATCTCACGCCGCTGGAACTCGTCCAGAAGCTCCCGCAGCGGCATGGACGCCTCGATCGCGCCGGTGTCGGTCGCGGCCAGGTCCGCGGCCGTCAGAAGATTCGACAACTCCGGATCGTACAGCAGCCCGCGGATGTCGGAGAAGTGGATCACACCGACCAGATCACCGCCCGCGTTGACCACCGGGAAGTGGTTGAAACGGGAGCGTTCGACGAAGCGGAGAACCTCGTCGAACGCCGCGGCGCTCGGCAGGCACTTCACGTTGGTGCGCATCAGGTGCTTCGCCTCGATCGCGTCCTGCGAGGCCTGGGCGCTCGGCTTCGGCTTGGCGAAGCCAACGGTCCGCGCAAGCGAGACGAGAGTCAGGCGCAGCAGCGAACGCGAGTCGGGCCCCGGTCGGTGGTGGATCAGGGTGATCGCCTTGACCTCGCCGGCGCGCACCGCGGTGATCTTCACCAGGATCGCCCCGCCCGTCTCGAAGAGCGCGATCGCGCCGAACGCCACCGCGGCGAACGTCTTGGCGATCTCCGCGTCCGCGTTCTTGTCGACAAACCCGACGCACCCGAGGATCAGTCCGGCCTGGCAGAGCAGCCCCGCGCCGAAGTACCCCGGGAGTTCGCGATCCTGGCCGACCCAGCGAACGCCCAGCCAGGCGCCGCCCATCTTGCCGATCAGGCGCGCGACGAGGTACGCGATCCCGATCCAGCCCATATCGAGCAGGCTCTCGATCTTCACGTTCAGGCCCGCGAGCACGAAGAACGCGATGACGACCGGGCGAGAGATCACCGCAACCGTCCCATCGAGACGCTCCGGATCGATCGCGACGTTCGAGTACACGGCCCCGGCGATGATCGTCGCCAAGAGCGCGCTGTACCCGACCCCGTACGTCTCCAGCAGCCATGCCTCGCCCGAGGACAGCCCCAGCAGCAGCGCAACAAGAAGAACAGCCGTATCCGGCGCCGCCGCGCGCGCGTGCACCACCGAGACCACCAGCCCCGTCACCAGCCCGAGCGCCGGGCTCCCGATCAACAGCAGCATGAGCCCGAACCAGACATCGCCCTGGGTCAGCTGGCTGTCGCCGAGCGTGCCCGCGCCCGTGAGGATGAGGAACGTCGTGAAGAAACAGAGCACGACAAGCGCGTTGTTGAAGCCCGTCACCGACAGGATCGAGTCGGACACCGATCCCTTCGCCTCGTACGCGCGGAGCACGAACACCGTCGCGGCCGGAGCCGTCTCCATCGCGGCGATCCCGAGCAAGATGCCTAGAGCGATCGCCGGTCCGGTGCCGAAGCCCGATGCCAGAGCCGCGATGGTCGTCGTCAGCGCCACCAGCACGAGCGTCAGCCCCGACTCGGCCACGACCAGCTTGAGCACGCGCGAGCCGACGGCACGCATGTGCGAGACCTCGAACACCGACCCCAACGAGAAGATGATCAGCCCAAGGCCCAGGTCCTTGAGCAGTGTCAGGGGTTCCTTGGCGACTTTGATCGTGGCCGGCTCGAACCACCCACTGGTGACGATGGTGCCGACACCCGCCCCCGCGATCAGGTAGCCCACGACCTTGGGCAGGTGGATCATCCGCGCCAGCATGCCCCCGAGCAGGGCCGCCACGAGCAGCGCACCCAGCAGCAGGCCAGAATCGGCGACGTCGACGGCGGCAGCAAGAGTGAGCGGGGTTGGGGGAGTTGGCGCAGGCATGACAAACAACTCGGGCCGAGCCACGGCCCAAGCCGCGGGGTGGTGAGTGTACCGAGCCTACCCGTTCATTCGCCGGACACGGGGATGGGGGTGGCGGGCGAGCCGGGGAGCGGCCCGAGGCGCTCGATCCCGAGCTCGGTCGCGTGCCAACGGTCGATCGCCTCCCCGATGGCCGTCCAGGCGAAGGCGTCCTCGCTCAGGTCCAAGGTGAGCCCGTCCTCCTCGAGCCACCCGAGAACCATCGCGTCGAACTCCTCGTCGGACATCTCCTTGAAGCGGTACTTGCGCCGCTCGCTGCGGGGTTTCCAGGCGATGTCGAAGAGCCGATCCTCACCGGCGCCGCCGATGACCCTCTGCAGTCGGCGCGAGACCTCGCGTGCACCCTCACCCTTGTGCGCCATCCGCTTGGCCACGACCCAGAGACGCACGCGATCCGAATACGCCTTGCGGATGTCGTCGTAGCGGTTCCACGCCTCCATCTGACGCGCGTAGGCCGCACCGACCATCACCAGCGGGACCACCGTCTTGTCCTGCGCTTCCTTCCCGATCGCCTCGAGCGACTTGAGCCGACCCGCCTGCGTGTCCTCGATCAGATCGACGATCGTGTTGTTCAGCACCGCCACCATGTGGTCAAGGATCTCCCACATCTCATCGGACCGAGGCATCACGATCGAGAGCGGCGGGATGTGCGTCGGCAGCTGGTAATGCCACAGAGCCGGCTCCTCGCCCTCACCGTCGACCAGGCGCAGCGAGATCACGCCGCCCGGGAAGAGGTCGCGATCGTCGAGCAGGACGCGTGCGGCCTCCTCGTTGTCGGAGATCGTCGACAGACGCCCCTCCGTGATCTCGATCCACCCGTACGGGTCGGTGAGAATCTGTCCGAGCGTCGTCTGGAACGCAAGACCCGGGTCCTCGCGGAACAGATCACCCGCGCCCATGAACGACTCGAACAAGGATGCGCCGCCGGGGTCTTCCGCTGCCTCGAGCGCACGAGCACGCAAGGCCGCGATCTCGTCGGGGAACTTCTGTGCGGTGATGTCGCCGAGGCCCTGGAGGTTGCCCAGGAGGATTCCCATGCGATCGAGGAACCGGCGCATCCGCTCGTCGTCCGCGTTGATCAGGTCGGGCAGCATGCGAGCGTCGCCCGCCTTGACCATCTCCACCGTGCTCTGCACCAGCTCGTCCGGCGTCGATCGCGGGTAGGCGGCCTCCTCAGAACACCCAACCCCGCCCAACACGAACAGCAGGGCGGCCACGAGCAGCGGGCTGGCGGACATGCATGTCTTCATCCGGAATCCCTCCACGCGATCCACGCGAGACTGTACCGGGAGCCGGCCCACAGGAGGCGTCCAACCCCCCCCGGGGGGCGCCCGCAGGGAGCGGATGGGCGCGGGACCTAGACTCTCCGCATGACGCTACTGGTCAACGGTGAGAACCGAGAGGTCGGCGAGGGCGCGACGGTCGCTGCACTCCTGGAGTCCCTCGGACTCGGGGGCGCGCCCTGTGCCGTCGAGGTCAACAAGGAACTCGTGCCGAAGTCCGGACACGACTCGACCACGTTGAGCGACGGCGACACCATCGAGATCGTCACCCTGGTCGGTGGCGGGTAAGCGAGGAGCGAGCCAATGAGCACCATCGAGAACAAGAACCTCCCAGATGCCCCCGCGACCCCGCCCACGCCCGAGTCACTGCTCGACGCCCCGCTGGTCATCGGCGAGCGCCGCTTCAACTCGCGTCTGTTCGTCGGCACGGGCAAGTACGCCACGTATGAGCAGATGCAGCAGGCCCTGAGCGCATCCGGCTGCGAGGCCGTCACCGTCGCCGTAAGGCGCGAGCGACTGGTCAACGAGCGCGGCGAGTCCCTGCTCGACTTCATCGACACCGACCGCTACACGATCCTGCCGAACACGGCCGGGTGCTTCAGCGCCGAGGACGCGGTCCGCGTCTCACGCCTCGGGCGTGAACTGCTCAGCCAGATCGGCAACCGCGGCGCGTCCTGGGTCAAGCTCGAGGTCCTCGGCGACAAGAAGACGCTGCTCCCCGACCCGACGGGCACGCTCGAAGCCTGCCGCACCCTCGTCGCCGACGGCTTCGAGGTCATGGCGTACACCTCCGACGACCCGATCGCCGCCCTCCGCCTCAAAGAGGCCGGCGCCGCGTGCGTCATGCCCGCCGGCTCGCCGATCGGCTCCGGCCAGGGCATCCTCAACGCCAACAACATCGTGCTCTGCCTCGAGCTCCTCAAAGAGGGCGACTCGGACTACCCCGTCATCGTCGACGCCGGCGTCGGGGCCGCCTCCGATGTCGCCCGTGCCATGGAGCTCGGCGCCGACGGCGTGCTGCTCAACACGGCCGTCGCGCACGCGACCAACCCCGTCGCCATGGCCGCCGCCATGCGCCGAGCGATCGAGGCCGGTCGCCTGTCCTACGTCTCGGGTCGAATCCCCAAACGCCTCTACGCCACGGCATCCTCCCCCTGGGAGGGCACAATCTCGTATATTCCGGGTGAGTGATCGATCGGGGCTCGGGGGGCAATCGGAGCACGCGCGATGCCGAGGTCTTCGCGGAAGAAAGGCGACGGACACCAGCCCCACCAGAAGCAGGTCATGTCCGGCGTACTCGCAGTGATCGCCTTGATCGTCTTCGTGGTGATCGTCGGCGTGCTCGCCTGGAGCTTCTTCTTCAGCTAAGCCTCAGCCGACGACCGAGCCGGACGCCGCGGCACCGCTCGACTCATACCCAAGCTCGTCCAGCAGATCGCCCGCCAGCGAGCGGTACAGCTCGTGGTCCGCGTCCGTGAAGTGGTTGCGCCAGTCGCCGGCGACGGCCTTGCGCAGCAGCGCGTCCGCCTTCTCCTGACCAGGCTTGCGCCCTGTCTTCTTCTCGAAGGTGTTCGCCGCGACGCATGACGCGACGACCTCATCGCTCGCGTCCACCCCGAGCAGGTCGTAGACCTCGCCGATCTTCGTCGGCTCGCGGAGCAGGTCCTCGTAGCGCAGCGCGATGTAGTTCTCGCCGAACAGCTCCTGAGCGCGCCGCCCGCCGAGAACCGTCGAGCGCCACACACCCGCCTCGAACCTGAGCATGTGCTCGTTGAACAGCGGGCACTCAGACCCGTCCTTCTCGATCCACGCCCGACGCGCCCGCTCGAGAAACTCTCGCGTCTCCGGCGGGAACCCGTCGAACATCTTCACGCGCAGGATC